>NZ_JBEYTB010000013.1:0-278173 GCF_040642915.1 Actinomadura sp. NPDC047616
ACCGCCCCCCCCACAAAAAAACTCTCTTTCTCCCCCCCCCCCCCCGGGGGGCCCCCCCCCCCGGCCCCCCCCCCCCCCCCCCCCCCACCCCCCCCCCCCCCCCGGGGCCCCCCCCCCCCCGCCCCGAGAAGCCCGCCGCCCCCGATGACCAGCCCGCGCCCGCCTGCCATCGCCGAGATCGAGTCTGGTCGGCGCCTTGCCCTCGACCTGGCTCCGGAGCGCAATCCTCGTCGTCATCCAATTCCAACCGACGGCGGCACACGGACACACCTCGACCCCGGCGTCGCTACCTGCCGACGTCAGACCGACCCCAACGAACCCGGGCACCCGCGGCAAGCACGGCACCGGAATGGGGACTCCCCACGACGTCAGCTTGAACGACACGAGTCCAGCAGCCGAATGTGATCTGGATTACACGGAGTTGCCGAAGTCCGGCGAGTGCGAACAGTCTCTGTTGGCTTTCGACACAAGGTCGTCATGCCAACCCTCGAGTGAAAGGCACTCAAATGCGCGTGACAGCTCAGGCGATCCGTCGGACCGCGCCTCTTCTCGCCGTCCTGTCCCAGGCGGATGACGGAGATGGTAACTGGATCTGCCAGCACTGCGGGGCCAACAACCCCCGCAGCAACAGCACGTGCCAGCAATGCGGCAAGTGATGATCTAGCACAGCGCCGGCGGCGTTTCCCCGGCGGCGCCTAATCGGCTCCGGCGTCCGTCGCTATGCGACGGCGTCGGAGCCTCCTTTTGTGCCAGTCGTTCGTCATTCGTGTGGCTCGTTTCGACGAGCGTCAGCCAGCGCCAGTACCGCCGCTACAAGCACGGCGAGCCGCGGTATGGATGCCGACGATCTCAAAGGCTTGTTGCAGGCCGCTGACAGTCACTCGCCAGGCCCGCCAACGCGGCATGGTGATGCGCGTACAAGGACGTCTTCCACGACTCGTTCGCCGAATCCGGCGCGGGGCCGAGGAGATCCACGGCTTCGATCTGTCAACGATCCCGGGTCTTCTTCGGGACTCCGGCCTACGCGACGGTGGTCGAGCGAGGAGGAGCGGCGCCTCCGGAGAGGGCCGCCCCCGTCGCGTTACTTGAGCTGGACGGTGCCGGTTACGTCGGCGGCCAGGCGGAGTTGGTCGCCGTCGCGTAGGGGGGCCTCCACGCCGCGCGGCAGGCGTTCGCCGTTGACGAAGGTGCCGTTGGTGGAGCCCTCGTCGCGCACCCAGGCGGTGCCCGACGGGTCCAGCCAGACCGTCGAGTGGCGCCGTGACACGTTGTCGAACTGGGTGAAGGTGGAGGCGACGGGGGACTGGCCCGCGTCGCGTCCCAGCACCAGGTGCTGGCCCACCGACACCTTGATCTCGCCGCTGGGGAACTGGACGCGCAGCACCGGCGTGCCCTGGGACGGCAGCGGCCGCAGGCACGATTCGCACTGTGCCGCGCCCGGGTTGGTCAGCACCGCCTCGCAGTAGGGGCACATGAACGCGGTGGAGTCCGGGCGGGCCTGGGCCTGCTGCTGGTGCTGCTGCGCCTCGGGCGGCAGCAGCGTCGCCTCGCGGCCGTACGTCGGCGGCATCGGGGCGCGCGGGTCCGGCTGGTGCGACGGCGGGGCGTACTGGTGCTCCGCCGGGGCGTGCGGCTGCGGACCCGGACCGTGCTGCTGGTGGTGGTGCGGGTCGTGCCCGGGCGGCGCCTGCTGCTGAGGCGGCCCCCACTGCTGGTCGGGCATCTGCGGCGCGGGCTGCCCCCAGGCGTTGTCGGGCATCTGCTGGCCGCCGCTCAGGCCGCCCTGCTGCTGGTGGCCCGGAGGCTGGTGCTGCTGGTGCTGGGGCGCGTGCTGCTGGGCCGGGGCGGGCGGCTGCACGGGCGGGTTCCACGCCTCCGGCCGCTGCTGGGCCCACGGGTCCTGGGGAGCGGCCGGGGACTGGTGCTGCGGCGCCTGCTGGTAGGGCGACGGCGCCTGGTGCTGCGGGTGACCGCCCGAGGGCTGGTACTGGCCGGGGTCGTACTGGCCCGGGTCCTGCTGCTGGTACGGCGGGTCCTGCTGCTGGTACGGCGGGACCTGGTGCTGGGGCTGCCCGGGCGCCTGCTGCTCGTACGGCGGCTGATGGGGGTACTGCGGAGAACCCTGCTGCTGGGGCGGCGGCGGATAGCCGGCGCCGTGACGACGCGCACCGCCGCTGCGGGCCAGGTTGGCACCGCAGCTCATGCAGACCAGATCGCCCTGCTGGTAGGGCTCGTCACAGACAGGACAGTTCAAGGTCGCCATGACACTTCCCCCGCACGTACGCCGGCACGTTCGAGCCTCGTTGTGAGGTGCTCCATGTCACCCCTCCGCGGGATCCCGATGTAGAACACCCGCCTTCCCTCCGGCCCCTCGTCCACGGACACCTGAACTCGGGGCGCTGCGTCGCGACCGGTCTGCTCGGAGCCGTCGGCCAGAGCCCCGTACCGCTCGTGCCCCAGCGGGGACAGCGGGACGATGCGCTGGTTGGACGACCCCCTCCAGAGTAGAGAGCCGTCCGGGGAGTGTCGCCCCCCCGGATTGAGCCGGTCGACGTACGGCCCGGTGATGACCGCGTCGCACAACCCAAGGATCTCGCTCGTCCGCGCCGAACGCAAAAGCCGAGAGTAGACATATCCGCTGTAGACGAGTATGTCCAACGGAATCGTCTCATGTCCGGAGGTGTCCTGCCACGCGCGGATGCCCCGGAGCAGCGCGGCCAGCGCCTCCGGCTGCTGGAACGGCTCGCCACCGGAGATGGTGACGCCGTCCAGCGGACGCGGCAGCGACTCCAGCCAGCCGAGCACCGCCGCGACCGGCACGGCCTTGCCCGGGTCGGCCTCCCACGTGTCGCGCGACAGGCAGCCCGGGCAGTGCAGCGTGCACCCCTGCGTCCAGATGCCCGCGCGCACGCCCGGCCCTAGCGTGGTGACAGGATAGTGCGCCTTGGCCAGCAGCAGCGTCTGTGCGTTCGAGGACGGCCCGGTCACTGCAGGTCCAGGTGGACGATGCTGCCCTCGCGGCGGACACCGGTCACGGTGATGCGCTCGTCGGGGGTGAGTTCCCGGTCGAACAGGGCGCGGGCCAGCGGGTTGACGAAGAAGGACTCCAGCTTCATGCCGATGCCGCGGCCGCCGTGGTCCAGGTCGCCGGTGCACCACTCGCGCAGCGTCTCCAGGGCGTCGCCCTTGACCGCCAGCACCAGCCGGTGCTCCTCGGTGACGCGGCGGCAGATGTTGGCGAACTGCAGGTCGAAGATCTTGTTGGCGGCCTCGGGGCCGATGAAGTCGAAGACCACGATGTTGTCGCCGAACCGGTTGAGCAGCTCGGGCCGGTTCAGCACCTCGGTGAAGTGGTCGGCGACGGCGGCCTTGATGCGCCGCTCCACCTCGTCGTAGGTCATGCCGGGTGTGATGTTGCGCACGCGGACGGGCGCGCCGTCCGGTCCGGCCTCCGGACCGCGCACGAACATGCCCAGGTTGGAGGTGAAGATGAGGATCGACTCGGAGAAGTGGACGGTGTTGCCGCGCCCGTCGGTCAGCCGGCCGTCCTCCAGGATCTGCAGGAACTTGTCCAGGATCCGCGGGTGCGCCTTCTCGATCTCGTCGAACAGGATCACCCGGAACGGGTCCTCGCGCACCGCGTTGGTCAGCTCCCCGCCCGCCTCGTGGCCGACGTACCCGGGCGGCGAGCCGATGAGCCGGTCGCCCGAGCCCTCCCCGGAGAACTCGCTCATGTCGAAGCGCAGGTAGGCCGACTCGTCCCCGAACACCAGCTCGGTGATGGCCTTGGCCAGCTCGGTCTTGCCGGTGCCGGTGGGACCGGCGAAGAACAGCACCCCGCGCGGGCGGCTGCCCGACCGGGTGGCCTGCGCGCCCGACAGGCCCAGCACGGCGCGCTTGAGGATATCCAGGGTCTTGGTGACGGCCTGCGGCTGCCCGATCACCCGCTCGGGGACGCGGCGCTCGCCCTCCAGCACCCGGCGGCGCAGGTGGCCGCGGTTCCACGGGTTGTCCAGCACGCCCAGCTTGTAGGTGCGCACCGCGTCGGGCAGGTCGGCCAGCTGGATGTTGCGCTCCTTGGCCAGCCGGGTCACCTCGATCATCGACTGCAGGGTCAGCCCGTCGGCCTGCTCGGCGAACGCGTCGCACGCCTCCGCGGCGGCCTGGTCGGCGTCCACGTCGCTGATCCCGAACGCGCGGGCCAGCAGCCGCGCCGTCTCCTGCCGGTCGCCCAGGTGCGGCCGCGGGATGGTGATCTCGCGGATGTTCTCGTTGTCGGCGGTCAGCCACGGCGGCAGGTCGCCGGGCCGCTCCACGAGCCAGATGACGGGGTTGTAGAGCGGCTTGGGCCGGGCGCCCACCACCCGCACCGGGCTGGCGGTGCGCGACAGCTTGGCGCAGAACCGGAAGAAGTCGCGTTCGGCGGGCTCCAGGTCGGTGGGGCTGCGGGCGATCCGGGACGCCGAGTCGATCAGCACGGCGGCGCGGACGTTGTCCGACGGCCGGGCCACCGCCGCCAGATGCTTGGTCAGCCCCTCCAGGGACGGCTTCTGCTCGCCCTTCAGCTTGCCCAGCAGCCGCTCGGCCGCCTCCGCCGCCTCGTCGCCGGCCTCGTCCTCGGTGTCGGGGTGCACCTGCAGGCCGTCCACCGGGTCGTACACCACCAGGCAGGAGTAGCCGCTGGAGTGCAGCGACTCCCACAGCAGGTCGCGCAGCGGCAGCAGCCGGCCCGGCCCGGCGGCGTCCAGGGGAGGGGCCAGGAAGCTGTCGTAGAGATTGCCCGACAGCACGTACTGGGAGTGCACGGACAGGGTCGCGTCCAGCTCGCGGATGAACGGCGGCCAGCCGGGCAGCCGCCCGCCGAGGGTGGGTGATTCAGTGGTCATGCCTCGCTCCGCTCGCGGCCCGCGGTGGCCGCGTCCTGGTCGTTCGCGTCCCTTTCAAGCACGTCCCATTGTTCCGCGTCCCCCGTCCCGGGGTTCATCCGCGTTCCCGGCGGCGTTCGCGCGGGGCGGCCGTACGGGCCCCGGTCTGCCGTGCCCGGTCGGTGACGGGCAGTTCCTTCACCCCCGGCTCCAGCCGCCAGGTGACCTCGGAACGCACGCCCGCGTCGGCCAGCCGTTCGCGTGCGGCCTCGAACGCCTCGCACCACTCCCGTTCCCGTTCGACGTCGAGCCTGCGGTCGTCCTCGCTCTCGGCGGGACGGGTGCGGACCATGGCCGCGCGGATCTGCGCCGGGTCGTCCATGCGCATGCGCACGCCGTGGTCGGGCCACGACCCGCGCGTCAGGACGACCTCGCCGCCCGCGGCGGTCAGCGTCTCGAACCCGGCCTGGACCTCGTAGCCCAGGTCCTGGAACGCCGAGGTGATCGAGTCCAGCACGTAGCGCCGCTCGGCCTCGGCCTGCTCGGCGGCCTCGCGTTCGGCGGCGCGCCGCCGTTCCTCCTCGCGCCGCTGCCGCGTGCGGGCGTTGGCCGCCTGCACCCGCAGCCGCACCTCGGTCAGCACCCCCTCGGCCTCCTCCTCGCCGGACGCGCCGGGCAGCAGCGCGGCCGCCTCGGCGACCGCGCGCCGGTCCTCGGCCGAGACGTCCGGCAGCAGGCGGCCCACCACCCGCTCAAGGCGCTGCCGGACGGCCTCGGCCTGCGCCGGTCGCGTTTCCCTCTGCGTTGGACGCTCGCCGCTGGGGCCCAGTTCGGTGCGCAGTGACGTCGCGGCGCGCGGGAAGATCTGCGCGCCGATCTCGGAGGCCAGGTGGTGCGACAGGCGTGCCTCGGCCTCGTCCAGGGCGGTGTCGGCCGCGGCGCACCACGCGTCGAGTTCGGCGATATCCTGCTCGTCCGGCTGGAGGGGCTGGGGGAGCGCCACGTCGGCTTTCAGGCGCTCCCTCGTCTCGGCCAGAGCGGCGATGCGCGCGTTGCGTTCGAGCACCTTGCGCAGTGCGCGCTCGTACGCCTCGACTGCGGCCAGGGCCGCCGCCCGCTCCTCCGCCTTTCCCGCGGCGAGCGCCGCCAGCGCCTCGGCGCCGCGTCCGGCCACGCCCGCGGCACGGCCCAGCGCCCGGTTCATTCCCAGGGTCAGGACCACTGCCGCGTCCAACGCGATGTCGGCCTCGACACCACTGCTCATGATGCTCCTCCAGGGCCGTGCTGGGTCGCCCCCGCCGTCGTGCGTCGGGGGCCGTGGATGTGGGGCGTCACGCCAGCGCCCTCCGCTCGTCCTCCGCGTGCCGCTGCCGCCACCGGTGCAGCCGTACGCCTGCGGCCACCGCGTGCGCGGCCGGGCCGGCGACGAGCAGCAGCAGCCACAGCAGGCTCGCCACCGGTGTGAGCGCGGCCAGGAGCAGGAGGATCAGCAGGAGCGGGACGGTCCCGGCGAGCAGCAGCAGCCCGCAGCCGCGTCCGCCCGTACGGCGCGCCGCGCCCGACACCGTCTGCGACGCCTTCGACAGGCCGCGGCCGCTGGCCCCGAGCACCCGTGACAGCCAGGACCAGGGGCCATAGGGCAGGTAGTCGCGTCCCTGGGCGCGGGCGAGCAGAACCTCGCTGCCGCACTGCATGCCCCACGCGAGCACGGACAACACCGCCAGCGCCCCGAACGGCACGCCGGAACCGGGCAGGAAGGTGTAGACCGACTGGACATCGGGGTCCTCCCCGCCGAAGAGCGCACCGACGATCCAGCTGCCCAGCAGCCAGAAAGCGAGCAGGGGCAGGGACCAGCCCACGGCTCGTGCCACGGCGCTGTTGCGTCCGGCCAGGCGCCGGCGTTCGCGTTCGGCCCAACGCTCGCGCAACGCTTGGGCTCGCTGCTCGGCCGCTCTGACGTCACGGGACCGAGCTTCCAGTTCGAGGACGGCCTCGGGGGAGGTGCGGGCCACGGCGAGCAGCCGAAGCGGATCGTCCCCCGCGCCGTCCGCGAGCCACTCCAGCCACGGCACCGGCTCGTGCAGACCTGCGCGCGCGCGGGCGGCGGCATCGCTCAACATCTGACGTGTCTGTCCGGGCTGGACGGCCAGCGCCAGCAACGTGAGCAGCACCACGGGCGGGTCGTCGGCCGGGGCGGGCGGACCGGCCACACGCGTGTCGGACGTCGTCCCCGCATCCGGCAAGCGCGCCTTAGCCCCGGCCGGTAGCGCGTTCTGGGTGCGCAGCCACCGCGCCAGGTCGTTCCACGCGGACACGTGCGCGCGCCATTGCTCGTCGACGCGCGCCAAGTCGTGCGCGCCTTCGAAGCCCGCCAGGACGGGCAACAGCCGGTGCTCCCACAGGTCCCGGCCCAGCAGGCAGGCGGTGCGGTGGTCGGGGTGCGTCGCGTCACCGGCCAACGCCGCGAGCCCCGCCAGGTCGTCGGCGGTGACGCGCCGCCCCAGATAGTGCGGGGGCAGCGACGGGTCGAGCCAGCGCACCAGGTGCAGCAGCTTCACGTCGGGCGGCTGCCTGGACGACAACGGCCCGTCGACCAGCTCGATACGGCTGTCGTCCGGCAGGCCCGACAGCCACTCGCGCAGGACGCGGA
The DNA here is from genome assembly GCF_040642915.1 of Actinomadura sp. NPDC047616. NCBI lineage: Bacteria > Bacillati > Actinomycetota > Actinomycetes > Streptosporangiales > Thermomonosporaceae > Actinomadura > Actinomadura sp. NPDC047616. The sequence continues at coordinate 7,516 of NZ_JBEYTB010000013.1, forward strand.
ACGCCTCCTGCCCGCCGCCGAAGAAGTAACGCGCGGCCTCGTCCCACCGCTCGACGAGCGCGCGGGCGAACTCGCCGCGGTCGGTGAAACGGCGCCCGGCGAACGGCACGCCCGGCCCGGGCTCGGGGACGGGCCGCGCCGGCTCGGCGACCGGCGGGGACGCCCCGTCCAGCCACTGCGCCACCTGTTCGGCGCCCCACCGCCGCCGCGGGTCGCGGGTGAGCAGCCCCCGGCACAGCAGCCGCAGCCGGGGCTCGGCCACGTCCTCCGCCGTGACCGGACGCGTCGCCAGATGGTCGATCACGGCCGTCTCGCTCAGCCCCGCGAACGGCGGCCGTCCCGTCGCCAGCTCGCGCAGGATCATGCCGAGCGACCACCAGTCCCGCGCCGGGGACACCTGCCCCGACAGCGACTCGGGCGCCGCGTACGCCAGCGTGCGCGACGCCGAGGCGAACACCACGCTCTGCTCGATGACCCGGCTCAGCCCGAAGTCGGTGATCGCCACCCGCACCGGATCGATTCCGGTCACCAGCACGTTCTCCGGTTTGAGGTCGCGGTGCACGATGCCCGCCCGGTGCAGCGCGGCCAGCCCGTCGGCGAGCTGGGCGGCCACCGCGGCGACCGTGCCCGGCGGCAGCGGGCCGTCCGCCAGCGCGCGCAGGTTCCCGGCGGGCGCGTACTCGGTGATCTCGTAGTCGCGTCCCTCGGCGTGCCCGGTCTCCAGGACCCGCACCACGTGCGGCGAGTCCAGCGCGGGCAGTTTCGCCCACACGTCGCGGTCGGCGTTGAAGCCGCGGCGGAACACCTTCACCACATACTGGACGCCCCGCGCGTCCCGCACCAGCAGCAGGTCGGACTCGGCGCCCTGCACGGGCAGCTCGGCCACCGTCTCGAACCGTTCGGCCAGCACGGCCGGCAGCCGCATCAGCGGATCGCCGGCCGCCGTTCCGTCCCGCCGGGTCTCCCCGGGCCGCGGCCCCGGCACGTGCGCCTCGCGCCGTGTGACACCGGGGTCCCGCCGTGTCTCGCGTGGGGGAGCGTCCTCGCCGCCACCCTGAGACTCGAAGTCGGCCACCTGCACTGCCCCGTCTATGTCGCGTGACTCCTGGGGAGCCTAACCCGGCCGTTCAGATCTTGTCCTTGATGACCCGCAGATGCTCGACGCCCTTGAAACGCACCACCACCGCCTCCATGAAGATGCGCACCAGGACGGCCTCGAAGATCCAGATGACGGGGGCGCACAGCATGATCAGCAGCCCCAGCAGCCAGCCGTTGCGCAGCTGGAAGACCCACACGCCGAGGACGAGCACGATCAGCGCGGACAGGGTCACCAGCAGCAGCGCCAGCACGTAGCACAGCTTGATGAGCTTGGGCGTCACCAGATGGTCGAAGTTCGCGTCGAACAGCGCGCCGAGCAGCCCCTTGTTCTCGGGGACGCCGCCCATCTCGCCCTGCCGCCCGAACGCCGTCTGCCCCGCGCCGGGCGTGCCGGGCCCGGCGCCGTACGCCGGCTGCGGCTGGGGCGGCTGCATGTACGGACCGCCCGGCGGCCCGGGAGGACGCTGGTACTGGCCGGGATCGGAAGGGTTCGTCATCGCCGTCGACTCCTGGATCGTCCACCAAGGCTCCGCCTACAGGAAGACTCTAGGCCGAGCGGAGCGAGTCTCCGAGACACCGAACCGCCCCTTCCGTGTCTCGTCGCCGTCTCCTCGCCGCACCCGGGCTCTCTGCCCCTGGCAGAAAGGGCCTGACCGTCCCCGCGGCCTTCCTGGTATGGTCCGGGCGCCAACCCCCGACCGGACACGGAGTGGACTCATGGGCCGTCTCACCGCGGTCGCCGCAGGAGTGATCGGCACGCTCGTCCCGCTGGCCCTCACCGCCTGCGGCGGGGACGCGGGCGACGGCGAGGCCCGCGCGAGCGCGACGCCCTCCCAGTCGATCTCCGTGTCGAGCGTCGCGCCCGCGACGCCGACGTCGTCCGCCCCCGCGATGTCCGGCGGCGACGGCGCCCGCATCGGCGGCGGCAAGACCGGCGTCACCCTGACCCTGCCCAAAGGCTGGCGGCAGGTCGACCCCACGCAGGACTCCTCACCGGCCGTGCGGACGTCCTTCGGCCTCGACATCGACATGGGCGAGCTCGTCCGCCAGCTCATGGCCCGGCAGATCCAGCAGGGCGTCGTCTTCGCCATCGACGGCTCGGCGACCTCCGGGTTCGCGCCCCACCTGACGGCCGGCTGCGACCGCGGCGGCGCGGTGGGCGCGTCGCTGGACCAGCTCAAGCGCAAACAGCAGGCACTCGAACCCGGTTCGCGCATCACGGACCTGACCGTCGGCGGCAAGCCCGGCTTCAAGGCCACCTACGACTCGACGAACAAGTCCGGACCCGTCAGCGGCATGACCGTCCGCGTCTCGCTGTCCGCCGACCGCTTCTGCTTCGTCGACATCGAAGCGCGTCAGGGCGCCATGCCCCCCGACGCCGAGCGCATCGCCGACTCCTTCACCCTGGCCTGACCCACCCGAAACCCGCCCAACGCTGTTTTGGGCCCAGGGGCTCATTCAGAACGCCGCCCCGGCTGTTTCCCTGAACACAGGATCCGTTGCGGTCTTGTGCTCGGGGGACGGGTTTCGGGGGACTGTGCATGCTGCGCCGGCTCGGCGACAGAGGTGAGGGGTCGCTCTCCTACATCGCGATCGCGCTGCTGGTGGGCGCGATCGCCGCCGCGGTGACGGTGGTGGCGATCCCCGACTCGGTCATCGCGAACATCAGGGCCGGCGTGTGCGAGATCACCCGCGGCGGCGACTGCGATCCGAACGGCGGCGAGGACGGCGAGGCCGGTGCGTCGCCGTCCACCGCGCCGTCCGCGTCGGGATCGTCTCCCACGCCCTCCGCGTCGAGGAGCCTCACGCCGGAGGAGCAGGAGTACGAGGCGGCCCAGAACGCCCTGAACACCGCCGAAGGCGAACTGGACGAGGCCCAGCGGGAGTGGGACGACTTCGACCTGCTGGAGGAGATCGGCGAGATCGGCCTGGACTTCCTCGCCGGGGACATCATCAACTGCGTCCGCGACCCCAACATCAGCGACTGCCTGTGGGGCCTGGTCAGCATCGTCCCGTGGAGCAAGATCGGCAAAACCGTCCGGTCGATCCCGAAGGTCGCCCGGCTGATCGACCGCTACCGGGACCTCAAGAACCGCCTGGACCGGGCCCGCAACGCCCGCCGGCAGGCCCGGGAGCGGCTGGACGACGCCGAGGAGGCGTGCGAGCGCATGCTGCGCGACCGTCCGGGCAACAGCTTCGCGCCGGACACCCCGGTGCTGATGGCGGACGGGACACGAAAACCCATCGAGAAGGTCAGGGTCGGCGACCGGGTGTGGGCGGCCGATCCGCGCACCGGACGCAACGGGCCGCGCCGCGTCACCGACCGGATCGTCGGCTCCGGGACCAAGGAGCTCGTCGACCTCACCATCGACCGCGACGGCGTGCTGGGCGGCGCGACGGCGCGCCTCACCGCGACGGCGAACCACCGCTTCTGGGTGGTGGGCAACCGCGACTGGCTCGACGCCGAGGAGCTCACCTTCGGCGACCTGCTGGCCGTGCCGGACGGCAGCCGGGCGATGGTGGTGGACACGCGCCGCTACAGGCGGACCCTGCGCGTCTACAACCTCACCGTCGACGACATCCACACTTATTACGTCGCCGCGGGCGGCGCCGACCTCCTCACGCACAACTGCCGGGACCTGGACCGGCACGAGGAACCGCCGACCCGCACGGGACGGCCCGACCCGCTGCGCCTCGGGCACACCCTGCGCGACCACGTCGACGCCACCGACGACGAGTTGCTGCGGCACGCGCGCGCCCCCAACAACCCGTCCGGCCGGGCGAGCCGGTGGGCCGACCGCTCGACCGCCGAACAGGTCATCGACTACGCGCTCGCCGACACCCGCAACCAGCCGCGCATCCAGAACTGGTTGCGGCAGGGCCGCGGCGGCAACCCGCGGCTGTCCCTGTCCGGGCAGTTCGGACCGCGGGGCGGCTCGCCGCTGGGGGAGGTCATGTACGCCGACGGGCGTAAGGTTGCGTCCAGCAACAGGTACACGATCGTGCTGGAACGCGCGCCCGGGCACAGTCCCGGCTACTACGTCTACACGGCCTACCCCGAGCCGTGACCCGCCTCGGCGGCGGTTCGCAGACGACGGACGAGGGCGGTGACGTGGAGGACAGGTCGGACGACTTCGGGTTGACCCGCCTGGCGGCGGGAGAGTTCGTCCCCGGCTGGTGGGACCGCCACGCCTCGGCGGACGCGCTGCTGCGGGACGTCGCGCGGCGAACGCCGCCCGAGGTCCTGGAACAGTACGTCCACGACGCGTCGTCGCTGGTGGCGTCCCCGCTCACGGGCGCGCAGCTCGCGGCGCTGTGGACGTCGGCCACCGGCGGGCACCACGCGCCGTCGGTCGAGGGCCGGGACGGACGGCAGTGGTTCGCACGGATCGCCGAGATCCTGGCGCCCGCCGTGCCGGACGCGGCGGCGTTCGACGCCGACGCGGCCAGGGACCTGCGGCCCGAGGCGGTGTCGGGCGTGGTCGCCGTCGTCCGCACGTTGTCGGTGCGTCGGGACCTCGGGGCGGCCCCCGCCGACGAACGGCACCTGCGCCGGGCGCTCGTCGAACTCGCGGAGGGCGGCTTCCCCGAACTGGCGCTGCGGTTCTTCCTCAGCCTCGCCATGGAACATCTGAGCCCGGTCCCCCGGTCGCTGTACGCGGAGATCAGGCGCGTGGGCGCCGCGTTCGGCTACGGCCCGTTCATCGTCGAGCGCCTCGAAGGCGTCATCGACATCGGCGCCGAGGAGGAGACCCCCGGCGGGTGAGCCCCGGGTCAGGAGCCGATGGTGTGGACCTGGGCTGCTGGTGGGGCCTGGATGCTGACCGGCTCGCCCCACTGGCGGTACCGGACCTCCTGCGTCGCGCCGAGGTCCCGGTCGGTCCCGACGTCGACCCGGAAACGGCGGGGCAGGCCCTTGTCGTCCACCCACAGCGTCCAGGGCACCTCGTCGCCGCCGAGCTGGGCGATGGCCTTGTAGGCGGTGTCGGTCTTGGCGAGCTCGGCGGTCGGCGTCCGGCCCGAGTAGCGGCGGGTGCGCACCCCGTCCACGGTCTCCGTCACGGCGGCCTTGTCGAACCGTCCGGCGCGCACCACCTGCAACCCGCTGTCGACGGATATCTGCGCGAGGCCGGTGTCGACCGAGTCCAGGATCCCGGTGAGGATCTTGGCGAACGGCCCCAGTTCGGGGTTGCGCAGGTCCTGGCGGGACAGCCGCACCCACGGCTTGCCCGGCGCCTGCTCCTGCCCGTCGACGCGGGTGTAGACGGTGCCGCCCGTGACCACGGCCTCGGTGGTGGAGGGGGCGGCGGGGTCCTGGTCGACGATGGTCATCTGCGCCTGCGGCGGCCGGGCGCCGATCCGCACCTGCGCGCTGATCTTCTCCTGCTGCCGCGCCCCGCCGTCCTCCTCGCCGCTGGAGACCACGTCGGTGCGGACCGTCCCGGCCGTGCGCACCTGGCGGGCGATGGTGTCGATGAGCGGCCCCGGCTGGTCGGGCAGGGTGACCGGACGCAGCGAGGCGGCCGGGACCGGGGCGGGCAGCGCCGCCTGGCTCGCCTGGGAGCCGCCGTTCTTCTTCGGCTCCTCCCCGCCCGAGCACGCCGCCGCCATGCCGACGACAGCACTGACGGCGAGGGCGGTCGTGAGGAGCCTCATGGCGAGAAGCCTAGAGGCGGTGTCGCCTTACGGCACGTTCAACCGATTTTTGGGGCCCGATTTGGGTCCTCGGACCTGCGTGCCGCGCCGCCCGCACCGGCCGGGTGCGACGTTCGGACGTCGCCGCGGGGGGACGGCGTGCTCGGCGGACCGCCGCCGAGGACCCGGTGACGTGCGCCCCTGTGACCGCCCGCACATCGGCATCTGCCAGGCGACGGAATTTGCTTGAAAAGTTAATGACGGTGGGGAAGTCGGGGCGGTGAAGAGGCAATTCACCGCGGTGGCCCGTCATTGCGTGGTGTCGATCACCCGGTGGCGAAGCGGCCGGTGGCCGGTTGTGGAAGTCGAGCCGGCCTCCAGGCGGTGCAGAGCATGCTGGTCGTGGGCCGGAGACCCGTGCGGGAAGGCGGAGCCGGCGGGGCGCCCCGTCGTATGCCTTCCGGCTTCTTCCGCGTTGACGGTGGTCCCGGAGGTAAGGCCGTCCTTCCGAAAGTTCTCTTCAGCGTTACAAACTTACTCTTGAGATCGTCTTCGGTCAGCCGCTAACGTCGTCTGCGTTTTGCCGAAGGGAGGGCCCGCATCCGTGGCTTGACGGGGGACATGGGAGACAGGTGACCGTGCGTGAGGTCCGGCGGGGCCGACGGGATCCGGCCGTGAACGGCGTCCGGCGGCGCACTGCTCCCGGTGTGCGCGGCGACGGGGGCGAGCGAGGATTTCCTCTAGCGTCGAGCAGGAATGCTGTCAAGGGCCCTAGGGGCTAATGTTGGACCCAGTCGGCGACATCGGGGTGGAAGGTCTGGACGTGATCTCCAGAGGCGATCCCAGGAGATCCTGACACGGAGCCCCGGCATGCTCGACTCTCACCGCGAACCAGATCAGCGCAGCGTGCATCAGAGAGCGGTGAGCCGATGGTGTCGGCGGCGCCCCATCGCGGAGAAAGCGCCTTGAGTTGTTATCAACGTGCTGGTTACCGTCAACGGGATCCGCATAACAGAAGCCACGGTCAGCCGTCAATACGACGTCGGGTGGACGGAGGAGCGACGCAGTGAGGCTCGTGAACCATCTGGGGTCGCCATGACAGCGGTGGTGCTGCTCGGGGACGTTCCGAGCACCCAGGTCATCCAGGGAGTCAGCGCCGCTCGTCTGCCCGTGGCGGACACGCCCGAGGGCCTGCTGGCCTTCGTCGACCAGATGACGCATCTGCTGGGCCAGAGCGGCGCCGTCGTGGCCGTCTACTCGGCCACCGAACAGCCCGAGGTCGGCCGGATCCTGCGGATGGCGCGCGGGCTGCTGAGGACCGACCGCATCGCGGGCGTGCCCCTCGAGCTGCCCCCGCTGGCCCTGTCCCTGATCGCCGACCAGCTCGCCTTCGTCGCGCGGTACGTCAGGCCCGGCGTCGTCGCGAGCATCGCCACGCCGCTGACCCAGCGCATCGTCGCCGGCGCGTGGGTCAACAGCGTGGCCAAGTTGGAACGGGTCAAGACGGGGATCGGCCAGCACGTCACCTCGTATCTGCCCGGCAGCGGGTTCATGGTGACCGCCGCCCCCGCGCCGGGAGTGCACCGGGTGACCTCCTCCAAACCGGTCTCCGAGCTTCCCCACCGGCCGATCGACCCGGTCCTGCTGCTGGCCGCGCGGGGCAACGGCGACATGGACTGGCTGCGCGAGCGGCTGCAGCCCGCGCTGGGCGTGTCCCGCCTGCTGCTCGTCGAAGAGCAGCCCCGCAGCGCCGCGTACTGGGGCACCAAGAAGTACGTCGAGTTCGTCGCCTTCAGCGGCCATCCGCAGGAACTGCCCGGGCTGCTGCGCTCCCAGCCGTGCGTCCCGTGCCGATGGTGCGGCGAGATGGTGATGTTCGGCGCGTGCCCGTTCTGCGGCATGGTCAAGCCCGAGACCGCGGCCGAGGCGGGCCTGCCGCAGATGCCGCACCCGCCGCAACCGCCGGGCGGTGCTCCACCCGCACCGGCCCAGCCCGCGCCGGCCCAGCCGGGTGCGGCGGCCCCCGGTGCGGCGCCGTTCGCCGCGACGCCTCCCGCGGCGCGGCCGGGCACCGTCCCGCCCGCGCCGTCGCAGCCGGTGCGTCCCGGGCACCCCGAAGCGGGCGGCGCGCCGTCCGCCGCCCTCGCGCCCGGGACTCCCGCCGAGCCGGCGGCGCCGCCGCGGGAGCCCGCCCGGCCCGAGCCCGTGCTGTCGGCTCCTGTGCCGGGCGACTACGACTTCTCGACGGCGGAGGTGCCGCCCGCCGAGCAGACGCTGCCCGACCTGCCCCCGGTGCCGCCGGACGCGCGACCGCCGTCGCTGCGGAAGGCCCCGGTGCCGCCGGGCGGGCACGGGCCCGACGCCCCGGTGGCAGGGCCGGGGCCCGACCGGCCGCCGGACCCGGCGGCTCCGCGACGGCCGCCCGAGCGGCACCGCGAACAACCCGACCAGAATCACGGGCCGGCCCCCGAACCGGCCGACAACCCCGACCCGCACCGGAGCGACACCGTGGTGTTCCGGCCCGCCCGGCGCACCTGACCGGCGCCTCCCCGATCCGAGGAAACGGAGTCAGATGAACCCCCGACAGCGACGCGGCGTCCTGTTGATGATCCTCGCGGCCGTCGGCGCGGTGTTCGTGTTCGTCACGGTCATCGGATACGTCGGCAAGATCCAGGCCGACGCGGACGCCGCGGTCGGCGAGATGACCACCGTGCTGAAGGTCCAGTCCAACCTGGAGGCGTACCAGCCGGTCACCGCGGCGGCGGTGCGCGAGGCGCAGGTGCCCAAGAAGTGGGCGACCGGCGCCTTCATCACCAACATCGCCGACCTGCAGGGCAAGGTGGCCGCCGGGCCCATCCCCAGCGGCGCCTACCTGCAGCAGGGCATGCTCGTCGAGGCCCCCGCCCTGCGCTCCGGCCAGCGCGAGATCGCCATCATGATCGACGCGGAGACCGGGGTGGCGGGCAAGGTCGTCAACGGCTCGATCGTCGACGTCTACGCCACCTTCGACTCCACCCAGAACGGCAACCGGACGACGGCGGCCTGCGCGGTGCGCATCCTCAACCGCGTCCAGGTCATCAACGTCGGACGGGTGCAGCCGGCCAGCGGCGGCTCCGGCCGCCAGAACAACAACAACGGCACCCAGGCCAGCAACACCTCCGGGTCGGTGCTTCCGGTGACGTTCGCGCTCAACTCCGACGAGACGCTGCGCCTGACCTACGCCGAGAGCTTCGCCCGCAAGGTGCGCCTGGCGCTCGTCGGCGGCGCCGAGGACGCCAAGCCGCCGTTCAACCGGCTGTGCCAGACCCCGCAGGCGGGACGATGAGCATCCAGGTCCTCGTCGGCACCGGCGACCAGGCTCTCTCGACCCAGCTCCGCACCATGATCGCCGAGCTGGCGGAGGTGCAGCTGCTCGGCGTCGAGAACAACTCCACCGACCTGCTGGGCATCGTCAGCACCCACCACGAGGTCGACATCGTCCTGCTGGACGAGAACATCGGCCCGCAGCCCGGCCACGACCTGATCCGCGACATCGCGCTGCGCACCCCGCACGTGGCGGTGGTGCTGGTGAGCGAGCAGCTCGGCGAGGAGGTGCTCAGCCGCGCGCTGGAGGTCGGCGCCCGCGGCGTGCTCGGCCGCTCGCCCAGCCTGGAGGAGCTGAGCGCGCGGCTCGACACGGTGGCGGAGTGGTCCCGGCGGATGCGCGACCTGCTCGGCACCGGCCGCGCCGCCGGACCGGAGCTGGGCGGACGCCGCGGCCGGGTGATCGCCCTGGCGGGCGCCAAGGGCGGCACGGGTGCCACCACCATCGCGGTGCAGCTCGCGCTGGGCGCCGCGCGGGCCGGCCGGTCGGTGTGCCTGGTCGACATGGACCTGCAGACCGGCGACGTGGCGACCTACCTGGACATGGTGCACCGGCGCAGCGTCGCCGACCTGGTCGGCGTCGCCAGCGAGATCACCGGCGCGGTGCTGGCCGACGTGCTGTTCATCCACGAGGCCGGGCCGCACGTGCTGCTGGCCCCCCAGGAGGGGGAGCGGGCCGAGGACGTCACCTCCTCGGCGGCGCGGCAGATCCTCGGTGTGCTCCGCTCCCGCTACGAAGTGATCATCGTGGACTGCGGCGCGTTCATGACCGAGGGCTCGGTCACCGCGATCGAGATCGCCGACCGCGCGGTGATCACCGTCACCCCCGACCTGCCCTGCCTGCGCGCGGCCAAGCGGATGAGCCACCTGTGGCGGCGGCTGGACGTGCGCAAGCCCGAGGACGTCTCGATCGTGCTGACCCGGCAGTCCCGCAAGAACGAGATCCAGCCCGACTTCGCCGCGCGGATCCTCGGGATGACCCCCCTGCGCACCACCGTGCCCCCGGCGTTCCGCGCGCTGGAGAAGGCCGTCAACAACGGCGCGCCGATCAGGGTGGAGCACGACGGGTTCCGCACGGCGATGCGCCAGCTCGGAGAGGAGTTGGGCGTCCTTCCCGTCGCGGCGGCCGAACCGCGCGGCGGCCCCAAGAAGGCCAAGGCGGAGGCAGTATGAGACGACTGACACGGCGACTCGTCCGTCGTACCCCCCGGCGCCGCGACGCCGGCATGCTCGAGTTCACCGCGATGCTGCCGCTGATCCTGGTCACCGTGCTGCTGGTGTGGGAGGCGTTCCTGGTCGGGATGGCCGCCACCTACGCCGGTCACTCCGCCAACGAAGGGGCCCGCGTGGCCGCGGTCCACGGCGGCTACGGCGAGGTGAAGAAGGCCGCGGTGGAACGCGTGTCGGGGGCGTGGGCCGACGAGGAGAACATCGAGGTGCACTACCCCACGGGCCGGGCGTGCGATCCCGACCAGGTGGTCCGGGTGGACCCCGACTGCGGCTACGTGCGCGTCACCATCAAGCCGCCCCTGTTGTTCCCCGGTGTGCTGCTGCCGATGGACGTCAGCTCCCGGGCCCGGGTCATCTACGAGGGGGAAGGGTGAGCAGGGACCGCGGTACGGCTGCCACCGAGTACGCGGCCACCATCGGGCTCTTCCTGTTCGTGCTCATGGTGTGCTTCGAGGCGTACGTCGCGTTCAGCACGATCGAGAAGGTCGAGGAGGCGGCCCGCACCGGCGCCCGTGTCGGCAGCATGAGCGGCGCCGGGGCCGGGGACGCCGCGGCGCGCCGGGCGCTGCCCGGATGGCTGAACGAGCACCGGGTCGAGGTGCGGCAGAACGGAGACGACGTTGAGTGCGTCATATGGGCCAAGGTGCCGTTGCTGGCCAAGGGCGTCCCGATGCACATCTCGGTGACCCGCCAGGTCCATATGCCGGTCGGAGGGTGAACTCGTGGGACTGCGCAACCGCCTCGACGCCGACAACAGCGGCGACCGCCAGGCGGCCGGGGAGAACCTGGCGCACTGGCGCAAGCGCCTGCTGGAGGAGGTCAACCTCGACGACCTCGCCATGCTCGACATGGCGCAGCGGCGGGCGCGGCTGGAGAAGGTCGTCGGGCACATCCTGACCCGCGAGGGTCCGGTGCTGTCGACGCGCGAGCGGACCGTGCTCATCCGCCGCATCGTCGACGAGGCGCTGGGCCTGGGCGTGCTGGAGCCCCTGCTGGCCGATCCCACGGTCACCGAGATCATGGTGAACGGCCCCGACGACGTGTACGTCGAGCGCGCCGGCCGGCTGACGCGCATCGACCTGGGCTTCGCCAGCGAGGCCCAGCTCTACCAGACCATCGACCGGATCGTGGCGCAGGTCAACCGGCGGGTGGACGAGTCCAGCCCGATGGTGGACGCGCGGCTGCCGACCGGCGAGCGGGTCAACGTGATCATTCCGCCGCTGTCGCTGGTGGGCCCGGTCATGACGATCCGGCGGTTCCCGCGCGCCTACTCCATGCACGAGCTGGTGCAGATGGGGTCGCTGGACGAGGCGACCGCCGTGCTGCTGGCCGCGCTGGTGCGGGCACGGCTCAACATCGTCGTCACGGGCGGTACCGGCACCGGCAAGACGACCTTCCTCAACGCGCTGTCGGCGTTCGTCCCGCCGCACGAACGCATCGTCACCATCGAGGACTCGGCCGAACTGCAGCTGCAGCAGGAGCACGTGATCCGGCTGGAGTCGCGCCCGCCCAACATCGAGGGCGAGGGCGCGGTGACCATCCGCGACCTGGTGCGCAACTCGCTGCGCATGCGCCCGGACCGCATCATCGTCGGTGAGGTCCGCGGCGCCGAGACGCTCGACATGCTGCAGGCCATGAACACCGGTCACGACGGTTCGCTGGTGACCGTGCACGCCAACTCCGCCGAGGACGCCATCTACCGGCTGGAGACCCTGGCGTCGATGAGCGACGTGAAGATGCCCTACGAGGCGATCCGCTCGCAGATCGCCAACGCCGTGCACGTGATCGTGTTCCTGGAACGCGGCCCGGACGGATCACGCCGCGTCAGGGAGATCGGGGTGACGTCCTCCGAGCGCCGGGAGTCGCTGCAGCTGGACACGGTCATGCGCTTCGTTCAGGAGCCGGTCGGCCTGGATCTCCAGGTCCGCGGCCGCTTCACGCACCGGCCGCTGCCGCAGCTCCTGGTGAACCGCCTGATGTACGCGGGCGAGGCGGTCCCCGCGGTCTTCGGCACGGCCGCCCCCGGGCCCGCGCCCGGAACTCCCCCCGCTCCGACGGCCGGGCAGCACCCGCCCACAGCCGGATCCCCGCCCGCGGCCGAGCCCGGTTCAGGGGTCGCATTCGGGCAGGTGCCCGCGCCGCGGGGCGGCCACATGCCACCGGCGCAGGAGGCGGCACCGCAGCCCGCGCCCGCGCCTGCGCCGCAGGCCGGTGCCAACGGGACCACCGGGACGACCGGGACGACGACGGGCGCGGTCGCGCAACCGCCGGGGCACACGGGGACGCCGGCCGGGCCGACGCCGCCCGCGTTCGGTGCCCGGGACGACAACGGGGAGACGGAATGAGCCTTCCTCTGATCTTGCTGATGCTGGTCGTGGTCCTGGCGCTGCTGGTCTGGGCGGCCTGGGAGTTCGGCCGCGGCCTCGACCAGCGCAGCGAACTGGTCATGCGCGGGGGACGCGGCTATGACGAGCGCCGCATGGCCACGGCGCTGGACCGCTGGGACGCCCGGCTGCGCCGCACCACGCTGGGACGCCAGGTCTCCCGCCGCCTGCTGGCGGCGGGGCTGCGGATCCGGCTGTCGGTCTTCGTCTTCGGGATGGCGGCCGGCGCCCTGGTCGTGGTGGTGGTGATGGGCCGCCTCCTGTCCCCGTTCCTGGGGCTGGTGATCGCGGTCGGCGTCGGCGGCGCCGTCTTCGCCTACATGCGGCACCAGGAGGACCGGCGCCGCGACGAGTTCGTCGGGCAGCTGCCCGAGCTCGCCCGGGTGCTGGGCAACGCGGCGGCGGCGGGCCTGGCGATCCGTACCGCCATCGAGATGGCGGCCGAGGAGCTGGACGACCCGGCCCGCACCGAGCTGAGCCGGACCGCCGAGGCCCTGCGGCTGGGCCAGTCCTTCGACGACGCGATGAACGACCTGCGTGAGCGCCTGCCGTCCCGGGAGCTGGCGGTGCTGATCAGCACGCTGGTGGTGGCGGGCAAGTCGGGCGGTTCCCTGATCACCGCGCTGCGCAAGATCTCCACCACCCTGGAGGAGCGCAAGGAGACCCGCCGGGAGGTCAAGACGATCCTCGGGCAGTCGGTGGTCGCGGGGTGGGCCATCGGCGGAATGGGGGCCGCGCTGTTCGTCGGGATAGGCGTCCTGCAGCCGGACACCCTCGACAAGATGACCTCCTCGCTGATCGGGCAGGGGATCCTGCTGGTGGTGCTGGTCCTGTTCAGCGTCGCGCTACTGCTGGTCCGCCGGATGACAAGGATCGACGTCTGATGCCCGTGCTGATCGCCCTGGCGGCCGGGCTGATGGTGCCGCTGTTCGTCTGGGGCTATCACCTCAGGGCCGCCGGCCAGCCCGCACCCGCCGATCTGGACGTGCCGGTCAAGAAGGCCAAGACCGAGGAGTTCGGCCCGCTCGGCTCCATCATCAACCCGCTCGGACGCCCGTTCGTCGGGCTGATCGTCAATGCCATGAGCGGCGCCGGGCGGACCCGGCTGCGCCGCCGTATCGAGCGCGCCGGCCGCCCCGCCGGGCTGACCGTGGAGGGATACGCCGCCAACAAGGCCGGCAGCGCGCTGCTCTACGGCGGGACCGGCCTGGTGGTGATACTCGCCGACCAGGCGTTCATCGGCGTCATCCTGCTGCTGGTCGGCCTGGTGCAGACCGACATCGTCCTGTGGAACCTCAGCCGCGAGCGCCAGGAGGAGATCCAGCGGTCGCTTCCGGACTTCCTCGACGTGCTGACCGTCACCGTCTCGGCCGGGCTGGGCTTCCGGCACGCGCTGGTACGGGTCGCCGAGAGCATGCCGGGGGCGCTGGCGGACGAGATGAACAACGCGCTGCGCCAGATGGAGCTGGGCACCCCGTTGCGCGACGCGTTCGAGCAACTGCGCCAGCGCAACGACAGCGCGGCGCTGGCCAGCTTCGTCACCGCCATCCTGCAGGCCGAGGAGCTGGGCGCCCCGCTGGCCCGCGCGCTCACCGAGATCAGCACCGACATGCGACGCGACGCCTTCCAGCACGCGCGGCGCCGCGCCCAGCGCGCCGATCCGCAGATCACGCTGATCGTCACCTTCCTCATGGTCCCGGCGATGATGCTGCTGATCGTGGGGGTGCTGTACTTCTCGACGGCCGAGGGGACGCTGTTCTGATGGCGTGGGACGACCCGGTCGGCGCCGCGCGGATGGGCGCGACGTTCCGCCTGCTGATGCAGCTGCGGATCCTGATCACCGCTCTGACACTCGCGCTGGTCCCGAGCGAGCGGATGACGCTCGACACCCTGCTGCTGCTGAGCGGGGTGGGATCGCTGTCGGCGCTCGTGCTGTTCTCCTGGCAGCAGATCGTGCCGTCCCTGCTCAAGTACCCGGTGCTCATCGGCTTCGACGTGTTCGTCGCCTACGCGGTGCTGGAGATCGGCGGGGTGACCGGGCCGTTCTTCCTGTTCACCGTGGTGACCTCGATGCTCGCGGGCCTGCTGCTGGTCGGCCGGTGGCTGCTGGCGGTCTGCGGCATGCAGGTGCTCCTGTACTTCACGGCGGCGACGGAGTTCGGCGCCGCCCGCGAGCTGATCAACTTCCAGACGGTGGTGGCGATGCCGGCGTTCTACCTGGTCGCGGGGTTCGCCGGGGCGAGGCTGCGCCACCTGTACGACCAGCAGTCCCAGCTGGAGACGGCGCGGCGGGCGGCGGAGGTGGTGGCCGCCGCGGCCGAGGAGCGCAGCCGCCTGGCCCGCGAGATGCACGACTCCCTCGCCAAGACGCTGCGCGGCATCGCGATGTCGGCGCAGGCGCTGCCGTTGTGGGTGGACAGGGCCCCGGCGCGTGCCGTCGAGGAGGCCCACCGCATCGCCGCCGCGGCCGAGGTCGCCTCCCGGGAGGCGCGGCAGCTCATCGAGGACCTGCGGGACGAGGTGTTCCAGCAGCCCCTGGGACAGGCGGTCGCGGACGTCGCGACGGCCTGGGCAGAGGAGACCGGGACGGCGGTGACCCAGCGGGTCGACACCGGGATCGACCTGCCGTTGCGGGCACGGTACGAGGTGATCGCCATTCTCAAGGAAGCGCTGGAGAACGTCCAGCGGCACGCGCAGGCCACGGCCGTGGAGGTCTGCCTGTCCCAGGACGCGGGCCACGCGGTCCTGCGCGTGCGCGACGACGGCTGCGGCTTCGACGGCGGACAGGACCTGGGCCGCCTGCTGAGCGGCGGCCATTACGGGCTGGTCGGGATGCGGGAGCGCGCGCACAACGCCGGCGCGTCCCTGGACGTCGACTCCGCCCCGCGCGCGGGCACGACGATCACCGTCGTCGTGCCCGATCCGGGTCTGGAGTCGGCTGGGTCGGTGGATCTGGAGGTGGCCTGAATGACGGTCGGCACGCAGTGGCGCCCGGACGGAGACGGCGGAGAGAGCGGAGACGGCGAAGCCCGCCAGATCAGGGTGGTGGTCGCCGACGACAACCCGGTGGTCCGCTCGGGGCTGGTGGCCCTGCTGGAGGCGACGGGCGAGGTGCGGGTGCTGGGGCAGGCGTCCAACGGCGGCGAGGCCATCGAGCTGACCCGGCGGTTCGCGCCCGACCTGGTCCTGCTGGACGTGCGGATGCCGCTCATGGACGGCATCACCGCGCTGCGCACGCTGAGCGGCGTCACCAAGGTCCTCATGCTCACCTACACCGACAACGACGAGGTGATCCGGACGGCGATCCGCAACGGCGCCGCCGGCTACCTGGTGCACGGGACGTTCACCGCCGACGAACTGGCCGCGGCCGTCCGCGACACCGTGGCGGGCACCAACAACCCCCTGTCGCCGGCCGCGGTGGCCGCGCTGATGGCCGCCGTGCAGGGGGCGGAGGACCGTCCCGCCCCGCCGCCGCGGGAACGCTCCGGCGGGAGGACGGCCGCCGCGCGGCCCGGGCACGGGCTGTCGGCCCGTGAGGCGGAGGTGATGGACCTGATCGCGCAGGGCCGCACCAACCGGGAGATCGCCGAACGGCTGTTCCTCACCGAGAAGACCGTCAAGAACCACGTCAACCGCATCTTCGCCAAGCTCGGTGTGACCAACCGCGCGGCGGCGATCGCCCGCTGGCTCGGCACCGCCGTGGAGCCACGCTGACCGGCCGGGGCGGCGGCCGCGCGATGGGCCCGGACATGGGCCTGAACAATGGGTCCAGGTTGGGCCTGCGGACCCTGGGGCGAATGGCGCCGACTCCGTACATTCTTTCAATAGATGGGGAGTCGAAAACGCGGGAGAAAAACCATGACGCCTCTGCGGAACGCGAGCATCCGAGTTACTGCGCTGATTGCCGCACACACCACCCGTGGCGACCGGGACCGCGGAGAGGGGCCCCTTTCCTACATCGCGGTGGCCCTGCTGATCGCCGCGATCGCCGTCGCGGTCGCCGCCAGCGGTGTCGGCGACACGATCGTCTCTCAGATCCAGACGGCGGTCCAGAACATCTTCACCCGGGGCAGCGCGGCCGGCAGCAGCGGCTGACGCCGTTCTCCGGAAAAGACGGCATTCCGCCTGCACGGGGGACAGGATTCCTGTCCCCCGTGCAGGCATTTCCCATGTCAAGTAGAGTTTTCTCCGGTCAGGGGTCGCGAAGGGAGATCGGCGAGTGAAGACAGCCGTGACGGGGCGGGGACGATACGCGGTGGGCGCGGTCGCCGCGGCCATCATGCTCAGCTCCTGCAGTTCTTCCGGCGGATCCGAGGGCGGCGGCCCGTCCCCCTCCGCTCCTTCTTCGTCCGGCTCGCAGGGCCAGGAGAAGGTGCTGCAGACTCAGCCCTTCCTGCCGACCGGCGACGTCAAATTCGACCTGCTGGCACTGGACCGGGTGTCGGACCAGGTGGTGGTCGCCAAGGTGCGGGCGCGCAACACCGCCCGGTCGGAGATCTCACTCGACCGGATCATGGCTCCCACGACCCGCGATCTCGGTAACGTGAACAAGTTCGATCCGAATTCGATCGGCGGGGCGGCACTGCTGGACGGTGCGGGCGCGCGCCTCTACTACCCCTACGTCCAGCCCGGCCGCAAATGCCTGTGCACCCGGACGGGCGGCTTCAACCTCAGGATCCCCGCGGGAGGGACGCTGACGCTGAACGCGGCGTTCCCCGCCCCGCCCGCCGAAGTGTCGCGGCTGGGCCTGCTCCTTCCCGGCGTGCTGCCCTTCACCGACGTCCCGGTCGGCAACCGGCCCGGAACCAAGATCGACATTGACCCGAACAATCGCGGTGTCGACCCCGTCACGGCGCAGAAGGGGCCGACGCGGATCCTTCCGGTGACCACACTCACCGAGAACAACGCCGGTGCCGAGGAGGACGACGGCACCAACCTGAACGTGCGCATCTCGACCGACGTGCTGTTCGCGGTGAACAAGGCCGACCTCAACGCCGCGGCCCAGGCCACGCTGCGCGAGGTGGCCGGAAAGATCCAGAACTCTCCCGGCAACACGGTCACGATCGAGGGGCACGCCGACAGCACCGGCAACGACGCCATCAACCAGCCGCTGTCGGAACGCCGCGCCAAGAGCGTGGAGGACGCGCTGAAGGGGATGGTGACCAGGCAGGGCATCACCTACCGTTCCCAGGGCTTCGGTTCGAAGCGTCCCATCGCCTCCAACAAGGACGAGGAAGGACGCAAGAAGAACCGCCGGGTCGTCATATCGTTCGCCCGGCCCAAGCCGGCCCCGGCGCAGGCTCCCGGTGGATCGAGCGTGCCCGCGGCGGGACGCACGTTGAACCCCTCGAGCGCGCCCAAGGGCGTCACCGTCCACGTGGACGGCCTGCACCGCGACTCCAACGGCTTCACCACCGTGTCCTGGACCGTGCGCAACGACGGCGACCAGGAGGCCGACATGGGGCTGATGTTCAACGCCCCGTCCCAGGACGGCTACATCAATGGCGGTACGAGTGGCGTGTCGCTCGTATCGGGCGACCGGCGGTTCCGCGCCGCGCGCAATGGCGAAAGGTACGCGATCGGTCCGCAGTTCCCGCTCATGCCCCTTGATGTGATCAGGCTCGTCAAGGGCGAGCAGCTCCGGCTGTACACGATGATCAAGGTGCCCTCGGACGTCACGACGGTCACCCTGGACATTCCCGGGTTCGACAAGGCCGAGAATCTCGCGATCGGCTGATCCGCCGGCACCGGATCCGCTCGCCCGAGGCCGGGAGCGTCATGGCGCTCCCGGCCTCGGGCGTCGTCATCCGCGGGTTCTTGGGGCCGGGAATGGGTCTGCGGGCCCCATACAGGACATCCAGGCCGGTTATATACGTGATGAGTGCGTTACTTTCCCCGCTTTGTTTTCCTGGTCGCCGTTCTCGGGGGGCTGGTGTGGTGGTCTCCCTGGCAGGGCCCGTTGGAGGCCATGCGGGTCGGCGACGGATTCCGGCTGTACCGGGCCGATGACTACCGCCTCGCCTATCCGGAGAACTGGCAGACCCGCACCGGAACGAACCAAGAAGGGCACGGCTACGTCGAGTTCAACGGACCGGCGACGCCCGAGGGGGCGTATTCCGGGCAGGTCCGCGTCGTCCGCCAGGACGGCTGGAACCATCGCCTGCAGGACAAGCTCACACAGTTCCAGACAGCCGCCGCCGTCGAGCACTACGAGATCGTCCGGTCCCTCCCGGTGACGGTGGAGGGGGCCGCCGAGGCGCACCGCTTCGAGGTGGTGCGGAAGATCAAGGCCCTGTCGGGCGCCCCGCTGAGCCTGCGGGGCTCCGAGACGTTCGCCGTCTCCGACGACGGGGTGCTGCTGACCATCACCGCGGAGGCCCCCGAGAGGGACCGGACGCAGGCGCAACTGCCGCGCGTTCTCGACACCGTGGAGATCAGCGGACGGAACTGGTTCGCCAAGCAGGACTGGTTCCCGCCGAACTGGTTCGAATTCCCCTGATCGCCTCGCCGGGTGCGGCCTCGCCCGGCGAGGCCGCACCTCGTGCCTCCGGGGGCCCGCGGCCGTCGCGGACGCCGGTCAGTCGGTGATGAGGTGCTCCAGACGCTGGAGGATGAAGACGCCGTAGCCGAACGGGACGGACGCCCGCTCTATTTCGGCGTAGAGGTCCCGCGTTATCGGCGTGTCGTGCGTCTGCGCGAGGCTGATGAAGAATCGCAGGGCGAGTTCTGGCAGCCCCGCCCGTACCAGGTCCTCAAGGGCCTGCCGCAGAAAATCCTCCTCGACCGGCCGGGCGAAGTTCGATGTAATCGAAAAACGCCGCACGACCCGCGCCACCGGGTCCGCCACCTCGGGACGGAAATCCAGCGCGCCCTCGGTCGAGACGCGCACGCCCGCGGCGTCCAGCGCCGGGGTCAGGATCTCGATGATCCGCTGGAACCACTGGCGGCCGTCCCGCCCCTCGGCGGTGACGTCGTGGTAGCCGTCGGTGGCGGACGTCCAGAGCGCCGCGAGCTGCCCGCCGGTCAGGGGCGACTCGACCAGCAGCGTCGCGTCGTGCACGTCCTGCTCGATGACCGGGACGGGGCTTTCCTCCCGCACGGCCTGCGCGATGATCTCGTCGGACGTCGGGTGACGCGACCACCACACCGCGTGGAAGCGGCCCGCGGCGAGCGCGGTGATTCCGAAGTCGTCCGCCCTTTCCTCCATGCCGCCACCACTCGCTGAGATCAGGGGACCGGATAGGACGTGTAAATATACCAGCCCGGTTTGTGCTTGGGATCCTGGGCGCGGTGCAGGATGATTTTGAATTTGTTTCCGGCCGCGTTGATCTGACCGTTCTTGTTCGCGATGTCGCCCAGCGAGCCGCTCCCGTGCTGCTGCACCGGCAGTTCCAGCGTCTGCCGCCCGTTCCTGCCTTCCTTGAGCCACCTCTGGATCTGCGGCTGCAGCTTCGGGTTGGCCATGGCCTCGTTGATCGCCTGCTGGGCGGTGTCCTTGTCCTTCCAGCGGCCCGCCAAGCCCTGGGTGTTGCGCGGATCCCGCGCGTGGGCGATGAGGTCCTGGTCGGTGACGTCGACGTGGTCCCGGATCGTGTGGCCCAGCTGGTGGTCGCCGCGGGGCTGCCCGCGCGGCGGCTCCTCGTGCTTGTCCAGGTCAGTGCAGTTGTGCACGAGCAGGTCGTCGCCGCCCGCCGCGACGTAGAAGGTGTGCAGACCGTCGACGGTGAGGTTGAACACCTGCTGCCGCTGCCGGCGCAGCCGTTTGTCGACCACCATGGCCCGCCGGCCGTCCGGCGTGACCAGCATGTCCCCGAAGACCAGCCGGCCGGCGTCGATCCAGTCCTGCGAGCCCGCCACCCAGAACGGGTGGTTCGCGGTCGCCGTCAGCCGTGCCGTCGGCCCGCCGAGCGATCCGCCGGAGGTCACCACCAGGTCCACCAGGCTCTTGTCGCCGGTGCCGACGATGCGGTCGGTGACCCGGCGCGGCCCGACCCGGCCGGTCCGCGGGTCGGCGGCCCAGACGAGGTCGCCGACCCGCACGCGTTCGATGGGTCTTCGCGTCCCGTCGGCCATCAGCACCGGCGTTCCCGGCGTGAAGCTGTTGCCCGCCGCGTTGCGCCGCTCGCACGCCTCCCGCGCGCGGCCCAGGCGGTCGTGGGCGTCCTTGCGGGCCTTGCGCGCCTTGTCCAGGCGGCGCTTGAGGTCGAGGAACCGGTCGACGAGCTTGACGACCTTGGGGATCGACTTCAGCAGCTTGCCGATCTTGCCCCACGGGACGACGCCGATCAGGGCCCACGCGCAGTCGCTGAAGTTCGGCTTCTTGACGCAGTTCATGATGTCCCCGGCCAGGAAGTCCAGACCGAGCTTGCCGATCTCGGCGAGCAGGTCGAAGTTCGACCACTCGCTTTCCAGGCCTGTCAGGTCCTGTTCGGCGCGGCTCAGCGCGTCCTGCGCGGCCCGGTACTCCTGGGCCTCGGGGGAGTCGTCGTCCGGAGGAGGGGCGCCGTCGCCGGTCGAGGGTGTGGGCGTCGCACTTGCCACCGCCGGGGAGGCCGTGGGGGTCGCGGACGGCTGCGTCCGGTCGTTGCCGCCGTTGTGCCGTTCGCACCGCTCACCGCCACTGACCCGGCACGCGGCGGCGCGGATGTCTCCCAGAACCGTGTCGGGGAGCGCCACCACCGTCACCGCCGCGGCGATCGCGCCGATGAGGAGTACGACCGCGATGTAGGAGAGGGAACCCTCGCCCCTGTCACCCAGCCGTCGCAGCATGCACGATCCCGTCGGTCGAACGCCATCCCCCGAAACAGCCAGGTAAGCAGGTGAACGGGCCGATGCGCACGGGCCCTCGGGCCCAAAAATCGGCCGGGTCGGGCTCGGCGCGCGTAATGATAGTGCGATACGGACTCGGGACCTATTATTGGGCCCAATTTTGGGCCTAGGGGCTCACGCGCATAGAACAAACTGATCATAGCGTTCGCGACGTGCTGCCAGGTGGCCGTCAGGTGAATCGAGCCGGAGGAACCGGCGAACTCGGTGAGGGCCCCCTCAGCTATATCGCCGTCACCTTCCTGATCCTGACGGTGGTCCTGGCGCTCGTGCTGTCGGGCATCGGCGGAACGGTGACCCGGTACATCGATCTGGCCGTCTGCAAGATCGGCGAGGCCGGCGGGCTGGTCGACAGCTGCGAGGACGGCGACCGAGGCGAACGGCCCGAGGCCCGCGACACGCCGACGGGCGGGCCGACCGGCCCCTCGCCGTCGTCCACCGGCCCCGGCCCGTCCGGAACGGGCGACCCCAACCCCTCCGGGAGCCCGAGCCCGTCGGGGAGCCCGAGCCCGTCGGGCAGCCCCGGGCCGTCGGACACCGGAAGCCCAGGCCCGTCCGGAAGCCCGGGCCCGTCCGGCAGTCCGGGCCCATCCGGTGATCCGAGTCCGTCGGGGACGGGTGATCCGAGTCCGTCCGGGAGCCCCGGCCCGTCCGGCAGCCCGAGCCCGCCGGGGACGGGTGAACCCAGCCCGTCCAGCGGCCCGAGCCCGTCGGGGAGTCCAAGTCCGTCCGGGAGCCCAGGCCCCTCCGGAAGCCCGGGGCCGTCCGGAAGCCCGAACCCGTCCGGGACGGGCGGCCCGAGTCCGTCGGGAAGTCCCAGTCCGTCTCCGAGCCCGCCGGTTCGCCCGGTCAACCGCCCGGCGCCGGTGTGCGTGGCCGACGGCAGCGCCGGCTACAAGGACCTCACGGTGGTGGTGCCGGTGCGTTACGTCAACGCGCGCGGCAGCATCCGGGTCTTCTACGCGATGGCCAAAATCGTCACCCCCGGCAAGCCCGACCGGTGGACGGTGGCCGTGGGCGCCTTCGGTGAGGCCGGGGTGCAGGCCCCCGACCTGAAGTTCCTGAGCGGCCTGTGGGCCGGCGGCAACGTCACCGGCATGCAGTTCTACAGCTTCGACAACGAGCAGGAGGCCCGGGACTTCCCGCAGCGGTACGCCGAGGAACGGGCCAAGCAGGCCCTGCGCCACCACCCTCTCGTGGCGCCCCTGCTGAACGTGCCGTTCCTGGGGGACAAGCTGAAGGATCTGCTCGGCGGCCAGGGGCTGCCGGAACCCGATCGCGACTCGGTGGAGGCGGGACCGGCGGGCGGCCTCAACCCCAAGCTGAAGCTGGGCGGCCTCGACGCCTCGGCCGCCACCCGCCTCTGGTCGCTGAGCGGCGTGCAGCGTGACAAGGACGGTAACTGGATCCTGAACATGCGCGACAGGGTCCTGTCCGACCCGACCCTCACCTTCGATCTGAGCAAGCTGCCCAAGCAGGTCACGCAGCGGGGCGCCGAGGCCGTGCTGAAGGAGCTGGAACTGGCCGGGAAGGCCAAGCTGGGTCCCGAATTTCAGATCCCCGACAAACTGCGCGACTACATCAACAGGAGCCTGGCCAAAGGCGTGAAGATCGGGGCCACCGTCGAACTCATCGGCCAGAACGAGTACCAGTTCATGCTGGATTCCAGCGGGAAGCCGGTCAAGTTCACCCGGAACCTGACGACGTCGTGGACGTTGCGCGGCCGGGGGAACGTGACCCTCGACGGCAAGGGCAAGGTGGAAGTTCCCGTGACCCGCCAGATACCGCTGGACGGGGGGCGTCAGGTCAGCACCTCCTCCCTGGATCTGTCCGACCCCACGCACAGGAACGCCGCCATCGCCCTGTTCGCGAGCGGGATGCTCACCAAGCAGTCCGGGGCCGGCTCGGTGTCCGCCCAGTTCACCCCTGCCGGGGCGATCATGGACAACCTCCTGCGGACCAGGGGCACCATGACCCGGCTGACCTACGACGAGGGCGTCTCCGGGCTGTCCGCCGGATTGGAGAACCTTGGTAAGACGGGCGGGGCGATACGTTACGACGGAGAGAACAGCCAGACCACGCTGACCAAGGCCGAGATCTGGCAGGACGGTATGGGATGGGTGCCGTGGGACGACTGTCATCGCTGATCGGCGGGGGGCGGTGAGCCCCCCGGTGCGGGCCGTCGCCGAGGGGGCGCTGGTCATGGCCGCCACGCTGGTGGTGCTCATGCTCGGCGTCGTGATGATCAGCTCCATGTCCACCGGCACGCTCCTGACCGAGCGGTTCTTCTGGGGGTACGCGCTGGCGGGCGGGCTGGTGCTGGCCCTGGGCGCGGCCGCCGCGGGCGGGCTGGCCGCCCGCCGGCTGCCGTCCGGGTCGGCGCGGACCCTGCCGGCTCTGGCCGGGCCGCTGTCGGTGGTGTCGCTGGTCGCCGTCCCGTCGCTGTTCGGGAAGGACTGGGGCGCGGGAGTCCTCTACCTTGTGGTGACTCTGGTGGGGAGCGTCGCAGGGGTGTTCGGTTCCGCCCGGTTCACCACGCGCGGAGGACGGTCGTAGACGGTGGAGACCTTCTTCAAGATCTTGCTCGTGGTGATGGGCCCGGCGCTTGTGCTCTCGGCTCCGATCAGGTTGATGCACCGGTTGCGTTTCCGCCGGTCGGCCGTGCCGACGCGGGGTGTGGTGATCGGCAGCCGGGAGGAACGCACGCACGACGGCAGCGGCGGGTCCTTCGAGTTGGAGATCCGCTACCGCGTCCCGGACGGCCGGGAGTTCACGTTCAAGGAAGGCGGCCAGAGCCGCCACCACGATGGTGCCGTCGTGCGGGTGCTGTACGACCCGTCCCGGCCCGAGAACGCCCATCTGGAATTCACGGCCGCCCGTGCCTGGGTGGAGTCCGCCGTCCTGCTGGTGCTGGGCGCCGTGGTCACCTGGCTGGTCATCTTCGTGTGGCAGCCGTGGTCGCAGTGAACGCGGGATAGGACGGCGACCCCTCGCCCCCGGCGTCCAGCCGCCGCGGGGTGCACGAGCCCGTCGGCCGCACGCCCCGGGCGGTGAGGAAACAGCCGGCCGGGCCGGTGCGCACGCCCTCGGGCGCGGGAGTCCGCCGGATTCGGCGCGGCGCCCGGGCCGCGATCGCGGTACCGGTCAGGGTCCCCTATTGGGGTCCGGGGGCTCACGCCTGCACATCAAAATGATCATAATGTTCGCGGCGTGCTGCCAAGTGGCCTTCAGGTGAAGCGAGCCGGACGATCAAGCGAACTCGGGGAAGGGCCTGTCAGCTATCTCGCCGCGATTCTCCTCATCGTGGCGGTGGTGCTGGCGCTCGTGCTGTCGAACATCGGCGGCCGGGTGTCCCGGGACATCGGCCTCGCCGTCTGCAACGTGGCCCGAGCCGGGGGGCTGGTCGCCGGCTGCGAGGAGCCCGGGCCGTGGCCGCCGCCGGGACCGTCGCCCGATCCGCCGGTCCAGCCCGTCACGCGTCCCGATCCGGTGTGCACCGCCGACGGCAGCGGCGGTTACCACGACCTCACGGTGGTGGTGCCGGCGCAGGTGCTGAACCTGCGCGGCAGCATCCGGGTCTTCTACACGATCGGCAAGGTCGTCGCTCCGGGGAAGCGCGACCGGTGGGTGGTGTCCGTGGGCGCCTTCACGGAGGGCGGGGTGCAGACGCCCGACCTGCCGCTCGTCAGCGGCATGTGGCTCGGCGGCAACGTCACCGGCACCCAGTACTACAGCTTCGACAACGAGCAGGAGGCCCGGGACTTCCCGCGGCGGTACGCCGAGCAACGGGCCAGGCAGGCCGTGCGGTACCACCCTGTCGTGCTCCCCCTGCTGAGCGTGCCGGTGGTGGGGGACTGGCTCAGCGACCTGATCGGCGGCCATCTGCCGGAGGCAGATCGCACGGCGGTGGAGATAGGACCGGCGGGCGGCCTCAACCCCGGGCTGAACATCGGCGCCGTGGACCTCTCGGCAGCGAGCCGCGGCTGGTCGTTGCTCGGGGTCCAGCACGACAGGGACGGCAACTGGATCGTGAACATGCGCGACAGGGTGCTGTCGGATCCCACCCTCACCGTCGATCTGAGCAAGCTGCCGAAGCAGGTCACGCGGCGGGGCGCCCAGGCCGTCCTGAACGAGCTGGAACTGCTCGGGATGACCCACTTCGGCCCCCACTTCGAGATCCCCGCCAAACTGCGCGATTACGTGAACCGGAGCGTGGCCAACGGCGTGAAACTCGGGGCCACCGTGGAACTCATCGCGCAGAACGACTACCAGTACATGCTGGACTCCAAAGGGACCCCGGTCAGATTCACGCGGCAGGTCACGACGTCGTGGACGCTGCGGGGCCGGGGGAACATCAACCTCGGCGGGGGCGGCAGCAAAGTGAAAATCCCGGCGACCGGCCAGATACCGATCGACGGGGGACGCCAGGTCAGCACCTCCTCGCTGGATCTGTCCGACCCCATGCACAGGCGCGCCGCCACGGCCCTGTTCACCGCCGGGGTGCTGCAACGGGTCGGGGCCGTCGGGCTGTCCTCGCACCGTCAGGCACAGCTCGTGGACTCCCTGTTCCGGACCAGGGGCACCATGACCCGGCTGACCTACGACGAGCTCGTCTCCGGCCGGTCGGGCGGCCTGGAGAACCTCGTTGGGAAGCTCGGCGGGGCCATACGTTACGACGGAGAGAACAGCCGGACCACGCTGACCGGCGCCGAGATCTGGCAGAACGGCAGGGGATGGGTTCCGTGGACCGACTGTCATCGTTGATGGACGTGGTGCGGTGAACTCCCCGGTGCGGGCCGTCGTCGAGGGGGCGCTGGTCATGGTCGTCACGCTCGTGGTGCTGATGCTGGGCGTGGTGGTCATCAGTTCGCTGTCCACCGGCACGCTGCTGAGCGAGCGGTTCTTCTGGGGGTACGCGCTGGTGGGCGGGCTGGTGCTGGCCCTGGGCGCGGCCGCGGCGGGCGGGCTGGCCGCCCGCCGGCTGCCGCCGTCGGGCCGGCGGCCGGTGCTGGCTCCGGCGGGGCCGCTGCTGGTGGTGTCGCTGCTCGCGGTCCCCTCCCTGTTCGGCGACGACTGGATCGGGGGAGCCTTCTACCTCGTGGTGACCCTGGCGGGAAGCGTCGCCGGGGTGTTCGGTTACGCCCGGTTCACCGCGCGCGGGGAACGGTCGTAGACGGCGGAGAACTTTGTGAAATCTTGCTCGGGGCGCTGGGCTCGGCGATGCTGATCTCGGCCCCGATCGTGCCGGTGGGCCGGAAATCGAAGGAGGGTGATCCGGTGGTACGGCTGACCGCGCTGGCGTGCTCCCTGCTGGTGGCGCTCGCGGGGTGCTCCGGGAAGGAGGAGCCTCCCAAGCCCCCGGCCGGATTCACCACCTACAAGGGCGACGTCTACAGCTTCGCGTATCCGCAGGGCTGGAACGTCACCCATGACAAGGACGAGCGCGGCGCTCCGCTGGTGGAGGTCCATGGACCGGCCGCCGCGAGCGGTGCGTACCGGGGGCAGGTCATCGTGTCGCGCACCGACCGCTTCGGCGGGGGCATGGACGCCATGAAGGCCCAGGCGCGCGGGCTGAACCAGCTCAACGGCCGCCGGATCGTGCGCCAGGGCGATGTGAAGGTGCCCGGCGCCGAGCAGGCGTGGCGCCTGGAGAGCGAGTACGAGGAGAAGACCTCCACCGGTGCCACGGCCCGGGTGCGCAGCATCGACATCTACGCGCTCACCAGCGGCGGGACGATGCTCGACCTCACCGTGCGCGCCCCGCAGGAGGAGTTCGACGCGGTGGGCATGCCCAAGGTCGAGTCCTCGTTCTGGGTCCGCGGGTGAGGCGCGCCCGCGCCCGCCGGGCCTGAGCCCGAAGCGCCGGGACTTGCCGGAAGCCTCGGGTGCCGGCCGGACAGGGCGCGGGCGTCCGTCGTGACCGTCGGACGCCGCGCGCCCGAGCGCGGCCTGGAGGGTGCCGTCAGCCGAACCGCACCGCGCCGTAGAAGCCTCGCCCGGCCAGGGTCGACTCCTTGACGACGTCGCCCGTCTGTGGTGCCTCGATGAATCTTCCTCCGCCCGCATATATCCCGATATGGCCGGGGTTGGGGAGGACGAGGTCGCCCGGCTGCAGCTCGCTCTGGGAGACCCTGCGCCCGCGCGGGTCGCTGAGCTGCGACAGCGTGTAGTGCGGAAGCGTGATCCGGCCGCCGGACGCCTGGTAGACCGCGTACAGGGTCAGGCCGCTGCAGTCGAAGCCCACGGTGTTGGCACCGCTGTAGCCGCCGGGGGAGCAGCAGATGCCCTTGCTCGGACCGGCCGGGGTGCCGCCGCCCCAGGAGTAGGGGGTGCCGAACCAGCAGCGCGCCCAGGCGATGACACGGTGCCCGAACGGCATGCTGGGGTCGGGCTGCTTGTCCTTGGCGCACTCGCCCTTGACGTAGGGACCGGAGGGCAGGCCGTTCTCGGGCATCCCCGTGTACTTGACCGGGTCCTCCTTGCCCACCAGCCGGATCTTGAACAGCCGGATGACCCGGTCGCGCGGGGCGGGGCCCTGGGTGTCGCTCCACACCCGGACGTTGTCGCACCACAGTTCGTCGAAGAACGGAGCCTCTTCGGAGCCGCGGCCGCCGGTGTTCCGGTACTCGCACTCGGGGAGACGCAGCTCGGCGATCGCGTCGGCCGTGCCGCGGCCCTTGATGATTCCGGTGCGGCCGCGGTTGTCGGTGCACAGGTTGCGCCGGTTGGCGAGGTCCTGGCGGTCCTTGGCGGTCAGCTCGTCCTCGTCCTTGATGACGCAGTCCTTGGTCTGCACCGACACCTTCATGGTGTGGCCGAGCGCGCCGGAGGGCTCGACGTCGCCGCGCAGCTCGGCGGCGTTGCGTCCGGCGTAGTCGCGGGCCGCCTCGGCGAAGGGGGTGTTGTCGGCGTTGACGTTGTCGGCGATCGTCCACAGGCCGATGCCGCTGGGCAGCTGCCCGTTGCGGGCGGCGTCCAGGACGGCGTCCCGCATCGGGGTGACCGCGGCGAGCGCGGCGGCGTCCGCCGCGATCTGTCCCTGCGAGCGCAGGTCGTTGGCGCGGGCGACCTGGATGGCCATCAGCGTCAGGCCGAACGCGCACACCATCGCGACCAGGAGGATGATCTGCGTCGAGCCCTCGTCGCGGCTGACCGCACGCCATCGTCCAGCTCTCACCGTGTCCCCCAGTCGAGATCGAGACCACATGAGATCACAAAGGACCGGTGAGGACTCTATGGACGCCGGCGCCGCAGCGACAGGGCCCGGGGACCCAAATCGCCCGGTGCGCGGGTGCGGCGGCGCGGCGGGCGCCCGGCCGCCGCGGCGGACGGGGCCCGTGCGCGCCGCCCCGCCGGCGGGCCGGATATTGCCCGGCGGCGCCGCGGCGCATATCCTTCCGACTTTCTCCCGGCATTCGGAGTTAATTCTCGAACAACGGCCGGGAAATCGAATGTGACGGCCGGGTTTCGCCTTTTCTTTGGGTCTTGGAATGGGCCCGCGGGCTCAATTGATTTCGGCCTTTCGCTGGCAACTTGGCGGCCGTGCGCAAATGGAGTCGGGGGGCGGCGCGGACGGCCGGGCGCCGCGACGCGGGCGAGGGGCCGCTCAGCTACCTGGTGGTCGCGCTGCTGTGCGCGGCGCTGGCGCTGGCGCTGGTGCTGTCGGGCATCGGCGGCCGGGTCGTCTCGAGCATCGCGGCCGCGGTCTGCCAGATCGGCGAGTCGGCGGGGCTCGTCCAGGACTGCCGGCCGCCGGGCGGGGGCGGCCGCGGGCAGGCCCAGCGCGACCCCGACGAGCCGGCCACCGGCTGCGTCCCCTTCATGGAGAGCCACTACCTGGAGGAGACGGTCGGCATCCCCCTGCGCTACGTCGACGTCCGCACCAACAGCCGCGGCACCCTGCAGCTCATCGAACGCGTCGGGCCGGACGGCAGGCGCGCGTGGGAGGTCGTGGACTTCACCTGGGGCGAGGGCGGGGTCGGCACGCCCGACGGCCTGCGCGCCGGCCCGGCCGGCGGCGGGGTCTGGGGCGGCCTGACCATCACCAACGGGAAGGTGTACGGCGGCTTCACCAGCGAGAAGGAGGCCCGCGAGTTCTTCGACGACCTGCGCGACCACCGCATCGGCAACGAGGTCAAGTTCACCTTGCGGACCAACCCCCTCACCGGCGGGTTCGTGTGGCTCGGCAGCAGGCTGCCGTGGGTCGGCGACGACATCGACAGGTTCATGGGCGGCAGCGAGCCGGACCGCGAGCCGACCGAGGAGTACATGGACGGCGGCCTGACCGGCGGCTTCCGCGCGGACCTGGATGTGAGCGCCGGGCCCGCCCAGCTGAAGCTGCCGTTCAAGGGCCGCGGCTGGCTGCTGACCGGGAGCCGCGTCAACAACACCAACGGCCAGACCACCCACTACTTCACCCAGCGCGGCGAGTTCGAGGCGGCGGTGCAGGTCGACGTGAGCCGGCTGGTGCGGACGCTGCCCGCGTCGGTGCGGCGGCAGGTGCAGCAGGGCCTGGACGAGGGCGTCGACGTGGTCCTCGACATGATCGAGCGCCAGCTGCGCGGTCAGTACGGGAACGGCTTCGTCCTGCTGCCCGAGCAGCGCGCGCAGATGAGGGCGCAAATCAAGATCAACCCCAGTGTCGGGTTCAACTACAAGCACCGCGGCGGCACGCAGTGGGGCGTCACCTACGACCGCGACGGCGACATCGTGGGGATCAACCAGATCCAGAACGGCCAGGACATCGTCTACGTCCGGGTCGACGGCAGGACCTCGGGGCAGAACGGCGTCGGCGACCGAGGGCAGCTCACCGTGGGCGGCCAGTGGATCCTGTTCGCCCAGCGCACCGTGACGGAGAAGAACCTCGACTACTCGTCGGCCGAGGACCGCGCCGTCATCGACCGATACCTGCGGGACGGCGACACCGACGCCGTCGAACGGGCGTGGGAGGGCGGCGCCGGCACCATGAGCCGGCTGACCTACGACAACACCGGCGACACCACCAAGCTGGAGGGCCGCGGGTCCACCCCCCGGCGCCGCCTGGGATTCGTCGAGATCGGACGCGAGGCCGAACGGCACTCGCTGCAGAGCGCGCACTACTACAGGAAGGGACAGGGATGGGTGCCCTGGCAGGGCTGCCGGTGAGGTACGCGCCGATGGTGGCGGTCCTGCTGGCCTGCGCCGTGCTGGCGGGATGCGGCGGCGGCGAGCGGCCGCGCGTCCCGGCGGGGTTCACCGAGTACCGCGCCGGCGCGTACTCGTTCGCCTACCCCAGCGGATGGCAGCGCCGGGACGGCCAGGACGAACGCGGCCGCCCCACGCTGATGTTCGTGGGGCCGCGGCTGCCGTCCGGCGCCGTCGATGGCCAGATCCACGTGGGACGCCTCGACGGCTACCGGCAGGACCTGGGCGTCCAGCTCGGCCAGTTCCGCGCGCTGGCGACGATGCACCGCTACCGGCTCACCGCGGACCGGCCGGTCGAGATCGACGGCGCGGACCGCGCCCATCGTTTCGAGGCGACCTACGAAATGCAGGACCAGAACGGCGCGAGCGTCCCGTTCACGTTGCTGGGTCTTTACGTGCTCACCGACGACGACGTTCTCCTGGAATTCATGTTGCGTTCGCCCCAGAACGGTTCCGCGCGATCCCGGCTGCCGGTGATATTCGATTCCTTCCGGCTGGATCACTAGCCCGATCGGCATAACCGGCACGACCGGAAACGGAGCTTCCCGGTGCGGTCTCGAAGCGGTCTGGGGGCCGTCCTGCTGGGCGGCCTCGTCACGCTGGCGGGCGCGGCGGCGGCCGCGGCCGCCGTCACCGTCGTCGCGGTCGCGGCGCCCGGTGTCGCGGAGGGGCCGGGCTTCTACTGGACGTCGTCGGCCGTCGCGGTGACCCTGCACGGCGCGCTGGGCCTGGCCGGCGGGCGGATCGCGGCCCGCCGGCTGGACGGCGGGCGCGGCGGCGGAGCGGTGCGGTTCCACCTGCTGGTGTGCGCCGGGCCCGTGCTGGCCACCGTCGTGACGCAGTCGGGCGCGCTGGGCGACGGCCGCGCGGCGGTCGCCCTGGCGGCGGTCTGCGCCGCCTGCGGCGGCGCCCTGACCGGGGGCTGGTCGATCGCACGCCGATCCCGCCTGGCGTCGTGACCGGCGGCACGTCGCGCGGGCGGCTGCGCCGCCTGCTGCTCCTGGCCGGTCTCGCCGCCGCGGTGCTGGTGCTGTTCGACGCCCTGTCGGGGGCGCTGTCGCTGGTGCCCGCGGGGTGGCTGGAGACGGCGGTGCTGGCCGTGGGCGGACCCGGGCTCGTCCTGGCCGCGCCCGTCGCGCTCGTGGCCGCCTACCGGTTCCGCGGACGCGCCGAGGTCACCGAGGGCGTCGTGGAGATGTGCGCGGACGCCCTCGTCGCCGACGCGGGCTACGACCTGACGATCCGCTTCGCCGACCTGGACGCGCGCGAGCGGGTGTTCACCGCCTACAGCGGCCGCCGCCGGCCCCCGGGGCGGCGCGTGCGCGTCATGTACGACGCCCGCGATCCCTCCGACGCGCGCCTCTACGCCCACCCGGTCACCGAGGTCGCGGGCGCCGTGCTGATGTTCACGGTGGGCGCCGCGCTGTGCTTCCTGCTGTGGAGCCACCACCTGAGCGGTTGACACCCCGCTGTCCGTTTTGGGTCCGATCTTGGGCCTGTGGGCTCACGCGTTCCGGCGACATGACGCTTTGGATGGTCGCTGGGTGAAGATCTTGTGAATGTCTCAGTAAAGTGTCGTGATGCCGGCGAGGGCAGTCTCAGCTACTTCCTCGTCGTCCTGCTGATCGCCGCGTGCACGGGCGCCATCGCGCTCTCGGGGCTCGGCACGCGGATCAGCGACTGGATCGGCTACGCCGTCTGCGTCGCCGCCGGCGGCGGCGACGAGAGCAAGTGTCACTCACCCGCCGACCTGGTGATGCAACCGACCTGCACCGTCGAACTGGCCGTCGACGGCTACACCGGCACCGTCGAGGCGCTCATCTTCTCGGTCGGCAGGGACTGGGCGTTCATGCGCACCACCTCGATCGACCCGCGCACCGGCGAACGCGTCGTCCGGATCACCGGGATCCGCGGCAGCTCCATAGGAGTCGGCACCGGCCTGGGCATCGGCCTGAACGGCGGCAACCTGGTCAACATCGGCGCCGACGCCAGCGTGGGCGCCAACCTGCGGCTGGGGAACGGCGACGCCTGGGAGTTCACCGGGCCGGACGCCGACGAACAGGCCGACGCGCTCCGGAGAGACCTCGTCGAGCAGTACACCATCGACGAGGTCAAGAACAACGGCGGGCTCCTGGGCTACATCGGCGGCAACATCTACGACGCCTTCGCGGGCCCGGACATCCCCGAGGCGAACATCCGCCGCCATGAGACCGAGATCGACGCCTTCGCGTCGCTGGACGCGGGGCTCAGCATCGGCTGGCCGGCCCCGAGCGGCCGGCACCGCAAGCCGGACCGTTCCACCGAGCCCGAGGGGCGGCACCGCAAGCCCACCCTCCAGGACCGGCTGCCCGACTCGCGCGGAACCGACAGCGTCTCGCCCAACCTGCGCGCCTGGGTCGCCGTCGACGGCAACGAGAAGCTCGTCGTCGAGGAGAACGAGCGCACCGGCGAGACCACCACCACCATGATGCTGCGCGGCGAGACCAACTACGGTGAGCAGCACGTCGTCGGCGGCAACCAGGGCCAGGTGACCTCGATGGGCGCGATGTCGCTGACCACCGACCGGGACGGGAGACTCACCAAGGTCACCCTTGCCCAGACGCATGTGGTCAACGGCCGCGCCACCGTCACCACCACCACCGTGCCCATCACCACCGAGCAGCAGCGCCGGGACGCCGCCGACTACCTGTCGGGTGCCGTGCCGATCGCGGGCACCGCAGCACGCAACCTCTCGCTGACCTGGGACGACATGGCTCCCACCCAGGATCCCGGGCCGGACGCGCACCCGTTCCTGCGCAACATCTTCCAGAACGGCATGACCTCCCGGGTGGACTACGCGCACCGGCGGAACGACGCCAGCTACGGGGCCTCGATCAAGCTCGGCCTCCAGCTCGGCGCCAACCTCGCGATCTCCACCACCGATCGCTCCGCGCAGAACGCGCAGTACCTCGGTGCCCCCACCTCCGACGGCAGGCGGCTCTACAAGGACCTCAAGGCGTGCCGGTGAACCGATGCCCGGCGGTGCGGAGGAACGATGATCAGGCCTTTGGTCGGCGTGCTGTTCGGGCTGTTCGTCTGCGGTGCGGGCGTGTGGTCGCTGGCCGAGCGGGTGCGCCTGCAGCTGCGCGGTGCCCGCGCCCCCGGCGTGATCGTCGGGAGGGCGGACGCGGCGGGCACGGCCCCCGGGATCGCCGGCCGCTCCGGGATGTTCCGGTTTCGCACGCCCGACGGGCGGGAGATAGAGGTGACCAGCTCGGTGTACTCCTTCCCGGGGCCGCGGCCGGGGAAGCGCATCACGGTGGTGTACGACCCGGCCCGGCCGTACCGGGGCGCGGAACGGGCCGGGGTTCACCTGGTTTTGATGCTGGCTGTGTACCCCCTGGTGGTGGCGATCGGCGCCGCCATCGCCGTCGCGGCCCTGCTGGACTTGTGAGAGGAGGCCGGAGATGACCGTGGCGCGCCGTCCCGCCCGGCCGCGCCTCATGCGACGCCGGCGTGCCCGCGCCTGGCGCGCGGCGCTCGCGATCGCGCTGGCCGCCGGATCGGCCGGCGGCTGCGGAGGATCCGGTGACGACGCCGACACGGCCCGCGCCGCGGCGCCCCGGAGCACGCCCTCGGGCTTCGCGGCGGCGTCCGCCGGGCGGGTGACGCTCGCGCACCCGAGCGGCTGGCTGCCGGTCGAGCCGCCGGAGGGGTGGCCCTTCGCGGCCGAACTGCGCGACGGCTCGCGGGTCCACGCGCGGGTCGGGGTGATCCGCGATGTGCCGCGCCCGTCCGACGCCGACGCCGGTGTCGTCGCCGCCGCGGTCGACACCGCGCTGCGGCTGACCGTCACCCGCTACGACCGCGGCCCCCGCCGGGACCTGCGGGTTCCCGGCGCCCGCGACGCCGTCCGGGTCGACTACACCTACCTGGACGGCCCCGGAGCCGGGGAGCCGGCCAAGGGCACCGACGTCGTGCTGGTGTACGGCCGGGGCGAGTCGGCCGTCGTCCGGATCACCGGACGGCCCGCCACGCTGCCGCCGGCGGTGGTCGACCAGATCGTCGGCACCGTCACCGTGGTGCCCGGCCCCGGCGGCTGAACGGTGCGGCCTGGCGGCTGAACGGTGCGGCCTGGCGGCTGAACGGTGCGGCCTGGCGGCTGAACGGTGCGGCCTGGCGGCTGAACGGTGCGGCCGAACGGTAAGCGACACGAAATCAGGGGGGAATCGTGGATCTCTTGCGTGCGTGGGTGACGGCCATGGTCGTCTTCGTGCTGGCGAGCATGGTGACGACGGTGGCCGCCGTCGGGTCGGACGCCGCCGCCGACGGCCTGAACGACACGACCGCCGACCGGATCGCGTGGAACGCCGTGCCCATGCTGCTCACGTTCGCCGCGATGACGGCGCTCGGCGGGGCGGCGCATCCCCGGCCGCAGCGGTTCGACATGCGCCGCCACGCCGTGGCGACGCTCGCGGTGCCCGCCGCGCTCATCCCTCTGGCGCTGGTGTACGGCCTGTTCAGCGGGCCCGCGCTGTCCGCGTGGAGCGGTTTCGTGGGGGCCCTCGCCGGGACCGCGAGCGGCTGGGGCCTGCTCCGCGTGGCGCGCCGCCTTCGCTCGCCCGGCTGAGCCGGGGCGGCGGTTGGGTCCCGGGGCCCTGGAGAGACGGACGGCCGCCCCACTAGGGTCCGGCCTACACCGGGACGAACGACGAACAGGGGACGTCCTCCACCATCGACGGGGGAAACGCGGTCAGGTGAACACCTCCTACGCCGACGAGAAGAATCCGCGTTCACGCCCCGGCGACACCGCACCCGCCACGACCACCGCGACACGGTCCGCGCTCGCACGTGCCCGGACTGCGCTCATCTGGGTGGTTCTGGGATGGACGGCGGGGATGGAACGGCTCGACGACAATTCGTTCCTCACCCACCTGCGCACCGGACGCTGGATCCTCGAGCACGGCGTTCCGCACTCCGACATCTACTCCTACACCGTCCCCGGCACGCGCTGGGTGGCGCAGTCCTGGCTGGTGGAGGTCCTCTACGCGGGCATCGCCGAATCGGTGGGGCCGACCGGGATCCGGGTGCTGTGCGGGATGCTCGGCGCGGCCAGCGCGTACCTGGCCTACCGGCTGGCCGACCGGGCCGCCGGAGGCCGCGGCCGGACGGTGGTGGTGCTGGTTCCGGCGCTGTACGTCTCGTCGCTGTACTGGGTGGAGCGGCCCCTGTTCGTGGGCGTCCTGGCGTTCCTGGCGCTGGTGTGGATCGTGGAGATCCCGGATTCGGCGGGCCGCCGCCCGCTGATCGCGCTCCCGGTCCTGATGTGGCTGTGGGTCAACTCCCACGGCAGCTTCGCGCTCGGGTTCGCCTACCTGGCCCTGCACCTGCTCGGCCGCTGGGCCGACGGCCACGCGCCCTGGAAGGACCGGGAACGCCGGCTCCTGCAGGCGACCGGCCTGGCGTTCGCGGCCTGCTTCCTCAACCCGTACGGGGCCGGGCTGGTGCTGTTCCCCGTCGAGCTGCTGACGCGCGGCGAGGCCCTCCAGTACGTCCACGAGTGGAAGTCGCCCGACTTCCGGACGTTGGCGGGCATGGCCTTCGCCGCCTGGATCGTCGTCTTCGTCGCCGTGCTGGCGCTGGCCCGCGCCCGTCCGACCAGGCGCGACGTCCTGGTGGCGCTGCCGTTCCTGCTGCTCGGCCTGTGGGCCATGCGCAACGCGGCCGTCGCCTCTCTGGTCGGCCTGCCGATCGCGGCCCGGCTGTTGCCCGCGGCCCCGCCGCCCGTCCGGCGCCCCCGCCTGGACGTCGCGCTCATCACCGCGGTGCTGCTCCTCGCCGTCCCGCTGACCCGGGGGGACCTGGCCCAGCCGCCGTTCGACCTGAGCAAGTATCCGGTCGCCGCGATGCGCGCCGTCGAAGGGCAGGGCCTGCTCGGACGCCGCCTGTTCACCACGCCCGCGTGGAGCGGCTACGTCATCCACCGGTACTGGCCGCGGCAGCGGGTCTTCATGGACGACCGCTTCGACATGTATCCGACCGCCTTCACCGTGAACTACTGGAAGGTGCGGCACGGCGACGCGCGTTGGCGGGCGACGTTCGAGCGGTACCGGGTGGAGGTCGTGGTGTGGGAGACGGGCGCCTCGCTCACCGAGATCCTCTCGGCGAGCCCGTCGTGGCGCGTGCTGTACCGGGACCGCCTGGCGACCGTCCTCGTCCGCCGCTGACCGCGGCCGGACGGTCCGTGCTGGGCCCGTGGGCCCAATGCCCGCGGACGGCGCTTTGAGGGCCGGGGGCCCTGCGTTTCGGCCCTCCGCGAGGTTAGCGTTGCGCGGCATGGGGACCATGGCCGGAACGGGTACCGACGCGGACGGCCGGTCCGAGGCCCGCCGCTCCGGCCGCCACCGCGGCACGCCCTCGCGTCTTTCCGAACAGCTGGCCGTCACCGCGCTGCTGCGGGCCCTCGCCCGGCTCACCGCACTGACGTTCCTGGCCGTCGCCGTGCTCGCGCAGTTCCCCTTCTGGCACCCCGAGGTGCTGTTCTTCCTCCTGCTGGCCGTGTTCACGCTGCTGGGCGAGGCGCGCTCCTACCTGACGCACTTCGGCCCGTTCATCGGGCTGGTGGCCGTCTACGACTCGTTCCGCGCGATCGCCGACGACCTCAGCGGCAACGTGCACGTCCACGAGATGATCAACGTCGACGGGTGGCTGTTCGGCGGGACGCTGCCGACGGTCTGGCTCCAGTCGCACCTGTGGGACGGGCAGGTGAGCTGGTTCGACTACTACTTCTATCTGCTGTACATACTCCACTTCCCGATGCCCACCGCGCTGGCGCTCTACCTGTGGCGGCGGCGCCCCGCGCTCTACCGTCCGTTCGTGGCGAGCCTGGTGGTCCTGTCGTTCTCGGCGTTCATCACGTACGCGGCCTTTCCCGCGGCGCCGCCGTGGATGGCCTCGGAACAGGGGGACATCGCGCCCGTCGCGAGGATTGCCGGGGACGTCTGGGCGTCCCTGGGAGTGCACGGCTACGGCTCGATCTACGACCGCATCTCGCCCAACCCCGTGGCGGCGATCCCCTCGCTGCACGCCGCGTACCCCACGCTGTTCCTGCTGTTCATGGGCAGATGCTTCGGCTGGCGGCGCGTCTGGTGGCTGGCCTTCTACCCGATCTCGGTCTGGGTGGGCATCGTCTACTTCGCCGAGCACTACGTCATCGACTTCATCCTGGGGGC
Source organism: Actinomadura sp. NPDC047616 (assembly GCF_040642915.1). NCBI lineage: Bacteria > Bacillati > Actinomycetota > Actinomycetes > Streptosporangiales > Thermomonosporaceae > Actinomadura > Actinomadura sp. NPDC047616. Next base: position 45,446 of record NZ_JBEYTB010000013.1, read on the forward strand.
CCTCTACGCGGCCGCCGCCTACGCGGTGACGATGCTGGTGTTCGCCCGCCTGCGGCGACGCCGCTCCCGCGGGTCGCCCGCCGGGGCCACGCAACCGGAGGCCGCGGCAGGATGAGCGACGACGCCGGCCCGGAGGTCTCCGTGCGCGCCCATGAGGACGCGGCCGCCGCTCCCCGGGCCGGGCGCGAGACGACGCCTCGGCGGACGACCGGCCCCGGCCGACGATGGACCGGTGGCCGGCTCATCTGGGCATGGGTGCTGACCCGGCTGCTCATGCTGGTCATCTGCTTCGCGCCCGGCTACCCGCTCAGCAGCACCATGAGCGACGCGGTGCTCTACCACGAGTGGGGCCCCGCCCTCGCCGACGGACGATTCCCCGACGACGACGTGCGCTGGCAGTATCCGCCGCTGGCGGCCGTGCCGATCCTGTTGCCCAGGTTCCTGGGCGGCATGTACGGGATCACCTTCATGCTGTGCGCGCTGGCCGCCGACTTCGCGATCCTGTACCTGCTGCGGCGCGCGGACCGCTCGCCGGCGGGGGCGTGGTGCTGGATCGCCGGGATCTTCCTGCTCGGCCCGACCTGCCTGTTCCGCTTCGATCTGTTCGTCACCGTCCCGGTCGTGGCGGCTCTGCTCTGGCTCGGCCGCCATCGCCTGTTCGGCGTCCTGATGGCGGTGGGCGCGCTGATGAAGGCGTGGCCGGTGGCGCTGGCGCTCGCGCTGCGCCGCGACCGCACGATGATCCGCGTGGCCGCCGCGTGCGCCGCGACCGGGGCGCTGGTCGCGGGCGCGGTCACGATCGCGGGCGACGGAGCGTGGGGCTTCCTGCGGTCCCAGCGCGACCGCGGCGCGCAGATCGAGGCCGTGGCCGCCACCCCGATCAACGTGGCGCGCTGGTTCGGCTGGGATGGGCAGGTCCGCTACCGGTACGGGTCCTGGGAACTCGTCGGGCCGGGGGTGGACGCCGCCCTGGCGGCGAGCTTCGTGATCACTCTGGGTGGCCTGGCGTTGCTGGCCGTGCCGGTGCTGCGCCGCGATCCGCGGGAGTGGACCCCGGCCGCGGGCGCCGACGCCGTCCTGGCCGGTGTCCTGGTCCTGGTGGTGGGCGGCCGGGTGCTGTCGCCGCAGTACCTGATCTGGGTGCTGGGGGTCGCCGCGGCGTGCCTGGCGACGGCGGGCACCCGGCAGCGGCCCGCGGCGGCGCTGGTCCTGGTGGCGGCCGCGCTGACGCACCTGGACTTCCCCATCCTGTGGGTGGCGCTGCTCAAAGAAGGCGGGTTCCCGCCGATCGCCGTGCTGGCCCTCCGCAACGCGCTGCTGGTGGTGGCCACGGTGCTCGCCGTCCGGGCCGTGTGGCGGCGGCCCCGGGAGGGGGCTCCGCGTCAGGGTGCGGCGGCCGTCCGCCGGTAGAGCACCACGCCGTCGTCCTCGGTCACCTTGGTGAATCCCTGCGACGGCAGTGCCCGCAGGGCGGCCTGCACCTGTTCGGCCGTCGGCGGCCACAGACCGGCCCGTGCCGCGCTCTCCTGGTCCAGCGTCTTGGGCGCGATCGTCCTGACCCGTGTGTCCGTCACCACCCAGTCGACGCGTTCGCCGTGCGAGGGCGGGAAGATCACCACCCGGCACCGGCCGGTGAGGTGCGGCGCCACGGAGTTCCCGGCCGCCACCGCGACGCCGTCGGGCACCTTCGCCAGCACGCGCCGCGCCGCCGCGTAGTGCGGGGTGTCGGCGTAGTTGTTCGGATTGGTGATCCCCCAGGGGGTCAGATGCATCATGAGTGCGAAAATCCCGGGGAAGACGATGGCGGTTCGCCGCCATATCCGCATGCGCAGCCGTCCGTCGGCCCGCAGTGCGGGAAGCACCTCGATCAGCGCCACGAACAGAATCGGCATGAGCACCGCGTTGTAGTGGACCCGTCCGACCTCCCAGTGCACCGGGTTCGTCGACACCAGCCGGGAAAGCAGCACGGGAACGGCGACGAGCGCCAGCGGGGTGCGCAGCGCGGCGCCTCCCGTGAGCAACAGCAGCAATGCCAGCAGGACGAGCTTGCGCGGGTTCTCGAAAAGCCCCGCGGGAAACGACAGCGCCAGCGACCACAGATCCTTGTCCGGATCGAGATAGGCCGAATAGCTGAACCGGCCGTCGTTGAAGAACGGCAGGACCACCTTGACCGTCAGCACCACCGCGGCCAGTCCGGCGACGACCAGCGCGGCGCCCGACCGGCGCTGCCCGCGCCAGAACAGATATCCGCCGATCGCCGCGACCAGGAGCCCCATGTCCTCCTTGACCAGCAGCAACGGCAGCGTCCACGCCACCGCCGCGCGCCAGCGCCGTTCGGCCAGCGCCACCATCGCGAACGCCAGCAGCGGAACGGCGAAGGCGATCTCGTGGAAGTCGAATCCCAGCGCTCCCTGGATCCCCCAGGAAAGCGCGTAGGCGGCCGACAGCCACAGCCCGACGGCGACGCCGAGCCGGCTGACGGCCAGCCTGGCGACGGGCACGATGGAAAGGGCGATGAGCAGTGCCTGCGCCACCAGGAGGGTCTGCGCGCCGGGCCAGATCCGGTAGAAGGGCGCCAGCGTCACCAGAATGGGGTGGAAGTGGTCGCCCAGCACATGGACGCCCGGCCCTTTGAGGGGAATGATCGGCGCCTGGAACCGGGAGTAGGCGCGCACCGCCTGCTCGAAGATCCCGAGGTCGTAGCCGGTGGTCCTGAGCAGGTGGTGCCGTCTCAGCGAGTAGCCCGAGTAGAGCACGAAGAATGCCACCGCGATCGCGTACGCCGACCGGCGGGCGAGTTCTTCCCGGGCGCCCGCGGCGGACTCCGCCACCCCCGAATTCTTCGCGGATTCGTCCGCGGGGGCGTCATTTCGCGCCGCGATAGACGCGTTCCCCCCATTATCGTCAGGCACATTGCCGACCTTATCCGCGGCCGGCCGCGCCGGACAAGGCGGCCCCATCACGCCCACGTCACATTCTCGACGCCATTCCTGGCCGAATGCGCGCCGGTGAGCGCGGCGCCGGCCGGCGCCGCCTGATGGAGGACGACTTCACGCCGATGATCGGGGCTTGGGAGGGGGAACGGAAAGATGGGAGGATGCCCAGGTGAGCAGCGACGCGTCCGTTGAATCCCCCACCGAAAGCGCCTGGTCCCTTCGTGCGGATTGGACGGAACCGGTCAGGCGGCACCCAGTGCCGGTGCTGCTCGCCGGGGTCGCCGTGCTGGCGCTGCTGGTCTGGCGGATCGGTCCGCGGGCCGATCTCGTCGCGTTCGCCTACCTCGCCTGTGTCGGCACCGTGCTCGGCACCGTCGACATCAGCCTGCGGCGCCTTCCCGACCCCCTGACGCTGCCGTCCTACCCCGTCGGTGCGGCGTTGCTGGGGGCGGCGGCACCGTTCACCGCCGACGGCGGCGACCGGTTCGTGGACGCTCTCATCGGTTTCGGCGTCCTCTGGGGATTGTTCGCCCTGCAATGGGTGGTGCTTCCCCGCGCGCTCGGCCTGGGTGACGTGAAACTGTCGGGCGTGCTGGGCCTGTATCTGGGGTGGCTGGGGTCGGACGCCTGGACCCTCGGCGTCCTGGCCATGTTCGTCCTCGGCGGCCTGTACTCGGTCGCTCTCATCGTGCTCAGGCGCGCGGCCCGCGGCGCGACGATCCCCTTCGGACCGTTCATGCTCCTCGGGACGCTCGCCGGCGTGCTCGCGCACGCCTGACGCCGCCGCCGGCGGAGTCGCCCGCCCCCGTCAGGCGCAGAGGTTCTTGCCCGCCTCGACCCCGCCGGTGATCTTGTCGATGGCGGGCGGGGCGAGGCGGACGCCGTTCGTGCCGACGACGAGCGTGACGTGGCCTGCGGGGACGCCTGCGTCGGCGGTCAGCACGCCGTTGGGGACGGCGGCGGCCAGCGCGGACGCCTGGGCCTCGGCGGACGGGTGGTAGGCGATGCGGCTCTCCGCGGCCTCGGACCTCTTCTCTATCTTCTCTTCGACGTCGAAACCGCGGTTCTTCAGCTGCCGGGCGACGCGCCCGACGTCCTTGCCGCCCGCGTCCACCACTGTCACCTTCACCTCCTTGGGCGCGGGCACCGCGGGCCGCGGGGCCGCCGGCTGCTCGGCGGGCAGCTCGCTGTCGTGCCGGATCGCCTCGAACAGCGGCTTGGCCAGCTCGTCGTTCCACTGGACGCGGTTGGGGTCGGGGGCGTAGCCCTCCACCGGCACCGTGACGAACCGCACCTGGCCCGCGTTCATCCCGCGCACGCCCTCGGCCAGCTTCCGCATGGCCGACAGGTCGAGGTCGTCGTCGGTGGTGACCGACTCGGTGACGGCCTTGAGGAACTTGTAGGTCTTGGCCGGGTCGGTCAGCACCTCGCCGCTGGTGGCCTTGTTGACGACCGACGCCATGAACCGCTGCTGCCGTTCGATGCGTTCCAGGTCCGAGCCGTTGCCCAGGGTGTAGCGGGCCCGCACGTACCCGAGGGCCTCCTCGCCCTTGACGGTCTGCTTTCCGGCCTTCAGCACCAGTTCGGCGCGCGGGTCGTTGACGGGGCGGTCGACGCAGATCTCCACGCCGCCCAGCGCGTCCACCACCCGTTTGAACCCGGCGAAGTCCACCTGCACGAAGTGGTCGATGTGGATGCCGGTCAGCTTCTCCAGCGTCTTCCACGTGCAGGTCGGCCCGGCGAACGCGAACGCGGTGTTGAGCATGCCGAACCGGCCCGGGACGGTGCCGCCCTTGTCCTTCTTGCAGTCGGGGATGTGCACCATCGAGTCGCGGGGGAAGCTGATGCCCACGGCCTGGTCGCGGTTGGGCGACAGGTGCAGCAGGATCGCGGTGTCCGACCGCGCCCCCGCCATGCCCGCGGCCGCCCCGTAGCGGGCGTTGTCCCCGTCGCGGCTGTCGGACCCGAGGAGCAGGATGTTCAGCGACTTGTTCAGCTTCTTGGGACGGTCGGTGCCGAGCTGCTCCTCGGTGACGTCCTGCTTCTCGATGCCGCCCATCAGGTCGGCGTAGAGCCAGCCCGCCCCGATCGCCGCCACCGCCACCAGCGCCGTCGCGCCGATGGCGACCCGCCGCCACACCCGGCGCCGCCCCTTGCGCGCGGTGCCTTCGGCGGGGCCGTCGTCGTCACCCGGGGCTTCGGCCGGCGCGGCGGCCGCCTTCTCCGCCTCGTCCCCGGTGGCGTCGGCCGCCGCAGGGGACGGCTCCTTGGCCGTCGCACCGCCGCCGGCCGTCTGGGCGTCGCCGGTCGCCGGGGAATCACCGGCCGCCTCGCCGGCGTCGGGGGTGGAACCGCTGCCGACGGTCGCGGCGCCGGGAGCCGCCTTGCCGGCCGGTCCCCGGTCAACGGCCGTGCCGTCGTCCTCGGCCGTCTCGGAGGGCGCGGCCGTCTTGTCGTCGGCCGTCTTGTCCTCGGGCGCGGTCTTGTCTGTGCCCTGGGGAGCGTCACCTGGGGAGCTTTTGGCGGTGGTGGCGTCTGGGGCTTTGCGGGTGGCGGGGTCCTCCGCGAGGTCGTCGCGGCCGGGGTCGTCGTCGCTCATCGGTCCCGTTTCGGCAGGCCCTGCCAGGGCGTTGGATTGTCAATGGCTGCCAGTTTATGCAGGTGCGGTGGATGTCAGCGTGTCCGAAGTGGCGTGCGTCCCCAATTGGCCGCACAATTGCGCGGCCAGGAACGGCCGGGCGCGGTGCACGCCGCCGCGGCACCGGCATGGCGGCGGGTGAGGGGACGGTGACGCGATGCTCATTCGCGCTCGTCTCGATTCCCGTGCGCCATAACTCCTGGTTATGGGTCCGGGGGTTGCGGCCTTCCAAAATCTGTGGTCAGGCTCACATCAAGGGCTGGCTGTTATGTATGTCACAGTGCCAGTGTGGTGGCGTAAGGTCGCCTGACCGGAAAGCGCGCACGAGGCGTCACCGCCTGTCGCGGCCGAGGCGCGGCGGCCGCACGGGTGCGCGCGGCCGTGGTACGGGGACCCGATGACCCGAACTCAGGAGCGCGAGCGATGAGCACTGTGGAGGCGCCCGCCAAAGCGCGCGCCAAGATCAAGGAACGGACCCTCCGGCGGGACAACTGGCGCGTGTATCCGATCACCACGCTGGTGATCTTCACGGCGTGGGTGGTGTACGCGACGGTACGCGCGTTCTGGGGCGCGGCGTTCTTCGTGCCCGAGTACCACTATCTGACGCCGTTCTACTCGCCGTGCCTGAACGAGATCTGCAACGACGTCACGCTGAACGGGCACACGGCGGACGCGGCCGAGTTCGGCACGTTCCTGCCCGCCGGGACCAGGGGCTGGATCCCGTTCGCGGCGCTGTCCCTGCCGTTCCTCCTGCTGTTCCGGCTGACCTGCTACTACTACCGCAAGGCGTACTACCGGTCGTACTGGGCCTCGCCGCCCGCGTGCGCGGTGGCCGAGCCGCACAAGAAGTACAGCGGCGAGCGGCGGTTCCCGCTGGTCGGGCAGAACCTGCACCGCTACTTCTGGATGGCCGCCGTGGTCATCTCGCTGATCAACACCTACGACGCGATCCGCGCCTTCCAGGGCGCCGACGGCGGGTTCGGCGTGGGGCTGGGCAGCCTGATCCTGCTCGCCAACGTGATCCTGCTGTGGGGGTACACGCTGTCGTGCCACTCCTGCCGGCACATCGTCGGCGGACGGCTGAAGAACTTCTCCAAGCACCCGGTGCGGTACTGGATGTGGGGGCAGGTCTCCAAGCTGAACCAGCGGCACGGCCAGTACGCGCTGATCACCTTGGGTTCGCTGGTGGTGGCCGACTTCTACGTGATGCTCGTGGCCAGCGGCACCATCTCCGACCTGCGGTTCTTCAACTGAGGACGGGCATGGAGACGAGCAGGGGCACGACCGCGGGACGCCGCGCCGGAGCGCGGCGGGCGAGCGGGACGCGCGCGCGGAGGAAGGGCGGCGCGACGGCGCGCCGCCGAGGCGACCGGACGGGACCGGGGAGCAGGTCATGAGTGAGATCGAAAGGCACGCCTACGACGTCGTGGTGATCGGCGCGGGCGGGGCCGGGCTGCGCGCCGCGATCGAGGCCCGCATGCAGGGCAAGAAGACCGCGGTCATCTCCAAGTCGCTGTTCGGCAAGGCCCACACGGTGATGGCCGAGGGCGGCGCGGCGGCCGCGATGGGCAACGTCAACCCCAACGACAACTGGCAGGTCCACTTCCGCGACACCATGCGCGGGGGCAAGTTCCTCAACAACTGGCGGATGGCCGAGCTGCACGCCAAGGAGGCCCCCGACCGGGTGTGGGAGCTGGAGGCGTGGGGGGCGCTGTTCGACCGCACCAAGGACGGCAAGATCAGCCAGCGCAACTTCGGCGGGCACGAGTACCCGCGGCTGGCGCACGTCGGCGACCGCACCGGCCTGGAGCTGATCCGCACGCTCCAGCAGAAGGTGGTGGCGCTGCAGCAGGAGGACCACGCCGAGCTCGGCGACTACGAGGCCCGCATCAAGGTGTGGGCGGAGACGACCGTCACCCGGCTGCTGAAGGACGGCGACCGGATCTGCGGCGCGTTCGCCTACGTCCGCGAGACCGGGAAGTTCGTGGTGTTCGAGGCGCCCGCCGTGGTGCTGGCGACCGGCGGCATCGGCAAGGCGTTCAAGGTGACCTCCAACTCCTGGGAGTACACCGGGGACGGGCACTCGCTGGCGCTGCTGGCGGGGGCGACGCTGCTGAACATGGAGTTCGTCCAGTTCCACCCCACCGGAATGGTCTGGCCGCCGTCGGTGAAGGGCATCCTGGTCACCGAGTCGGTGCGCGGCGACCGCGGGGTGCTGAAGAACTCCGAAGGCAAGCGGTTCATGTTCCGCTACATCCCTGAGGTGTTCAAGGACAAGTACGCCACCACCCCGGAGGAGGCGGACCGCTGGTACGACGACCCTGACAACAACCGGCGCCCGCCCGAGCTGCTGCCCCGCGACGAGGTGGCCCGCGCGATCAACTCCGAGGTGAAGGAGGGCCGCGGCTCACCGCACGGCGGGGTGTTCCTCACCGTGGTGGACCGGATGCCGGGCGGCGCCGAGGAGATCAAGCGGCGGCTGCCGTCGATGTACCACCAGTTCAAGGAGCTGGCCGACGTCGACATCACCGCCGAGCCGATGGAGGTCGGCCCGACCTGCCACTACGTGATGGGCGGGGTGGAGGTCGACCCGGACACCGCCGCGGCGCTGGTCCCCGGCCTGTTCGCGGCGGGCGAGGTGGCCGGCGGCATGCACGGCTCCAACCGGCTGGGCGGCAACTCGCTGACCGACCTGCTGGTGTTCGGCCGCCGCGCCGGGCTCGGCGCCGCCGAGTACGTCGACTCGCTGCCCGACAAGCCGGTGGTCACGGAGGAGGCGGTCGAGGCGGCGGTCACCGAGGCGCTGGCGCCGTTCGAGCGCGAGGGCGGCGAGAACCCGTACGCGGTGCACGCCGAACTGCAGCAGACGATGAACGAGCTGGTCGGCATCATCCGCACGGAGGAGGAGCTCAAGCGGGCGCTGGAGGCGCTGGACAAGCTGCGCGAACGCGTCCGCAACGTCAGCGTCGACCCGGTCGCGGTGAACGACGGGCGCGGCTACCACCCCGGCTGGCACCTGGCCCTGGACCTGCGCAACATGCTGCTGGTGTCCGAGGCGATCGCCAAGGCGGCGCTGGAACGGCAGGAGAGCCGCGGCGGGCACACCCGCGACGACTACCCGGAGATGTCGGCCGAGTGGCGCAAGCTCAACCTGGTCGTCCGCCTGACGGGCGACCCCGACGACCCCCGCGTCGAGCTCAAGCGGCAGCCCATGGACCCGATGCGCGACGACCTGATCGGGCTGTTCGAGACCGACGAGCTGAAGAAGTACCTCACCGCCGAGGAACTGCCGGCCGAGGTCAGGGCCGCCGCCGGTGACGAGGACGAGGAGAGCGACCGATGAGCTACGAGGCCAAGTTCCGGGTCTGGCGCGGCGACGCGGGCGAGGGCGAGCTTCGCGACTACACCGTCGAGGTCAACGAGGGCGAGGTCGTCCTCGACATCATCCACCGGCTGCAGGCGACCCAGGCGCCCGACCTGGCGGTGCGGTGGAACTGCAAGGCGGGCAAGTGCGGCTCGTGCTCGGCCGAGATCAACGGCATGCCGCGGCTGATGTGCATGACGCGGATGTCGACGTTCGCGCCGGACGAGACCGTGACCGTCACCCCGGTCCGCACCTTCCCGGTGATCCGCGACCTGGTCACCGACGTGTCGTTCAACTACGAGAAGGCGCGGCAGATCCCGTCGTTCGACCCGGGCGACACCGAGCCGGGCGAGTTCCGGATGCAGCAGGTGGACGTCGAGCGCTCGCAGGAGTTCCGCAAGTGCATCGAGTGCTTCCTGTGCAACAACGTCTGCCACGTCATCCGCGACCACGAGGAGAACAAGCCGGGCTTCGCCGGGCCGCGGTACCTGATGCGCATCGCCGAGCTGGAGATGCACCCGGCCGACACCGCCGACCGGCGCGCGATCGCGCAGGAGGACCACGGGCTGGGCTTCTGCAACATCACCAAGTGCTGCACCGAGGTCTGCCCCGAGCACATCAAGATCACTGACAACGCGCTGATCCCGATGAAGGAGCGCGTGGTCGGCCGCCGGTACGACCCGGTGGTGTGGCTCGGCTCCAAGCTCGGCATCGTCAGGAAGGGACAGGACACCCCCTCGGCCTGACGGCGGACCGGCCGGGGACGTCCGTCGTTGCTCGGCGCGGCTCGCCTCGCAAGGTCGGCGGGCGGCGTGCCCCCGTCGCCGCCGCCCGCCGTGCCCGCCGTTCCCCATGAACGTTCGCGGAGCGGCAACCTGGCCGCGCACGCCGCGTCCAAGCCTCCCCCGGGGACGAGCGCGGTGAATAGGAAGAAGTACACACAACGCGTGACGCATTCGTGATTTGGCGACTGCTCACAAGGTGGGGCCGTTCGCTCTAGCGTGGAGATATGAACGCCCCCCTGGAGCCCGGTTCGTTTCTCGCCGAGCTCACGTCCGCGGAACGCGCCGAGCTGGAACGGCGCGCCCGGGTCCGCGTCTTCGCCCGCGGCGAGGTGCTGTTCGCCGAGGGGGAGCCGTCCACCTGGGTGGCGGTCCTGCTCGCGGGACGGGTCAAGGCGTACTCGCACCGCGAGCACGGCGGCGAGGCGCTGCTGGCGGTGCGCGGGCCGGGCGCGCTGCTCGGCGAGGTCGCCGCGATCGACGGCAACCCGCGTTCGGCCACGGTCGCCACCCTGGAACCGGCGCGGGCGCTGACCCTCACCGCCCCGCAGTTCATGGCGTTCCTGCAGGACAACGGCAGGGTGTCGCTGCTGATGATGCGGATGCTGTGCCAGCGGTGGCGCGACGCCGACCGCAAGCGCGTCGAGTTCGGCATGTTCGACGCCACCGGCCGGGTCGCCCAGCGCCTGGTGGAACTGGCCGAACGGTTCGGCGTCCCGTACGAGCCGACCGGCCGGGGCCGTCCCGCCGCCGACGCCGCGGCCGGACGCGGCAACGGGAGCCAGAGCGTGCGCATCACGCTGAACCTGTCGCAGGAGGAGCTGGCCGGGTGGGTCGGCGCCTCCCGCGAGGCGGTCAGCAAGGCCCTGCGCACGCTGCGCCGCCACGGCTGGATCGAGACGGGACGCCGCCGCGTCATCGTCCACGACCTGCAGGCCCTGCGCCGCCACGCCCGCTGACCCGAGCGCGCCGCCGCGCCGCGTCCGGACCGTTCCCCCCGGGGGTGGCGCGATGCGGCCACAGCGGCGTGGAACGTTTCGGTAAACCCGTTCTGAACGCGCGCCGTCATCTGAGTGATGAACGTCTCACGGAGGACGGGGGAGCGGTTGCGAATCGGCAGACTCACGGCGGCGGTCGCGGCGCTGGGCGCTGTCGCCGCGTTCGGCACGGGCACGGCGGGAGCCGCTCCTCGCGCGGCGGCGGAGTGCTCCCCCCACGGCCCCGACTTCAACGGCGACCGGTGCGCCGACGTGGCGATCGCCGACCCGGACGCCACGGTGTCCGGGAAGGCGCGCGCCGGGCGGATCAACATCGTGTACGGCGGCGCCGCCACGGTCGCGTCGCTGACACAGGGGCAGCCGGGCGTCGGTGACGCCCCGGAGGCCGACGACGGGTTCGGCACCGCCGTGCGGGCGGCCGACCTCGACGGCGACGGTCACGCCGACCTGGTGGTGGGGGTGCCGTCGGAATCGGTGGCGGGCGGCGACGACGCGGGCGTCATCCACGTGATCTACGGGTCGGCCGCGGGGCTCGGCGGTGGCCGCCCGGGCCTCGTGCTGCGGCAGGGCGCCGGCGGCATCGGCGGCACCCCCGAGCCGGGCGACCGGTTCGGCGCGGCGATCGCCGTCAACCGGACCACGGTCGCCGACGGGGCCGCGCCCGCCGTCGCGTTCGGTTCGCCCGGTGAGGACGTCGGCGATGTCGCCGACGCGGGCTCGGCGGGCGTCGTGACGTTCGACCGGCGGACCGGCGCCGTCGCGGCCACCGCCACGATCACGCAGAACAGCACGGGCATCGGCGGCGCCGCGGAGGCGGGCGACCGGTTCGGCGCCGCGGTCGAGCTGTTCCAGGGGCCCGGCGGCTTCGGCTGCGCGGTCTCGGGCGTCCGCGGCTTCACCCTGGTCGCCGGGGCGCCCGGCGAGGACCTGGGCGACCGGCGCGACGCGGGCATGCTGCACCTGGCCCGCGACCTGGCCACCGACACGCCGCTGTCGCAGGACACGCCCGGGGTGGACGGCAGCGCGGAGACCGGTGACCAGTTCGGCGCCGCCCTCGCGCTCAGCTCGTACTGCGAGCACGACGGCCCGTCGCACGTGCGGCTCGCCGTCGGCGTGCCGGCCGAGGACGTCGGCGCCGCCGCGGACGCCGGGATGGCCCACCTGTTCGCCACTGACGACGAGCTTCCGCTCCCGCAGCGGTGGAGCGCCACCCAGGACGCGCCCGACGTCGCCGACACCGCCGAGGCGGGCGACCGGTTCGGCGCCGTCCTGGCGGTCGGCGGGCCGTGGCGGGACGGTTTCGGCGAGCCCGTGGTCGCCGGCGTCCCCGGCGAAGACGTCGACGGCGCGGCGGACGCCGGTGCGGTGCACGTCTTCGGCGACGCGGCCGGCACCCCCGGCAACGGGGACGTCCACCTCACCCAGTCCGCCGCCGGTGCCGTCCCGCAGCCGGGCGACCGGTTCGGCGCCGCGCTGACCAGCCGTTACGACCACCTGCTGAGCGGCGCCCCCGACGACGCGACCTACGACAGGGGCGTCGTCCACGGGATCGCGTGGCCGGCGGTGTTCGGCACGCCGACGCCCGGCCCGCTGTTCGTCCCGGGCCGCGACGGCGTCCCGGCGGACGCGGTCCGCTTCGGCGCAGGGCTCGCCTGACCGGTGCGCGGGGGCGGCCGGCGGACGCCCGGCGGGGTGGCCGCCGACCGCCGCTCCCGCGGGCCGTACCCTGTGCAGGGTGCAGTTGCAGCAGCTGGCCTACTTCGTCGCGGTGGCCGAGGTCCGGCACTTCACCCACGCGGCGGAGATCCTGCACGTGGCGCAGCCGTCGCTGTCCAAGCAGATCCGCGCGCTGGAGACCGAGCTGGGCGCGTCCCTGTTCAGCCGGGCGCGCGGCAACATCACCCTGACCCCCGCGGGCGAGGCGCTGCTGCCGCTGGCCAAGCGGATCCTCGCCGACGTCGACACCGCCCGGCTGGAGGTGCAGGAGCTGGCGGGCCTGCGGCGCGGCCGGGTGCGGCTGGGCGCCACGCCGTCGCTGTGCGCCGGGCTGCTGGCCGACGTCCTGCGCCGATTCCACGACGCCTACCCCGGCATCCGGCTGATCGTCGAGGAGGGCGGCTCCCGCGACCTGGTCCGGGAACTCACCCGCGGCTCCCTCGACCTGGCGCTGGTGATCCTGCCCCTGCACGGCGACCCGCCGCTGGACACCGTCCCCATCCTGCGCGAGAACCTGGTCGTCGCGTCCCCCGCGGACCCGGAGAACGCCGACCGGACGCACCGCGGGATGCTGCCGCGCCGCCCCTACCTGCGGATCGAGGACCTGCGCAACCGTCCGCTGGTGATGTTCCGCTCCGGCTACGACCTGCGCGAGGCGACGATCGGCGCCTGCCGCGCGGCCGGGTTCGAGCCGAGCTTCGCGGTCGAGGGCGGCGAGATGGACGCGGTGCTGCGGTTCGTCGAGGCCGGGCTGGGCATCGCCGTCGTCCCGAGCATGGTGCTCGCCGGACGCCCCGGCCTGCGCGGCACGCCCCTCGTGCTGGACGACTCCGATCCCGACGCGTCCCGCCGCGGCCACCACCCCGGCCTCCTGCGGACGATCGCGCTCGCGCACCGCAAGGACGTCGACCCCACCCACGCCGCCCGCGCCTTCCAGGAGACCCTGGAGACCTTCCTGGTGGAGGCGGCCCTGGCGGGCAGCCTGCCCTCGGGCGTGGAAGCCCTCGTCACCGCCTGACGCCCGTCACCGCCTGACGTCAAGGACAACCGTCACCGATACACCGGACGGCGAATCAGTGGATCTTGACCGTCCGTCGTGCGGCCTGCGCATCTAGGGTCCGATCTGACCGTCCGACCCCTTTTTCGGAGGCCGTATGCGTCCGTCCCCCCGCCGCCACCGCACCGCGCTGGCCGCCTCCCTGCTGGCCGCGCCCCTCGCCCTCACCCTGACCGCCGCCCCGCCCGCCTCCGCGTCGCCCGCCCCGGCCGCGCCGCAGCAGTGCAGCGACGAGCCGCGCGACCTGCCCACCTGGAAGTTCATCGACTACGACGAGATGCGCGCCGAGCTGGCCCGGCTCGAACGCGTCAGCCACGGCCGCGTGGAGGTGAAGGTCGCCGGGAAGTCCAACCGGGGCCGCTCCATCCACACCGCGACGGTCGGCACCGGGCCGAAGGTGTTCATCGTCACCTCCGAGATCCACGGCAACGAGAAGACCGGCACCACCGCGCTGCTGCGCATCCTGAACTGGCTGGGCACGTCCGGCTCCCCCGAGGCCGCGCGGATCCGCAAGGAGATCACGTTCGTCGCCGTCCCGAAGATCAACCCGGACGGCGCCGAACTGGACCGGCGCGGCAACGACAACTCCTGGGCCGAGGTCCAGCGCGACTTCCCCCAGCTCGCCGGCCGACCACCCGCCTGGAACTACCTCAACACCCAGCTGCAGGGCGACGACTACACCACCAAGCCCGGCTTCGACCTCAACCGCGACTTCAACCCCGACCTGGAGTACCAGCCCAAGCCCGAGGACGTGCCGGGCGACGGGTCGAGGCCCGGCTGGTTCCTCAACCCCGAGTCGCAGACGCTCCGCGACATCTACAAGTACTGGCGCGCCCGCAAGGGCAAGGTGCACACCTACGTCGACCTGCACCACCAGGGCGCCTGCGTCCGGGAGGACGCCCAGAACCGGCTGCTGGACGTCGCCGTCGACTACCCGCCGCTGCCCGACCGCTTCTTCGAGCCGGGCCAGAAGTACGCCCCGTACGCCCGGACCTACGCCAAGACGCTGTCCAAGCAGCTGGCGATCAGCGCGTTCCGCGGCATCGAGGAACGCGGCTACATCCCCGCCCGCTACCCGCACCCGCCGACCCGCGACCTGCCAGGCCAGGCCCGCTCCTCCTTCGGCCTGATCGGCACGGGCACGGTGCTGTTCGAGGTCCGCGGCCAGACCCAGACGATGGGCCACTACCAGTCCGAACGTTTCATCCGCGCCGTCACCGCGGGCCTGACCGCCATGCTGCGCGACGTGGCGTCCGGCGAGGTCGGCACCATCGACCCCGACACCTTCGAACAACTCCCCGGCACCGCCGAGCAGCAGTCGACGGCCGCCCTCGAAGACTGACGCGATCGTCATGAGGCCGCCGGTCCGCCGGCGAACCGGCGGCCTCACCGCGCTCGGACGCCCCGCCTGCGCCGCCAGTAGGCGACGGTGAGCAACCCCAGCAACGGCCCCCACAGCAGCAACGGAAGATAGGCGGCCAGGGCCAGCACGCCCTGCCAGTGGCCAGGATCGAAGAGGGAGGAGAAGCCATCGTCGATCGGGCGGCCGTAGAGATCACGCTGGAACAGCGCGTTGCCCCACGAGACCGTCCACAACGCGGTCAGGACGGTGGCGCCGAGAGCGGCGGGGACGACGGCGGCGAGGGGCGGCACCCGGCGGCCGCGCAGCACCGGCACCCAGCGCGGGAACACCTCTCCCCACCGAGCCACCAGACCGACGGCCGTGAACGCCAGCAGCTCCGACACCACCGACAGCAGGATGACGTACACCTCCAGCGGCAGCCACCACGGCAGATTCCCCGAGCCCTGGGCGTCCACGCCGTCAACGATCGGCGCGTGGAAGGTGCACACCGCTATCCGCCAGACGCTGGAGGGCAGCACCGTGAACGGGACGGCGTAGGCGGCGATCCGGGCCCATCGCGGTACCCCGGCGACCGGGTCGTGCGCCGCCCGCCACGCGGTGCGCAACCGACCGGCCGGCGCGGCTTCCATGAGAGTGGTCATCTGCGTTCCTCCTGAGCGGGGGCACAACGTGCCCGGCACCTACGAAGATCGCAGCGAGACCGCCACGCGCTCACCCTCCGCGGGAGGGAACCACCTCGCCCGTACGGGGGAAACGACCGGCTACGGCCGGTCGAAGCCGCGAAACGTACCGGACTCGTCGGCCATGTCGGCGTAGTCGGCGAAGTCCAGCGATCCTTCCAGGCCCGACCCCGCCCCCCGCCTACTGCGCCGGATCAACAGGATTCGCGGGCGAATCCAGCCACACGGACTGCCCCTCGCGAGTGACGGTCACTCCATACCGCGAGTAATGAGGCCGCCCGGCCTTGATCCACCTCTCCTCGGCCTCGTGCATGACTCGGGGCAGCAGGCGCTGCGCGCGCAGGGGCATGAATCCCGCCCTGCCGATGAATCGGCCCACGGCGGTTCCGTCGGCCCGGACGGTGAGCCGTGCGAGTGGCCAGTCCGGATGGATCGTGGGGGCCCAGGGGACGACGATCGTTCCGCCTGGCGTGGTCTGTTCCACCCAGGCGTAGGGCACGGTGTGCGCGGCGGCGGTGACGATGATCCGGTCGTAGGGCGCACGCGGCGGGTGGCCGTTCTCACCATCGCCGACGATCACCTCGACGGGATGCCCGGCCTTGTGCAGAGCCGTCCGGGCCTGCTCGGCCACATCGGGATCGATCTCGATGCTGGTGATGTTGTCGTGGCCGAGCACGTACGCCAGCACGGCCGCGTTGTATCCGGTCCCCGTGCCGATCTCCAGGACCTTCATGCCGGGGGCCGGGTCCAGCGCCTGGATCATCGCGGCGATGACCCGCGGGGAGCTGCTGGAGCTGGTGGCCACCAGTCCCCGGCCGGTTGCGGGGTCGCTCACCTCCACCGGAACGCCGGGGTGGGGACCTACCTTGGTGATCACCGCCCCGTCGTCATCGTCCACGAGTTGCCGCCACCGCACGGGCTGCTCCGAGCGCCGCAGCGGGACCAGCCAATGGTCAGGCCCCGGGACGTAGACCACGTCCGGGATGAACTGCTCACGAGGGATCGCTGCGAGGGCCTCCGCCGGAGACCTCACTGCTCACCCGTGCCGTTGCACACCACGCACGGTTCCCACCGCCGTTTCTCGTGCCCGTTGTCGGTCACCCACTGGCCCTTGGCGCCGTTACACGCGTTGCATTCTTCCTTTTTGGCGTGTTTGCCCATCGTGTCGTCGCCTTTCTCGCCGAGAGACAAATCACGACCCAACCTAACGGCGGCGTCCATGCCGCGGATGTCGCTCGGTGGATAGACGTCGGCATCCAGCGAATGCGCTGATGTGTACACCTCAGGGGCGCCGGGCCATCGCTGTCGGGGGATCGGGGCCTTGGTGGGCGGCGGTATCCGGCTGGTGGGAGGGGCGCCCCGGTTGAGGGCGCCGTGGCCTGCGGCGGCTGGATGGGTTCGGATAGCGCAAAGCGCGCGTCCCGGGTCCCGGGACGCGCGCTTTGTCGTGGGTTACTTCTTTTTGCCGCCGGCGGTGGCCTTGAGGTAGTCGTGGTTGAGGCGGCCGATGACGTCCAGCGGGATGCCCTTGGGGCAGGCGACCGTGCACTCGCCGGTGTTGGTGCAGCCGCCGAAGCCCTCGGCGTCGTGGGCGTCGAGCATGCTGACGACGCGGTCCCAGCGCTCGGGCTGGCCCTGGGGGAGCAGGCCCAGGTGGGTGACCTTGGCGCCGAGGAACAGCGACGCCGAGCCGTTCGGGCAGGCGGCGACGCAGGCGCCGCAGCCGATGCACTCGGCGGCCTCGAAGGCCTTGTCGGCGTCCGGCTTCGGCACCGGCACCGAGTGGGCCTCCGGGGCGGTGCCGGTCGGCGCGGTGATGTAGCCGCCGGCGGAGATGATGCGGTCGAACGCCGAGCGGTCGACGACCAGGTCCTTGACCACGGGGAACGCCTTGGCGCGCCACGGCTCGACGTCGATGACCTCGCCGTCCTTGAACTTGCGCATGTGCAGCTGGCACGTGGTGGTGTTGCGCTCGGGGCCGTGCGGGGTCCCGTTGATGACCAGGGAGCACATGCCGCAGATGCCCTCGCGGCAGTCGTGGTCGAAGGCGACCGGCTCCTCGCCCTTCTGGATGAGCTGCTCGTTGAGCACGTCCAGCATTTCCAGGAACGAGGCGTCGGGAGAGATGTCGTCGAGCTTGTACTCGACCATTCCGCCCTTGTCCTCAGGCCCCTTCTGGCGCCAGATGCGCAGTGTCAACTTCATGGCCGCTGGCGTTCCCTTCTAGTAAAGTTCTGACGTCGCGACAGCCAAGCGACCGGCGGGCGGGCAGTCCGTTGCAGGGCGTGGAGACCTCGGCGATGGCCGGTCTGTGAAGCGCCAACCACCAACTCTCGGGTTGGAAACCCACCGGCGGTCGCCGTGTTGGGGGATGTCACTTGTACGACCTCTGAGTCGGTTTCACGTATTCGAACGTGAGCTCTTCCTTGTGGAGGATGGGCCGGTTCTCCGGGCCGGCCCACTCCCAGGCGGCGACGTAGGAGAAGTTGTCGTCGTCGCGCTTGGCCTCGCCGTCCTCGTCCTGGCTCTCGGCGCGGAAGTGACCGCCGCACGACTCGGTGCGGTGCAGGGCGTCGACGCACATCAGCTCGGCGAGTTCGAGGAAGTCGGCGACGCGGCCGGCCTTCTCCAGCTCCTTGTTGAGCTCCTCGCCCTTGCCGGTGACCTTGACGCGGGTCCAGAACTCCTCGCGCAGGGCGGGGATGAGCTCCAGCGCCTTGCGCAGCCCCTCGTCGGTGCGCTCCATGCCGCAGTACTCCCACATGATGTGGCCGAGCTCGCGGTGGAAGGAGTCGACGGTGCGGTCGCCGTCGATCGACAGCAGCTTCTCGATCTGGTCCTGGACGCGGGTCTCGGCCTCGCTGATCGCCGAGGCGTCGACCGGCGGCAGGTCGTTGTTGCGGGCGATGTAGTCGCCGATGGTGATCGGCAGGACGAAGTAGCCGTCCGCCAGGCCCTGCATCAGCGCGGACGCGCCGAGCCGGTTGGCGCCGTGGTCGGAGAAGTTGGCCTCGCCGATCACGAACAGGCCGGGCAGGTTGGACTGCAGGTCGTAGTCCACCCACAGCCCGCCCATCGTGTAGTGGACGGCGGGGTAGATGCGCATCGGCGTCTCGTAGGGGTTCTCGCCGGTGATGCGCTCGTACATCTCGAACAGGTTGCCGTACTTGGCCTCGACGGTCTTGCGGCCGAGGCGCTTGATGGCGTCGGCGAAGTCCAGGTAGACGCCCTGGCCGCCGGGGCCGACGCCGCGTCCCTCGTCGCAGACGTTCTTGGCGGCGCGGGAGGCGATGTCGCGGGGGACCAGGTTGCCGAACGAGGGGTAGATGCGCTCCAGGTAGTAGTCGCGCTCGTCCTCGGGGATGTCGGCGGGCCTGCGCTTGTCGCCGGCCTTCTTGGGCACCCAGACGCGGCCGTCGTTGCGCAGCGACTCCGACATCAGCGTCAGCTTGGACTGGTGCTCGCCGCTGTAGGGGATGCAGGTGGGGTGGATCTGCGTGTAGCAGGGGTTGGCGAAGTACGCGCCGTGCTTGTGCGCCCGCCACGTCGCGGTGACGTTGGAGCCCATTGCGTTGGTGGACAGGAAGAACACGTTGCCGTACCCGCCGGTGGCCAGCACGACCGCGTCGGCGGTGTAGTGCTTGATCTCCCCGTTGAGCAGGTTGCGGACGACGACGCCGCGGGCCCGGCCGTCCTCCATGATCAGGTCGAGCATCTCGTGCCGCGGGTACAGCTCGATGTTGCCCGCGTCGACCTGCCGCATCATCGCCTGGTACGCGCCGAGCAGCAGCTGCTGGCCCGTCTGGCCGCGGGCGTAGAAGGTGCGCGAGACCTGGGTGCCGCCGAAGGAGCGGTTGTCGAGCAGGCCGCCGTACTCGCGGGCGAACGGCACGCCCTGCGCCACGCACTGGTCGATGATCTGCGTGGAGATCTCGGCGAGCCGGTGCACGTTGGACTCGCGGGAGCGGAAGTCGCCGCCCTTGACCGTGTCGTAGAACAGCCGGTGCACGCTGTCGCCGTCGTTGCGGTAGTTCTTGGCGGCGTTGATGCCGCCCTGCGCGGCGATGGAGTGGGCGCGGCGCGGGCTGTCCTGGAAGCAGAACTGGATGACGTGGTAGCCCGCCTCGGCGAGGGTGGCGCCGGCCGATCCGCCGGCCAGCCCGGTGCCCACCACGATGATCGTCTTCTTGCGCTTGTTGGCGGGGTTGACCAGCTTGACCCCGAAGCGGCGCTTGGTCCAGCGCTCCTCGATGGGGCCGGCCGGGGCCTTGGTGTCGGCGATGGGGTCGCCGGTGGTGAAGAAACCGTCGTCGGTCATGTCAGCTCACCCATCCGAAGGTGATCGAGAGAGGCACGGCCACGAAGCCCACGGTGACCACCGCGGCCAGGGCGGTGGCCAGGCCGCGCAGTGCGCCGTCGCCGCGCGCGGTGCGCAGGCCGAGGGTCTGGAAGGCGCTCCAGATGCCGTGCCGCAGGTGCAGTCCGACCATGACCACGGCCAGCACGTACCAGAGCGTGATGTACCAGCGTTCGGGGGCGAAGTCGGCGACCATCCGCTCGTAGGGGGTGGCGTCGGAGCCCTTGGGGTTGACCACGAAGAACGTCAGGTCCAGCAGGTGCCAGATGACGAACAGCAGGATGATGACGCCGCCGTACCGCATGGTGCGGGTGGCGTAGCCCTGCGCGTGCGACTTGCGCTTGGCCTGGTACTTGACCGGCCGGGCGGCGGACGCGCGCCGGGCGAGCGACACCGCCGACCACATGTGCAGGACGACCGAGGCGGCGAGCACCACCTCGATGAGCGTCAGCACGGTGCGGTGCGGGACGGCGGGCTCCCCGATGGTGCGCAGCCAGTGCGCGTAGTGGTTGAAGTCCTCCGCCCCGAAGAAGATCTTCAGGTTCCCGATCATGTGCGCGATCAGGTAGAGCACCAGCACGGCGCCGGTGACGGCCATGACGGCCTTCTTGCCGACGGTCGTCCGGTAGATCGCGGGTATCGCTATAGCCACGCGCGTGACGCTACGCCTGCCTGCGGAAAGAGTTCCAAGTCATCACGGGCCTTGTTTCCATAGCCCATGGCTATAGCCCATGCGGGACCGGGCATTTCGCCCATTCGACACGGGTGGGAAAGTGAGGGACTTCACACGCGGTAAGGGAACTTCGGCCCTGGTGTGCGGGGACGTTCCGTGCCTCGCTGCCCCCCTCGGCCCGCCGGGAGACCGTCAGCCGGACCGCGTGTGCGACAGCAGCAGGACGGCCAGGTCGTCGGTGAGCGCGTCCCCGTTCAGCGCCTCGACCTCGTTGACCAGCTCGTCGATCAGCGCGCGGCCGGTGAAGCCGCGGCGGCGGGCGCTGCGCGCCAGGTCGACCAGGCCCTCGGTGCCCAGCCGGGCCGGGCCCGTGCCGACCCGTCCCTCGATCAGCCCGTCGGTGTAGAGCATCAGCTCCCACGACTCGCCGAGGTCGATCTCGGTGGTGGGCCACTCGGCGCTCGGCGCCAGGCCCAGCGCCGGGCCGTGCGCGTAGTCGGGCAGCGCCGCCACCTCCACACCGGAGTCGGCACCGCCGGAGTCGGCGCCTCCGGAGTCGGCTTCGCCGGAGCCGTGCCGGAACAGCAGCGGCGGCGGATGCCCGGCCAGGTGCATGCGCGCGGTGCGGCGCGACGGCGCCACCGTCACCATGCACAGCGTCGTGAACAGCTCCTCGCTGCGCCGCTCGTGGCCGAGGACGGTGTCGAGGATGCCGAGCAGCTGCTGCCCGGTGTGCCCGGCCAGCACCAGCGTCCGCCAGGCCATGCGCAGCTGCACGCCGAGCGCGGCCTCGTCGGGGCCGTGCCCGCACACGTCCCCGATCATCAGGTGCACCGCGCCGCCCTCGGTCTGCACGGTGTCGTAGAAGTCGCCGCCCAGCAGGGCCCGGCGGCGGCCCGGACGGTAGCGGGTGTCGTGCCGCATGGACGGGTCGTCGATCAGCGGCACCGGCAGCAGACCGCGCTCCAGCCGGGCGTTCTCCCGGCCCACGATGCGCGCCTCGACCAGCCGCCGCTCGCTCTCCTCGGCGCGCTTGCGCTCGATGGCGTAGCGGATGGCGCGCGCCAGCAGCGGTCCGTCCACCTCCTGCTTGACCAGGTAGTCCTCGGCGCCCGCCGCGACCGCCCGAATCCCCAGGTGCACGTCGGCCAGGCCGGTCAGCACCACCACCGCGGCGTGCTCGGACATGCCCAGCACCTGCCGCAGCCCCTCCAGGTGGTCGATGCCCGGGGTGGACAGGTCCACCAGGACGCACTGGATGCGGCGGGTCAGCCGGCGGCGCGCCGCGTCCAGGCTGTCGGCCACGGCCATGCTGATGTCCAGCCCGGCCTCGACGAGCATCTTCTCGACCACGCGGACGTTGCCGGGGTCGTCGTCGATGAGGAGCAGGTCGATCCTGTCCTCGGTGCCCGGCGGCGCCGCGGGACGGGTGTGCTGGCTGATCGTGCTCACTGAGGTTCCGGACTCTCGGCGGTCTGACGGCACGGGGCACCCGCGGTGCTCCGACGGACGACGACCGTCCCGCGACCACGGGCCGGATCGCGGCGCGCGCGGATCGCGGTCGGCGGATCGCGGCGGGCGGCGGATCGCGGCTCAGGGGAGCGGTGCGGGGCCGCTCCGTACACCCTGACCTTAGCGTCTTCGATCGACCGCCCGCACCCCGGCATCATGGCAAGAGCCCTCGGAACGGGCCTCGCGCGCCGGAAAAACCAGTCGAACTCCGGATCCGCGCCGCATACTCTTCGGCCATGTGAAGCGCTTACCGGTCGCCGACCCCGGGATCCCCGACGTGCGCTCGCCCGGCCGCTACCTGCTGTGGCTGACGCGCCTGCAGTGGCGCACCGTGCTGGCCGGGGCGGCCCTCGGCGTGGTGTGGATGCTCTGCCAGGCGCTCATGCCCGCCGTGATCGGCCGGGCGGTGGACGACGGCGTGACGGCACGCGACGCGTCCGCACTGGCGCTGTGGTCGGGCGCGCTGCTCGGCCTCGGCGTCGGCGTCGCCGCGACCGGGGTGCTGCGGCACCGCATGGCCGTCTACAACTGGCTGTCCGCCGCCTACCGCACCGTCCAGCTCGTCACCCGGCAGGCGACCCGGCTCGGCGGGACGCTGCCGCGGCGGATCGGCGCGGGTGAGGCGGTCAGCGTCGGCGTGTCGGACGTGGACGACATCGGCGACTCCCTGGACATCCTGTCGCGCGGCAGCGGCGCCGTCGCCGCGCTCGTCGTGGTGGCGGGCCTGATGCTGGCCACCTCTCCGCCGCTCGGCCTGGTCGTGCTGGTCGGCGTCCCGGTGATCCTGGCGGTGGGCGGGCCGATGCTGCGGCCGCTGCGCGAGCGCGAGCAGCGCCACCGCGAGCTGGTCGGCGAGCTGAACAGCCGCGCCACCGACCTGGTGGCGGGCCTGCGGGTGCTGCGCGGCATCGGCGGCGAGGCGCTGTTCGCCGACCGCTACCGGGACGAGTCGCAGCGGGTGCGCCGGGCGGGCGCGGCCGTGGCGTGGGCCGACTCGCGGCTCATGGGCGCCCAGGGGCTGCTGCTCGGACTGCTGCTCGCCGTGGTCACCTGGGTGGGCGCGCGGCTGGCCCAGTCCGGCGCCATCAGCGTGGGCGAGCTGGTCTCGGGTTACGGGTACGCGGTGTTCCTGGTCGCGCCGCTGAAGACGATCGGGGAGATGGCGGGCAAGCTCACCCGGGGGCACGTCGCGGCCGGACGGGTCGTGCGGGTGCTGCGCACGGAACCTGACCTCCCGCACCCCGGCGGCATCGTCCCGGACGGGCCCGCCGAGCTGGCGGACGCGGCGTCCGGCCTGGTCGTGCGGCCGGGACGGCTCACCGCGCTCGCCGCGTCGGACCCGCGCGACGCCCAGGCCATCGCCGACCGCCTCGGCCGGCACGCCGACGGCGAGGTCGCCTACGGCGGCGTCCCGCTGCGCGACATCGCCGACGTGCGGGAACGGATCGTCGTCGCCGTCAACGAGGACCGCCTGTTCTCCGGGACGCTGCGCGACGCCCTCACCCCGGGCTTCGGCGGCCCGGTGGACGACGCGACGCTGCACGCGGCGCTGCGGGCCGCCAGTGCCGAGGACATCGTCGAGGCCGTCGGCCTGGACGCGCACGTCGCCGAGGCCGGACGCGAGTTCTCCGGCGGGCAGCGGCAGCGGCTGCGGCTGGCCCGCGCGCTGGTGGCCGACCCCGAGGTGCTGGTCCTGGTCGAGCCGACCAGCGCCGTCGACGCGCACACCGAGGCGCGTATCGCCGACCGGCTCGGCGCCGCCCGCGCGGGCCGCACCACCGTGGTGTGCACGACGAGCCCGCTCATGCTCGACCGCGCCGACCACGTCGCGTACGTCGAGAACGGCGCGGTGGCCGCCGAGGGACGCCACCGCGACCTGCTGGCGTCCGAGCCCCGCTACGCCGCGGCCGTCACCCGCGGCGAGGCCGCACCCTGACACACCCCTGACAGCGCCCGGCGAGGCGGCCGTCCGCCCACGACGACCCAGGAGGACCACCGGCCGTGAGCACCGAGATCCTGCCCGTGGCGACGTCGGCGCAGGTGCGCGCGCACGCCCGGCGCCTGCTGCTGCGCCACCCCCGCGCCCTGCTCGGCGCGCTGGCCCTGCACGCGCTGGCCGCGGTGGCCGGGCTGGTCACCCCGCGGCTGCTGGGCGACCTGGTGGAGGGGGTGGAACGCGGCGACGCCGACATCGACACCGTCGCTCTGGCCATCGCCGGTTTCGTGGTCGCACAGGGCGTCCTGGTCCGGTACGCCTACTACGCGTCCGCGCGGCTGGGTGAGCGGATCCTGGCCGAGCTGCGCGAGGAGTTCGTCGGCCGGGTGCTGGCGCTGCCGCTGTCGCGCGTCGAACGCGCCGGGACCGGCGACCTGCTGAGCCGCACCTCCCGGGACGTCGACACGCTGTCGAACACCGTCCGGCACGCCGCGCCGGAGATCCTCATCTCCCTGCTGTCCATCGCGTTCACGCTGGGCGCGCTGGCGCTGACCGGGCCGCTGGTGGCGCTGCCGTGCCTGGTCGTCGTCCCGCTGCTGTGGGGCGTGATGCGCTGGTACCTGCGCCGTGCCGGCGCCGGCTACGAGCGCGAGATGGTCGCCTGGGCGAACATGACCGACGGGCTCGCCGAGACCGTGCACGGCGCCCGCACCGTCGACGCGCTGGGCCTGGCCGAGCGGCGGATGCGGCGCTGCGACGACGACATCGCCGGCTCCTACCGCGCCGAGCGCTACACGCTGCGGCTGCGCACCGTGCTGTTCCCGGTGGCGGAGTTCTCCTTCGTGCTGCCGGTCGCGGCCACCGTGTTCGTCGGCGGCCTGTTCCACATCCACGGCATGGCGTCGCTGGCCCAGGTGACCGCCGCCACCCTGTACGTGCAGCAGCTCATCGGCCCGGTGGACGTGCTGCTCACCTGGCTGGACGAGCTGCAGCTCGGCGGCGCGTCGCTGGCCCGGCTGCTGGGCGTCGGCAACGTCCCGCCCGACCGTTCGCCGGGCGGCGCCCGGCCCGACGGGGAACGCCTGGCCGCCCGGGGCGTGCACTACGCCTACCGAGGCGGCCACGACGTCCTGCACGACGTCGACCTGACGCTGCGTCCCGGCGAGCGGCTGGCCGTGGTGGGGCCGAGCGGCGCGGGCAAGTCCACGCTGGGACGCCTGCTGGCCGGGGTGGACGGGCCGCGCGCCGGCACGGTCACCGTGGGCGAGGGCGCGGGCGCCGTCCCGCTGGTGGACCTGCCGCTGGACGACCTGCGCGGCCACGTCGCCCTGGTCACCCAGGACCACCACGTGTTCCGCGGCACCGTCCGGGACAACCTGGTGATGGCGCGGCCGGTCACCGACGCCGAGGCCGAGGCGGCGCTGCGGGCCGTCGACTGGGACGGCCCCGGCCTGGACGCGCTGGTGGGATCCGGCGGCGAGGCGCTGTCACCCGCTCAGGCCCAGCAGCTCGCGCTGGCCCGGCTCGTCCTGGCCGACCCGCACACGCTCGTGCTGGACGAGGCGACGTCCCTGCTCGACCCGCGCGCCGCCCGCCGCCTCGAACGCACCCTGGCCGCCGTGCTGGACGGCCGCACGGTCGTGGCGATCGCGCACCGCCTGCACACCGCGCACGACGCCGACCGCGTGGCCGTCGTGGAGAACGGCCGCGTCACCGAACTCGGCACCCACGACGAGCTCATCGCCGCGGACGGCTCCTACGCCGCCCTCTGGTCCTCCTGGCACGGCGACTCCTCCCGGCACGGCGACTCGTCCCGGCACGGTGACAGGGAGCCCTCGCGGTGACTCACGCCCTGCGTTCGGCCAGCGCGTCCTTCAGGAAACCGACCTGGAGGTTCAGCAGGTTCTCCGCGACGACCTCCTGCGGGGTCATGTGGGTGACGCCCGACAGGGGCAGGACGGTGTGGGGCCGGCCGGCCGCCAGCAGGGCGCTGGACAGGCGCAGCGTGTGGGCGGCCACCACGTTGTCGTCGGCCAGGCCGTGGATCAGCAGCAGCGGACGCTCCAGCCGCGGCGCGTCCTCGATCAGCGAGTGGGCGGCGTAGCTCTCGGGCTCCTCGTCCGGGTGGCCGAGGTAGCGCTCGGTGTAGTGGGTGTCGTACAGCCGCCAGTCGGTGGGCGGGGCGCCCGCCACCGCCGCGTGGAACACGTCGGGGCGGCGCAGCACCGCCAGCGCGGCCAGCCAGCCGCCGAACGACCAGCCGCGGATGCCCACCCGGCCCAGGTCCAGCGCGCCGGGGTGGCGGCGGGCGGCCTCCTCCAGCGCGGCGATCTGGTCCTCCAGCACCGGCCCGGTGAAGTCGCGGTCGACCGCGCGCTCCCAGGCCGGGCCGCGTGCCGGGGTGCCGCGGCCGTCGGCGATCACGACGGCGAAGCCCTGGTCGGCCAGCCACTGGGCCTCGTTGTAGGCGCGCCGCACGGCCAGCACCCGCTGGGCGTGCGGGCCGCCGTAGGGGTCCATGAGCACCGGCAGCCGCCCGTCGCTGGGCTTCCAGTCCGCCGGCAGCACCACGGCCGTGCGGATCGCGCGCTCCCCGGCGTGCAGCAGCTCCACCCGCGGCGTCACCACCGGGGTCTCGGCGCGCGACGCGATCGGGTGGACGGCGCCGCCGGGCCCGCGGACCTCGGTGGACACGCCGTGACTGTCCAGCCGGGAGCCGGTCAGCACGGTCACCTCGCCGCAGCGGACGCCCGTGAACACCCCCGGGTCGTCGGTGAGGCGGACGACCCCGTCCGGGCCGTAGGACCACACGTGCGCTTCCGTCGGCTCCTGCGAGGCGGTGAACAGCACCGTCTCGCCCTCCACGCCCAGCACGGACCGCACCTGCAGCCCCGCCGGGGTGACGGGCTTCCCGGCGACGGTCAGGCGCCGGGTGTCGCTCTCCCGGTCGTCGACGATCCAGACGACCTCGCCGTTGCCCAGCCGGGCCGGGACGCCCGGCACGATCTCGGTCCACACCGGGTCGTGCAGGGTGTGCAGCAGCGCCGTCTCGCCGGACGACGGGTCGACCTTCAGCAGCCGCTGGACGCGCTGGTCGCGCGTCTGCACCACGACCAGCAGGCCGTGCCCGTCCCAGACGGCGGTGACCACGTAGGGGAACTCGCCGCGGTCCCAGGCGACCGCCGTGCGGCGGCCGTCCAGCTTCAGCAGCACCAGCGAGACGATGGCGTTCGGCGTGCCGGCGGCGGGATAGGCCACCTCGACCGGGGGCTGCTCGGGGTTGGCGGGGTCGGCGATGTGCCAGCGCAGCACGGGCGTCTCGTCCACCCGCGCGGCCAGCAGGGTCTCGCCGTCGGGCGCCCACCAGTGGCCCCGCATGCGGTTCATCTCCTCGGCCGCGATGAACTCCGCCAGCCCGTAGGACACCTGCTCGGACTCGGGCGTCACCAGCGCGGCGTCCTCGCCGCTCGCCACGTCCAGCACGCGCAGGGTGCGGCCGGACACGTACGCCACGCGCCGCCCGGCCGGGTCGAGACGCGGGTCGAACACGGGGGTGGTGGCGGGCAGGCCGCGGACCTGCCCGGTTTCCAGGTCGGCGAGGAACAGCTGCCCGGCCAGGGTGAAGACGGCCTGGCGCACGTCGCGGTCCACGGCGTAACCGACGATGCCGCCCGCCTGCTCACGGGCCCGTTCGCGGCGGGCGCGCTCCTCGGGCGGCAGGCTCTGCTCGCCGGGCAGGTCGAGCGCCGCCGGGTCGGCGACCAGCCGCTCCTCACCGGACGCGGGGTCGAGCGTCCACAGGCACGTCACCGGGTCGTCACCCGCCCGGGTGCGCAGGAACACCACGCGGGACCCGTCCGGCGCCACCTGGAAGGCCCGTGGGACGCCGAGGGTGAACCGCCGCGTACGCGCGCTCTGCCGCGGAAAGCTGATGCTCAATTGCCCTGTCTCCCACCACTAGCCCTGCAGATCGCCTTCAGGCGCCGCCCACGCGTAACGAGTCTGCCAGCCGCGCCGGACATCCCGCGTGACGGGTGCCCCGCACCGGGCGCGCGCGGGCGCGGGCGCGGCGGGTGACGTGACGGGTAACCCGGGTGGATTCCGGCATGCCGGTTGAACCGGGGCGGGCAGTGCTCTAGACAGGACGGGGTTGCCGACACGCGCCCGGACGCGAGGGCACCGGCCGGTGGCCGGCGATCGCGACGGGCGAGAACGGCCCGTGCCCGTCACCGGGCTCGCGTAAGCTCAAAGCTTCCCCATCGCACATGTCGTCGCGGGCTGTAAGGAGTGGTCCATGCCGGAGCTGCAGCCGGGAGATCCCCGGCGGCTGGGTTCGTTCGACGTGGTCGAACGACTCGGAGAAGGCGGGCAGGGCGTGGTGTACCTCGGGGTCGACCCGTCCACGGGCACCCAGGCCGCGATCAAGCTGCTGCGCGCCGACCTGGCCGGGGACGCCTCGGCGCGCAACCGGTTCGTCCGGGAGGCGCAGGCCGCCAAGCAGGTCGCCCGCTTCTGCACCGCCCAGGTGCTGGAGGCCGACGTCGCGGGCGACCAGCCGTACATCGCCAGCGAGTACGTGCCGGGCAAGTCGCTGCACCGGCAGATCATCGAGGACGGTCCGCTCAACGGGGCGGCGCTGGAGCGGCTGGCGATCGGCACCACGACCGCGCTGGTGGCCATCCACCAGGCCGGGATCGTGCACCGCGACTTCAAGCCGCACAACGTGATCATGGCGCCGGACGGGCCGCGCGTGATCGACTTCGGTATCGCGCGGGCCCTGGACACCGGGCAGACCGCCGCGACCAAGGCGATCGGCACGCCCTCCTACATGGCGCCCGAGCAGGTGGCGGGCGCCACCCTCACCGAGGCGGTGGACATCTGGGCGTGGGCGGCCACCATGGTGTTCGCCGCCACCGGCCGTCCGCCGTTCGGCGACGACACCGTGGTCGCCGTGATCAACCGGGTGATGCACGAGCCGCCGACGCTGGACGGCGTCCCCGACGACCTCAAGCCGCTGCTGGCGGCGTGCCTGGCCAAGGAGCCGACCCGGCGGCCCACCGCGCAGCACCTGATGATGCGGCTGATCGGCAGCGGCCCGGCCGCGCAGACCCGGATGGACGACCCGGCGCAGGCCACCACGCTGCTGGCCGAGGGGTCGCAGATGGCCGCGGGCCACGGCGCGCCGCCGCCCCCGCACGCCACCCGGGCGATGGGCCGGACGGGGCCGATGCAGCCGGTGAGCGAGACCCAGGCGATCCGCGAGGCGCTCCCGCCGGTGCAGCCGATGGGCCCGCCGCCCGGCCGCCCGCCGGGCCGGCACCGTTCCGCGGGGGGCGGCTACGGCGGCTACCCGGACGACGACCGGTCCTCGCGGTGGCCGATCCTGGCCGCCGTCGCGGCGATCGCGGTGCTGGCGCTCGTCGTCGGCATGGTGATGATGTCCAACGGCGATGAGGAGCCCAGCTCGCCGAGCAGCCCGCCCGCGTCGGAGTCGGTCACCGACACCGAGACCGACGAGCCGCAGCAGACCGAGGAGCCCGAGCCCACGCGCGAGCTGCCGACGCGCCCGCGCACCACCGAGCCGACCCGTCCGAGCGTCGAGCCGACCACGCCGATCCGGCCCACCCGGCCGACGTTCACGCCGCCGAGCTCCCCGTCCACGCCCGACACCGAGCCTCCCGGCGGAGGCGGCGGCACCGGCGACGGCGGTGACGGCGGCGACGGGGGCACCGGTGGCGGCGGTGGTGGCGGCACCGGCGGCGGCGGTGGCGGTGGCGGGGGCGAGCAGGGGACCGGCGAGTAGCACCCGGCGCGCCGCGCGGACGCGGAGCGCGAGACGGCGGCAGGACGCCCGGCGGTGACGTTCCGCGCGGGCGTGCCCCGCATCACCCCTGGAGGGCTCGCGACCAACGTGTCGGTCCTGAGTAGGCTCGGATCCTATGAAGGAGCCGCGCATCCTGTTCGTCCACGCCCACCCGGACGACGAGTCCATCGGGACCGGGGCGACCATGGCCAAGTACGCGGCCGAGGGCGCCCACGTCTGCCTGGTCACCTGCACGCTCGGTGAGGAGGGCGAGGTCATCCCGGGCGAGCTGCGCCATCTGGCCGCCGACAAGGAGGACCGGCTCGGCGAGTACCGCATCGGCGAGCTCGCCGAGGCGTGCGCCGCGCTGGGCGTGCGCGACCACCGCTACCTGGGCGGACCGGGCCGCTGGCGCGACTCGGGGATGATGGGCACGCCGTCCAACGACGACCCGCGCTGCTTCTGGCGGGCCGACCTGGACGAGGCCGCCGCCGAGATGGTGAAGATCATCCGGGACGTGCGGCCGCAGGTGATCGTCACCTATGACGAGCGAGGCAACTACGGCCACCCCGACCACATCCAGGCGCACCGGGTCACCTGGCGGGCCTTCGAGCTGGCCGCCGACCCGCGGTACGAGGACGGCGGCGAGCCCTGGCAGGTGGCCAAGTTCTACGCCTACGCCATGCCCCGGTCGGTGCTGGCGCGCGCCGTCGCGGTGATGCGCGAGGCGCGGCTGCCGTTCCCGCGCGTCGCCAGCCTGGACGACCTCGGCTCGGGCATCCCCGACCACCAGGTCACCACGCAGGTGGACGCCCGCGCCCATCTGCCCGCCAAGATCGCGGCGCTGCGCGCGCACCACACCCAGATCACGGTGGCGCCCGACGAGGTCGGCCCGTTCTTCGCGCTGTCGAACAACCTGGGACAGCAGGCGTTCGGCACCGAGTACTTCATCCTGCTGGCGGGGGAGCTCGGCCCGGCCGGTCCCAACGGCCGCGAGACCGACCTGTTCGCCGAACCGGCCGGACGCGCCGGATCCGCCTGACCGCTCGCCGGGCGTCCGGGCCCCCGGCCCGGGGGTTCGGTCGTTTCGCCGAGACGGTGGCGCGGGGCTACGCTGACGGGCGTGGACAGGGACGACGACCAGCGGCCGTCCGAGGCCGGGACGCCCCCGGTGCGGGACGCGGACGCCGAGCCCGCCGCAGCGGAGAACGGGCCGCAGGGCGGGCCGCCGGATGGGCCGTCGGCCGAGCCGCCGGGCGAGTCGTCGGCCGAGGCGGTCGCCGCCGGGGCCGCCTACGCGGCGCTCGGTGTGCTGGGGCTGCTGTTCGGGGTGCTCGGGTCGTTCGCCCAGGGATGGCTGGTCGGTTCGGTGCCGGCGGCGGCGATCGTGCTGACCGCGGTGAACTTCGCCGCGGTGCGGCTGACGGCCTGGGCGATGCGGTCGCCGCTGGGCGGCGTGGTGTTCGCCGTGCCGTGGGGCGTGGTGGTGCTGCTGATGTCGATGAAGCGGGCCGAGGGCGACCTGGTGGTCCCGGGCACGGCGGCGGGATACGTCTTCATCCTGGGCGGGGTCGTCGGCGCGGTCATCGCGGCGGCGCTGCAGCCGGGCCGCCGTCCGCCGGGGGAGTGGCTCGTCCGGGGCCCGATGTCCGCGCCGAAGGCGGACATCCGACCGGACGCGGGCCCGGGCGCGGAGCCGGAGGCGGCACCGGACGCCGGGCCGCGTGAGATGGGACACGGGCACGCGCGCGAGCGCCAGTCGCGGCCCTAAAGTGGTCGCGTCGTGAGCAGTGACCCCAGTGACCCCTGTGCGCGGTGCCCCGATCCCGACGTCGCCGCACCGCAGGTCGACCCCCTGCGGTTCCGGCAGGTGGTGGGAAGGTTCGCCACCGGCGTCGCCGTCGTCACCACGGTCGCGGGCGGCGTCGACCACGGCATGACCGTCAACGCCTTCACCTCGGTGTCGCTGGACCCGCTGCTGGTGCTGTTCTGCGTGGACAGGACGGCGCGGTTCCACGACGTGGTGCTCGACACCGGGGTGTGGGCGGTGTCGGTGCTGACCGAGGACATGGAGGACGCCTCGCGCTGGTTCGCCACCCGGGGACGGCCGCTGGACGACCCCCTGCGCGGCTGGGAGCGCCGGCGCGGCGCGGCCACCGGCGCCGCGATCTTCGCGGGCGCGGTGGCCGCGCTGGAGTGCCGGACGCACGCCGTGCACGACGGCGGCGACCACAGCATCGTGGTGGGCGAGGTCCTCGCCCTGGACGTGCCCGACCCGTCCGGCAAGCCGCTGATCTTCTACGAGGGCGAGTACCGGGGCATCGCCTGACCCCGGCGGCCCGGCGCGCCGGGACGGCCCGGAGCGCGGGGCGTCCGGCTCAGCCGGCCAGCGGCGCGGGGGTGGTGTCGGCGTCCACGGCGCGGGCGGGCGCCCGGTAGCTGCGGACGCCCAGGCAGGCGGCCGCGCCCAGCAGGACGGCCACGACGGGCACCGCGATCGTGGGCTTGAGCGCGTGCACGAACCCGTGGCCGAACACCTGGGCGGCCACCTCCTGCACCCGCTGCGCGACGCTCGGCGGCACGTTCGACGGGAGCGGGTGCGCGCCCGTCTGGCCGGGCCCGACCTCCAGCCCGCCCTTGGCCGCGTTGGCGAACCCGGCGACGAACCCCTCGCGGAGCTGCGCGGGCACCGCGCCGGACCGTGCCACGGCCTCGTCCCGCAGCGCCGCGGCCAGCCGGTTCTGCATGACGGCGCCGACGACCGCGCTGCCCAGCACGGAGCCGACCTGCCGGACGGTGTTGTTGACGCCCGCGGCCGCGCCCGCCAGCCGGGGCGGCACGTTGCGGGTCGCCTCGGTGGTCATGGGCGCGAACACCCCGCCGACGCCCACGCCCGACACCACCAGCGGCGCCAGGAACGTCGGCCAGGAGGTGCCCACCTCCACGACGGCCACCAGCCACACCGTGCCCACCGCGTACAGCACCAGCCCGCCCATCAGCAGGAACTTGCCGCCGATCCGGTCCGTCAGCCGTCCGGCGACCGGCGCCAGCAGCATCGACATCACCGCCGACGGCGCCATGATCAGTCCGGCGGCCAGGGCGCTGTGGCCCTGCACCGACTGCAGGTAGATCGTCATCGGCAGGAACAGGCCGATCATGCCGACCGACACGGTGGCGCCGACGAAGGTCAGCACGGCGAAGTTGCGGTCGCGGAACAGCGTGAACGGCACCAGCGGCTCGCGGTCCTGGCGGGAGCGCTGGTGCACCAGGAAGACGGCGAACAGCACCGCCGCCGCGCCGATCATCGCCCAGATCCACCGGGCCCACTCGAACTTCTCGCCCTCGGTGAGCGCGAAGGTCAGGCAGAACAGCGCGGCGGAGGCCAGCAGCACCCCGGTCACGTCGAAGCGGTGCCGCACGGTGCGGGTGGGGGCGGGCAGGATCGGCACCGCCATGGCCAGCACCAGCACGCCGATCGGCAGGTTGACGAAGAAGATCCACCGCCAGTCCAGGGTGGTGACCAGCAGGCCGCCGACGGTGGGCCCGGCGATCGTGGACACCCCGGCCACCGCGCCCCACAGGCCGAGCGCGGCGCCGCGCCGCTGCGGCGGGAAGGTGTCGATGATGATCGCCATGGTCTGCGGCATGAGCAGCGCCGCGCCCAGGCCCTGCACCGCCCGGGCGCCGATCAGCCAGGCCGGGTCCTGGGCCACCCCGCACGCCAGGCTGGCCAGGGTGAACACGGCCACGCCGGCGATGAACAGGGTCTTCTTGCCCACCAGGTCACCGAGCCGGCCGCCGGTGATCAGCAGCACGGCCAGCACCAGCACATAGGCGTTCAGCACCCAGAGCGTCTCGTCCAGCGACGCGCCCAGCTTGTCGATCATGCTGGGGATCGCGATGTTCACGATGGTCAGGTCCAGCAGGGTCATGAAGAACCCGAGGGACAGGGTGAGCAGGATCGCCCAGGGATTGCCGCGCCAGCGCGTCATGCGGAGATCTCCTCGTCGGGAGTGTCACCGTGCGGGTGACAGATGGTCAGTCGGTCGTCGTCGGCCCAGGTCATCCGCCCCTCGGCGAGGTCGTCCACGAGCGCCCGCACGTACTCGAGCTCGGTGCGGACGCGGGCGATGTTCAGCTCCATGTCCAGGAGCTTGTAACGTTCGACGCCGCGCTCGCGCAGCGCCTCATAGGCGGTCTGGTGCCCGCCCAGCAGGAACTCAAGCGCGTTGCGCCGGGTCTCCAGGTGCTGGGCGACCTCGTCCTCCGGCAGCAGGTTGATGAACGCCAGCCCCGCGTCGAACAGGGGGTACTCCTCGACGGGCGCGGACAGGATGTCGGCGAGCCGCCGGTGCGCGGCGTCGCGGCCGGTGTCGGTGATGCGGTAGACGGTGCGTTCCGGCCGGCGGCCCTCCCGGCTGGTCTGCACCGGCTCGATCAGCCCCTGCCCGGCCAGCCGCTCGACCGAGTTGTACAGCGCGCCGTGGGTGACCTTGACGGCGTGGTCGTAGGCGTGCTTGCGGATGCGCTGCTGCATCTCGTACGGGTGCATGGGCCCGTCGCACAGCATCCGCAGCACGGTGAGCGCCAGCGGTGTGATGGGTCTCGACATGCGGGTTTCCTGATCCTTGCGGAATAGTCCACCTAGACTATTCCGCGTGGACGTCCCATGTCACGCGTAGCGCCGCGAACCTGACGCACAACGCGGGCGCACAACGCGACGAGGGCTCCCCACGCCGTTGTGGGAAGCCCTCGTCAAGCTCGCGATCTACACGATCACGCCTGCCCGATCGCCTCGCGAGCCGCCACGGGAGCGGGGGAGGCGGCGGACAGGGCCACGGCCAGCCGGTCCAGGGCCCAGTCGAGGTCCGCGCGGTCGATCACCAGCGGCGGGGCCAGCCGCAGCGTGGTGTCGTGGGTCTCCTTGGCCAGCACGCCCAGCTCCATCAGGCGCTCGCTGACGGCCCGGGCCTTGCCGCGCAGCTCCACGCCGGCCCACAGGCCGCGCCCGCGCACCTCCCGCACCAGGTCGGACGGCAGCTCGCCGAGCCGCCGGTGCATGTGGGCGCCCAGCTCGCGGGAGCGCTCCTGGTACTCGCCGGTCCGCAGCATGGCGATCACCTCCCGGGCGACCGCGCAGGCCAGCGGGTTGCCGCCGAACGTGGAGCCGTGCTGGCCGGGCCGGAACACCCCGAGCACGTCGGCGTCGGCCACCACCGCCGACACCGGCAGGATGCCGCCGCCCAGCGCCTTGCCCAGCAGGTACATGTCCGGGACGACGTTCTCGTGCTCGACGGCGAACGTGGTGCCGGTGCGGCCCAGCCCCGACTGGATCTCGTCGGCGATCATCAGCGCGCCGAACTCGGTGCACAGCTCGCGCACCGCGGTCAGGAACCCGCTGGGCGGCACGTTCACCCCGGCCTCGCCCTGGATCGGCTCGACGAGCACCCCCACCGTGGTGTCGTCCATGGCCGCGCGCAGCGCCGCCACGTCGCCGTACGGGACGGTGCGGAAGCCGGGCGTGTACGGGCCGTAGGAGTTCTTCGCCTCCGGGTCGGTGGAGAAGCTGATGATCGTCGTCGTCCGGCCGTGGAAGTTGCCCTCGAACGTGATGATCGTGGCGCGGTCGGCGGGCACGCCGCGCACCTCGTAACCCCACTTGCGGGCGGTCTTGAGCGCGCTCTCCACCGCCTCGGCGCCGCTGTTCATCGGCAGCACCATGTCCTTGCCGCACAGCTCGGCCAGCTCCGCGACGAACGGCCCGAACTGGTCGTGGTCGAAGGCCCGGCTGACCAGCGTGACGCGCTCGAGCTGCCGGGCGAGCGCGGCCACCAGCCGCGGGTTGCGGTGCCCGAAGTTGACCGCGGAGTACGCCGCCAGCATGTCCAGATAGCGGCGGCCCTCCACGTCGGTCACCCACGCCCCCTCGGCCTCGGCGATGACGACCGGGAGCGGGTGGTAGGTGTGCGCGCCGTGCTCCTCGGACATGGCCCGCAGCCGTTCGGTACGAGACACGCAAGCTCCTTAACAGCGGTGTGGACGCGATGCGGCATGCCGGGGCGCCGGACGGTGGCCGGTGTTCCCCTCACAGCGTATGTTCGGGATGAACCCGCCGACCATTGAAGAAAGTGCACTTCCAGGGAGATGTTTGTTGCGTCTTGACGAGCTGGACCGTCGAATCGTTGCGCAGCTGCTGGAGAACGGCCGCGCCTCGTACGCGCAGATCGGTGACGCGGTGGGCCTGTCCGCCCCGGCGGTGAAACGGCGGGTCGACCGGCTGCGGGCGGACGGCGTGATCACCGGGTTCTCCGCGGTGGTGGACCCGGCCGCGCTGGGCTGGACCACCGAGGCGTTCATCGAGATCTTCTGCACCGGGGCGACGTCGCCGGAGGAGATCTACGCCAGCATCCGCAAGCATCCGGAGGTCGTCGCCGCCTACACCGTCAGCGGCGACGCCAGCGCGCTGGTGCACGTGCGCGCCCGCGACATCCAGCACCTGGAGCAGGCCCTGGAGCGGCTGCGGCGGGAGGACAACATCACCGCCACCAAGACCGCGATCGTGCTGTCCCGGCTGATCGGCCGTCCCACCGACTCCCCCGAGCGCCCCGAGCGCCCGGCGGCGGATTACTGAACGGTAGGCTCCCGGCATGGAGTTCGCGACCGCCGACCTGATCGACGACTTCGGGGACGAGCTGCGCAGCTGCGAGACGCAGTTCCGCCACTACGGGGGGCGCGCGGCGTTCGCGGGCCCGGTGGCCACGGTGCGCTGCCTGCGCGACAACGGCCTGGTCAAGCGGTTGCTGAACACCCCCGGCGAGGGGCGCGTGCTGGTGGTGGACGGCGCGGGCTCGCTGGCGTCGGCGCTGATGGGCGACCTGATCGCCGGGTCGGCGGTGCGCAACGGCTGGGCCGGCGTGGTGATCAACGGCGCGGTGCGCGACGTCGCCACGCTGCGCACGCTGGACCTGGGCATCAAGGCCCTGGGCTCCAACCCGCGCAAGAGCGCCAAGGACGCGGCGGGCGAGGTCGACGTCCCGGTGACGTTCGGCGGCGTGGAGTTCCGCCCGGGCGACTGGCTCTACAGCGACGAGGACGGCATCGTCCTGGCCACCCGCGACCTGCTGGCGTAGGCGCGGCCGGGGAGGCTTCCCCCCGGGCCGGAACGGCTGGGCACGCTCCCGCTTCTGACCGGGCACGACTGCGAAGGCGCGGTACGCGGCGGGCGGCGAGGCGGGTCGGGACCTCGTCGCCCGGTTCGAACGCCTGCCCGGCGGCCGGATGGCGACGCTCTGACCGTTTTCGTCCCAGCTCAGCGGAGATGCTGGCGTGAGCTGCCAGGCCGGCCCGGACAAGATCGTCTAAGTCGGCCGTTGCACCGCGATTCGCGCGTCTTTACCGTCTCACCGACCTTTTGAGAGACAGGGGAGACATGCTCGCCCGAAAGAGACTCATGGTGTCCGCCGCGGCGGGGCTGGCGCTGGCGACCGTCCTGGCGGCGGCGCCGGCCGCGGCGCAACCGCGACCGCGCGTACCCGAGCCGACCCCCAACCCCTGGCAGATGCGCCACTGGCCGAAGACCCAGCCGTGGCAGGAGAGCCAGCGGACGCGCACCTACGCCGCCGGGCAGCCGCGGCCGGTCGACCCGCAGAACTACGAGCTGCCCGACACCATGACCTGGGACGACTACAAGCCCGTCCCCGGCACGAACTGGGCCGACCCGTCGCGCAAGGGGTCGGTGAAGAACTTCAAGGGCGCCGTGGTGCTGGTCGACTACCCCAACCAGCCGTTCGTGGTGACCCAGCCGAAGAACTCCACCATCTTCGGCAACCCGACCCTCGTCGGCGGCGTCCCGCGCGACCAGGTCGCCAAGTTCTACCAGGACTTCCTCAACAAGCCGCAGGCCCTCAACCGCGGGCACACGCTGCACGAGTACTGGATGGAGGACTCCGGCGGACGGTACGGCGTCGACCTGACCGCGTTCGGCGGCTACCGGATGCCCGGCAAGTCCCACGAGTACGGCATCGACTCCTTCCAGGGCGGCACCGGCTGCCCCTCCGGCGACACCTGCGGACGCGACATCCGCCGC
Organism: Actinomadura sp. NPDC047616; assembly: GCF_040642915.1. Lineage (NCBI taxonomy): Bacteria > Bacillati > Actinomycetota > Actinomycetes > Streptosporangiales > Thermomonosporaceae > Actinomadura > Actinomadura sp. NPDC047616. The sequence goes on from NZ_JBEYTB010000013.1 coordinate 83,347, forward strand.
GACGCCCGCGCCGCCTGGATCGCCGACGTCGGCGAGGCCAAGGCCGCCGAGTTCGACTTCGTCTTCTACCTGTCGGCCGGGCAGGACGAGTCGTCCACATGGCAGGAATTCGGGCAGATGAAGTTCAACTCCAAGGAGGAGGTCCCGCCCGAGTGGGGGCCGCAGGACCCGAACCTGCCCAACTGGGTGAAGACCCGCTACGTCGACTGGACGTCCTGGGCCGCCGGCTCCACCATCTGGCCGAACGCGGTCACCGGCAGCTCCACGCAGGCGGAGAGTTCGGGCATGGGCGTGTTCGCCCACGAGTTCAGCCACATCCTCGGCATCGGCGACAACTACAACAACCCGTACGGCAACCCGCCGCGCCGCGCCTACTCGGGCCCGTGGGAGATGCTCAGCCGCGGCTCGTTCAACGGCCCCGGCGGCCCGCACAGCCGGTGGACGATCCCGGCCACCGGCGGCGGTTCGATGGGCGCCCAGCACATGCTGCGCAACAAGCTCAAGCTCGGCATCGTCGACGACTCCAAGGTGCTGCAGACCAGCCGCGAGGCCCTGGCCGCGTCCGGCGTCGTCGTGGCCAAGGTGACGGCGCGCGCCGTCCAGCCCGGCAAGAACGAGCTGGCGGGCATCAACCTCAAGCTCGGCGCGGACGGTGACAAGAGCCCCGCCTGCAACGAAGCCACCGACCCGCTGTGCGACGGCGGCGGCTACCACAACTACACCGTCGAGGTCGTCGACCGCATGGGCTTCGACTCGTTCACGCCCGACTCCGGCGTCCTGCTCGCCAAGACCAAGGACACCGAACCGCGCGGTGAGCCGTTCATCTGGGTGAAGGACGCCAACCCGCAGGACATCGACAAGGTCGACTTCGTCCTGCCCAACGGGCAGCCGCAGAAGATGACGATCGGCGACTACCGTCAGCTGTCGGACGCGCTGTTCCACGCCGGCACCGACTCCGGCAGCGAGTACGAGTACGTCGACGAGGCCAACCGCCTGCACTTCTACGTGCTCGACCTCGAACGCGACGACAAGGGCATCCTCTCCTACACCGTCGCGATCCGGTCCCTGGACGGTGCCGGCCCGGCCCGCCGCGGCGTCCGCCTCAACTCCGCCACGGTCCGCTCCGCCGGCTCCGGCTGGGTCAAGTGCACGCTGCCGCTGCGCAACACCGGCAAGGGCGGCACCGGCCACAGTGCGGCCGACGTCTACCGCCTGAAGGCCGGCGCCAAGGGCTGGCAGACCTGGCTCCCGAACGCCCTGGCCACCGCCAAGGTCGGCGGCGCCACCACCGTGGACGTCTGGGCCAAGCCGTCGAACGGCACCCGCAAGGGCGACGTGACGCTGACCGCCACCTCCGAAAGCGACACCACCAAGACCGCCACCGCCACCTGCCGGATCCGCTGAACCACCAAGGCGCCTGAGGCGGCGGGGCGATCCCGGCCGCCTCAGGCGCCTCCTACACTCAGACGGTGCGACTGCGCCTGCTGGTCATCTACACCCCGCTGCTGGACGAGACACGCCGCTTCTACGAGTCCCTGGGCCTGACCTTCAAACCCGAACAACACGGCAACGGCCCCGAACACTACGCGGCGGTCATGACCGACGGCACCGTCTTCGAGCTCTACCCCGCGACATCAGACCGCCGGACCGATTCCCTGCGGCTGGCATGCACCGTCGACGCCGCGTCAACCTCCCTGAACCCCGGCCACGGGGTCCTGCACGATCCCGACGGCCGGGCGGTCGAGGTACACGTTCGATAGGACGTCCTCCATGCGACTGCCGTCAGACCGAGAGATCCGAGCCCTGCACGAGAAATACGCGCCCACACCCGAAGCGTTCGAACTCGTCTACACGCACTGCCAGATCGTCTGCGAAATCGCGGAACAGTTCCTCTCCCGCGACACCCTCGACCTGGACGCGGAACTCGTACGCGCCGGAAGCCTCCTGCACGACATCGGCGTCTACCTGCTCTACACCCCGTCCGGCGAACTCGACCACGCCGGCTACATACGTCACGGCGTCCTCGGCCACGAACTCCTGCGCGACCTCGGCTTCCCCGAGTTCCTCTGCCGCTTCTGCTCCTGCCACACCGGCGTCGGCCTGACCCGCGACGACGTCCGCGCCCAGTCCCTGCCCATCCCGGAGGCCGACTACCCGCCCGAAACCGGCGAAGAAGAACTCGTCCTGTACGCCGACAAGTTCCACAGCAAAACAACACCGCCGACCTTCGTCACCCCCGCCACCTACACCCAGAAAATCCGCCGCTTCGGGGACTCCAAAGCCCAGCGATTCACCCAGCTACGCGCCCACTACGGCGACCCCGACCTAACCCCCCTCGCCACCGCCTATGGGCACACCGTGGTGTGACGGGCCGGGCGACGACTCGTGAGCACGGCCGACACCGTGCCGGGGCGCGCAGAACACATGGCGGCGTGGGCGGCAGGCCCTGGCCCGCACGCCGCACGCCGGGCGCCTCAGCCGCGCCGCCGGTCAGTTCCTGGTGTTGGTCTGGATCTCTCCGACGGCGAGGGGGAACGTGGCGGCCGAGGCCATGTCGTCCAGCGTCCCGCCGGGCTGGTCGCACGCCCCCGTGCAGGTCCAGGTCACCTGCCAGGTGGTCGTGGCAGTGATCGAGTACTTGCCGCCGGGCTGGCCCGCCGACGAGCGATTGTAGGTGTAGCCGCACTCGCTGCCGTTGGGTGAGCCGGCCGTGGTGCAGGTGACCGTGTTCTCTCCCATGTTCCAGGTGACCGACGTCGGCTTCGCGGTGGCGGTGACGGTCTGACCGCCGGCCGAGGCCTGGGCGGTGCGGGTCGTGAAGTCGGCCTGGTCGATCCACAGGGAGGTGCGGACCTTCACATAGGTCCGCGGGCTGGGGGCGGTGTGGATGGTCGGAGACGGGATCGTCAGCTGGTCGCGCGCCATGCTGGCGACGGTGACGGTGGGGACGGCGGGGGCGGGCTCGGGGCCGTCCTCGGTGAGGTTGCAGGCGAAACCGCCGGCCGCCTCCGGGCAGCCCAGGTCCTCTTCCGTGGTGGGGGCGGCCCCACCGCCGCCTCCGCCACCGCCGCCTCCGCCGCCCGACCCTGGCCGGGTATTGCCGCCACCGGCGCAGACGTTGACCGAGCCATCGCCCTGACCGACCGGGCAGGGGGCGGCCGAGGCGGTCTCGGGGAGGAGGAACAGCGCACCGGCAGGAAGCAGGCTCAGGGCGAGGGCGGTGACGGTCGGCCTGATCGGTTTGGTCAGCATTTCTTCCCCAGCGTGGCTTTGGAGGCTTTCCAGGTGCCCGCGTCGTACCTCATGAACACTTGGTAGAGCGCCGTGCCGCCGGGCAGGCTGCCGAGCCGTTCGCCCGTCCTGGCGGAGTAGCGGTAGGCGCCGAGCGTCCGGACGCAGTCGAGGACGATCACCTGCGTCCCGTCGGTGCTCCGGCCCTGGATCTTCGGGTTGAGGACGTTGGTGAAGCGCCAGATCTCGCCTTTCGATCTGGTCTTCTCGACGTCCTGGGTGACGTCGGTGAGGAGGGGGTCGGTGGCGACGGCGGCGAGGGGCGCCGGGTCGTTGGTCTCGTAGACCTGCTTGTAGACGCGCTGGTACTCGCGGTAGCGCTGCAGGACGGTCTGGTCGACCTGGGCGGTGGGGAGGGCCGACGGGGGCGGGGCGGCCGTGGTGGCCGGCGGGGCGGAGGGGCCGCCGAAGGTGCCGCTCGGCTGGAAGGCGCCGCCGGAGGACGAGCCGCCGCAGGAGGCCGTCGCGGTGATCGCGGTGAGGGCGACGGCGAGGCGTGCGCGGCGGGCGGGCCCGGAGCCGGGGCACAGGCCGATCAACCGGGCGCTCATCGCCATCCCTGATCATTAGCCGACGACGGGGGTGGAGTACGGCGCAAAGCTTACAGAGGAGCTTGTGAGCAGAAAAGAGCTTCGTGGGGAGAGTCGGCGGGCGCGCTCGGGCCGCCGATTGGGGCAATGCGGGGGGATTGTCGCGGCTGGCACGATGTGTCCGTGATTGAGGTTGAGGAACTGACCAAGAGGTTCGGGACGGTCCGGGCCGTGGACGGGGTGAGCTTCGCGGCCCGGCCCGGGGAGGTGACGGGTTTTCTCGGGCCGAACGGGGCGGGGAAGACGACGACGCTCCGGATGCTGCTCGGGCTGGTGGCGCCCACGTCCGGGCGGGCGCTGATCAACGGACGCAGGTACGCCGAGCTGGAACGCCCCGTGGTGGAGGTGGGCGCGGCGCTGGAGGCCACCGGGTTCAACCCGGGGCGCAGCGCGCGCGACCATCTGAAGGTCGTGTGCACGGCGGCCGGGCTGCCGACGCGGCGGGTGGACGAGGCCCTGGAGGTGACCGGGCTCAAGGACGCGGCCGACCGCAGGGTGCTGGGGTTCTCGCTCGGCATGCGGCAGCGGCTGGCGCTGGCGGAGGCGACCCTGGGCGAGCCGCGCGTGCTGATCCTGGACGAGCCCGCCAACGGCCTGGACCCCGCCGGGATCCACTGGCTGCGCCAGTTCCTCAGGCACCTGGCCGACATCGGCTGCACCGTCCTGGTGTCGAGTCATGTGCTGGCCGAGGTCGAGCAGGTCGCCGACCGCGTGGTGATCGTCGCGCGGGGCCGGGTGCTGCGCGACGCGCCGCTGGCCGAGCTGGTCCGCGGCGGCGAGTTGAAGGTGGGCACGCGGCAGCCGGAGGAGCTGCGGCGGGCGCTGGAGGACGCGGGCGCGACCGTGCGGTCCGAGGACGACCGGCTCTGGGTGAGCGGGGTGGACGCCGAGCGGGTCGGGCGCGCGGCGCTGGACGCCGGCGCGGTGCTGACGGAGCTGGTGGAGGAGCGGTCCGGGCTGGAGAACGTCTTCCTGGAGCTGACCCGGGCGGAGATGGGAGAGACGGGATGATCCGGCTGATCCAGGCGGAGCTGCTGAAGATCCGGTCCACCCGGATGTGGCTGGGCATGCTCGGTCTCAGCGTGGGGTTCACGGTGATGGGGCTGGCGTTCTACATCGCGCTGGCGGGCGTCGAGATGGACGGGCGGCAGGCGCTGCCGCCGGTCACCGACCCCGACACCGTGCGCGCCTTCTACGCCACCGCCAGCAGCGGCGTGCTGTTCATGATGATCCTCGGCGTCATCGGCATCACCGGCGAGTACCGGCACGGGACGATCACCCAGGCGTTCCTGGTCACGCCGCGGCGGGGCCGGGTGCTGGCGGCCAAGCTGGTGTCCTACTTCGTGTTCGGGCTGGGGTTCGGACTGGCGACGGTGCTGGTGACGGTGGCGGTGGCGCTGCCCGCGCTGGCGATCCGGGGCGGCCCGACGTCGCTGCTCGACAACGACGTGCCGATGATCCTGGGCGGGACGGTGCTGGCCATGGGCCTGTACGCGCTCGTCGGGCTGGGGCTGGGCGCGCTGATCCGCAACCAGATCGCGGCCATCCTGGTGGCGGTCGGCTGGGTGCAGCTCGTCGAGGCGATCCTGACGGTGGCGCTGCCGCAGGTGGGGCAGTGGCTCCCCGCCGGGGCGGTGCGCGCGATCACGCGGACGACCGGCGGCTTCGGCGGCGCGGGGGAGCTGGACACCCTGCCCGCCTGGGGCGGCACGCTGGTGCTGCTGGGCTACGGGCTGGTGTTCGCGGTGATCGCGATGGTCACCACGGTCCGCCGCGACATCACCTGACTTGACCTGAAGCGCGCTTGAGGTAGCAGCCTCGTCCAGGACGTTTTCTCGTACTGGAGGGCTGTGAATTGCGAGCGGTGTGGTTGAGGGAGTTCGGCGGGCCGGAGGTGCTCGTCGCCGGTGACGCGCCGGACCCGGTGGCGGGGCCGGGGCAGGCGGTCGTGGACGTGGCGTTCGCCAACATCACGTTCGTGGAGACGCAGTTCCGCGCGACCGGCAGCGGGCCGTTCAAGGCACGGCTGCCGATGATTCCCGGCAACGGCGTCGGCGGTGTCGTGGCGGCGGTGGGCGACGGCGTGGACCCGGGGCTGGTGGGCAGGCGGGTGGTGAGCTCCACCGGCGGTTCGGGCGGCTATGCCGAACGGGCCGTCGTGGACGCGGCGGGCCTGTACCCGGTGCCCGACGCGCTGGCGTTGGACGCGGCGGTCGCGCTGCTGGCCGACGGGCGTACCGCCACGTTCGAGCTGCGGGCCGGTGCGCCGCGTGCGGGGGAGCGCGTGCTGGTGGAGGCGGCCGCGGGAGGTGTCGGGTCGTTGCTGGTGCAGCTCGCCAAGGCGGCCGGGGCGACGGTCGTCGCGGCGGCGGGCGGTCCGCGCAAGCTGGAGGTGGCGCGGGAGCTCGGCGCCGACGAGGTCGCCGACTACCTGGAACCGGACTGGACCGAGAAGATCGACGGGGTGGACGTCGTCTTCGACGGCGTCGGCGGCGCCGTGGGACGCGCCGCGTTCCGGCTGCTCCGCCCGGGGGGACGCATGGTCAGCTACGGCCTGGCCAGCGGCGAGTGGTCCGACGTGACCGAGGAGGAGGCGGCCGGGCGCGGAGTGACGCTGGTCAGGCCGGCGCCGACGCCCGAGCTGATGCGCGAGTGCACCGAGAGCGCGCTCGCCGAGGCCGCCGCCGGACGGCTGCGTCCGCTGATCGGCCAGCGGTTCCCGCTGGAACGGGCCGCCGACGCGCACGCGGCCATCGAGTCGCGCGCGACCGTCGGCAAGACGCTGCTGGAGGTGCGGTGATGGGGCGGCTCAAGGTGGGCATCGGCCTCTCGTCGGCGAACCCGCAGGACGCGGCGGGGGTCGCCCCGCAGGCCCGGCTCGCCGAGGAGGCCGGACTGGAGTCGGTGTGGTCGGGGGACCACCTGATCGCGGTGCGGCCGTTCCTCGACAGCACCCTGCGGCTGGCCGCCGCCGCGGCCGCCACCGAACGCGTCAAGCTCGGCTTCGGCGTGATGGTGCTGGCGCTGCGTCCCGTCGCGTGGGCCGCCAAGCAGGTCGCGACCCTGCAGCACCTGTCGGGCGGGCGGGTGCTGCTGGGCGTCGGCACGGGCGGGGCCGTGCACGGTGAGGCGGCATGGCGGGCGGTGGGCGTCCCCTACGCCGAACGCGGCAGGCGCACCGACGCCGCGCTGGAGATCCTGCCGGACCTGGTCGAGGGCAGGCCCACGGTCGTGAACGGCGAGGAGGTCACGCTTGAGCCGGGCGCGCCCATGCCGCCGGTGCTCGTCGGCGGAGGGCTCGGCGCGGCGACGACACGCCGTCTTCTGCGGTTCGGGGACGAGTGGTACGCGGGATTCCCCACGCCGCGTGCGCTCAGGGACGCGGCGGCGCGGCTGGCGGAGCTGGCCGCCGAGCAGGGCCGCCCGGCACCGAAGCTGACCGCCAGCGTCAGCCTCGGCCTGGGCGACCTGCCCGCGTCCGTGGTCGACGCCCAGGTGCGGGGGCTGACGCAGTACGGGATGTCGGAAGAAGACGCGCGTGACGCGCTGGCCGTGGGAGGCCCCGCGCAGGCCGCCGAACGCCTTGCCGCGCTGGCGGACGCGGGGGCGCACCGCGTCATCGGCCTGCCGTTCGCGGGAAGCTCGCTGCGCCAGACCGAACTGCTGGGGGAGACGGCGCGCCTGCTCACGCCTTGAGGCCGGTGAGGAAGGTGTGCAACGCGCGCTCGTAGGCGGCGGGGTCCACGTTCCACGCCTCGGTGTGGTCCGCCTGGGCTTGGACGTGCGTGACCAGCCCCTGAGGCGCGCGCTTGGCGAAGGCCAGGGACGGTGCGTTGTCCACCATGGAATCGGAGTCCGTGGTGAACATCAGCGTCGGAGTCTTCAGGCCGGGGGCGTACCGGCGTTGGTCGTAGTCGTCCAGATCGATGCCGGTACGCCACTGCAGGATGCGCTTGGCCGCGGCCGTGACGAAGCCCGGCAGGTTGCGGTCGGCGCCCTGCTTGTCGAGGGTGGCGCTCCAGTCCATCACCGGGGAGTCGAGCACCACGCCGTGGACGAACCCGGGGTCGTCGGAGTGACGCAGGGCGGTCATCACCATCGCCCCGCCCATCGACCATCCGTAGAGGACCACCCCCGTGGCGCCCTGCGACCGGGCGTACGCCACGGCGGAGGCCACGTCGCGCCACTCGGTGTCGCCCAGGTGGTTGCGGTGGTCCGGTGAGCGGGGCGCGCCCACGTCGTTGCGGTAGGCGATGGACAGCATGGGCAGACCCAAGCGGTGCACGGCCGGCATGACCCGGAACGTCTCGGCCTTGTCGGCGTTACGTCCGTGCACCGCGATGACCCACGTCGTCTGGTTCGTCCTGCCAGGCAGGAACCATGCGGGCATCGCCCCCGCCTGCGTGGGATAGGTGACGTCGCGGAACTCCAGGCCCAGGGCGCGCCGGGGATCCCCCGCGTACACCCAATGGTCGAGGTAGACGCGCAAGCCCTTGGTGAGCGTGCCCTGAGAAACGTTCGTCACCCTGCGGACGACGCCGCGCCCGTCCCGGCTCACCACCGGACCCAGGAGGGCACGCCCGCCCTTCCACGCCAGCGCCCACGTGCCCGGCCGTACCGTGGCCTCGTCGCGGGGGAGCGTCACGGTGCCGTTCCCGACGTCCAGCACGGTCAGCGGGAACTCCTCCTCGTGCGACACCTCGGTGGCGACACCGGAGAAATACCAGCCGACCCCTCCCGTCCCCAGGCCCAGCACGACGACGACGGCCAGCACCACGGTCAGCAGGACGCGCCTCCGGCGGCGGCGACGCGGCGGGGGAGGGGTGACGGTGGGCCCGGAGACGGAGACGGCTTCGCTCGACACGAGACCCGACCGTATTGCCTCAGGCCGAGTAGTCTCGCAGCGACTCACGCACTTCCATCAAGGCGAACCCCAGCAGGTTCGACCCCCGCCACTGGGACGGGCGCCGCGCCTCGGGCTGCTGCTCGCCCAGGCCGATGCCCCAGATGGTGTCGTGCGGGCTGGCCTCCACCAGCACCTTGCCCGTCGTCCCCAGCAGGAAGTCGCGCAGCTTCTCGTGGGCGCCGAACTTGGCCTTGTTGCCCGTCACGACGATGTCGTACCGGTGCTTGACCCAGGTGTCCTCGTCGAAGCCCTTGACGCGGCGCCCCATCGCCTTGGCCCGCGCGGGGTCGGGGTCGGCGAGGATGCGTTCGACCGCCTGCGCGTCACCGAACAGGCGCGCCTTCTCGGCCATCATGTAGTGCTCGGCCGTGTCGTAGGTGACGCCGTCGAGCGTGAAGGGCGACGGATACCACTGGCTGAGACACCCCTTGGGCTTCGTGCCACCCCAGAACAGCACGAACTCCGGGAGTTCGCCGCGTTCCTCCAGTTCGATCAGCTGCTCGATCCGCATGCCTCCGAGCATCCGGCACATGACCGCGTCCGGGCAACGCCTTTACCCGGACGTCGGTGTGGGTGCGGCCCGATACGCTGCCCAAGGTCGTGCAACGGTAGACGATGAGGGGACATGTCCGTGTCGGGTGACCGGGTGGCCGAGCTGGAAGGCCAGATCGTCGAGCTCGTCCAGCGGACGGCGCCGCCGGGATGGCGCCGCATCGACCTTCGCTGCGCGGCCACGGTGGCGGTGAGCGAGGTGACCGCGACCGTCCTCACCGCCGACGGCACGGCCGTCCCGTCCGAGGGCGTACCGTCCCAGCTCACCGACCTGCTGATGGAACTGCGCCGCGCGCACTACGAACCCGAACGCGGCACGTGGTTCTCCGTGCTGTTCCTCATCGAACCCGGCGGGCTCGTCGAACGGCTCTACAACCGCGACTTCGACCCCCTCTGGGACCCGCCGATCCCCGTGGAGTGCTACCAGCGCGACCAGGTCGTCATGCCGCGCGCCGCCGAGCACATGCCCGCGTGGCTGGCGGCGCGCCTGGAGGGACGCGAACCCGAGCACCGTCCCGACCCCGCCCCCGAGCCGCTCAACCCCGTCCAGCAGATGGAGTTGTTGACGCACGACCTGGCCGTGCTGCTGGCCGACCACGCTCCGGCGCTGTGGCGCAGGCTGCACGGCCACTACCAGGCGGTGGGGGACCACGTCGAGCTGCCGCCGGTGATGGTCTTCTTCGACGACGGCACCATGCGCCCCTGGACGCCCCCCGCCGCCGCCGGGCCGTTGCTGGACCGGCTGCGCGCGGGCATGTACGCGTTCGAAGGCAGCACCTGGTCGCGTTTCGAGTTCCAGGTGAGGTTGGAGAACGGCAGGGTGCTCGTCGACGGAAGCTACTCGCGCGACGCGGAACCCGCCTGGAACACCGAGCCCACCGTCGACGACGTCCGCCGGGAACTCCAGCGCTTCCCCATGGAGAAGGTCCCCGACTGGATGGGCCGCCGCCTGGGCGGCACCGCGACGCGCACGCTCCGCAAGGCCCGTGTCTTCGACCACGCCGGATCGGACGGCGCCCCGCCCTCGGTGTCCCGTCCGCCCGTGGCCCCCGACGAGGCCGAACGCCTCGCGGACTACCTGCACAACGCGCCGCTGGTGCGGGCCGCCCGCTCCTACGCCCCCGACCAGCTCGCACCCGAACGCGGTGACCGGGTACCGCTGACCTTCCACACCGACGGCACCTGGATCTGGGCCGGCGCCGTCGGCTACTACCTGCGCGAGCACGGTCTCCCGCCCGAACCCGACCTCGTCGCCCACATCCGCGCCCAGGGCTTCCGCATTCCCGAGGTGGACGAACCCACCCTGCAGGCCGCCACCGCGGCCCTGTCCAACAAGCCCGCCCCGCCCCCGCCCCCCGCTCCTGGGCCCGCGACGCCGCCTCCCCCCGCTGCGGACCCGGCTCCCCCCGTAGCGGCTACACCGGAGCCGGGGCTCGTGCCCGGTATGCAGCCCTCAGAGCATGAGGCGCCTTCTCCTCAGGGCCCTGCGCATTCCGACCCGGCGCCGGGGGCGGCGCCCGCGTCCGGGCCTGCGAGCGCCCCGAACCCTGCGCATGGGGCTGTGCCCGCCCAGGGAACGGAGGAAGCCGCTGGTGACGAGGCCGCCGGGGGATACCGGTGGCGGACGTTCGAGCTTCGGCCGGCCGGTGAGGTGTGGATCGCGCGGGTGCGGCGGCGGCTTGAGGAGTTCGGGGTGGACCCCGGCTCCTATCGGCTGGAGGAGACGGCCGAGGGCGCCTGGTGCCTGGTGCGGGACGGGCTGCGTTGGGCGGTGTTCCGGTTCGAGGACGGCGAGCGCCGCAAGGAGGTCGTCTTCGACACCGGTGAACAGGCCGCCGCACAGCTGCTGGGCGCCTTGCTGCTCGCGCCCCGGCAACAGGACGCCCCTGTCCCGCCGGCCGATACTCCGGCCCCCACGCTCAACGCTCCGGCCCCGGCGGCCGACGCTCCGGGGCCGCCGCCCATCGGCGACGCGCCGCCCACCACGGTGGAGTCGCCGTACGAACCGTCGGCGGGGGAGCCGCCGCTGAGCCTGTTCCGCGACACGGCGGAAGTCGAGCTTCAGGTGGGCGACACCGTGGACCGGTTCGGTGACGCCGACGGCAACGTGGCCTATACGGCGCGGATTCCGTTCGGGCAGCGGTCACTGCCGCCGGACTGGGCCAACCGTCCGTACCACCTGTACCGGGTGGAGCGGCCGGTGCGGGCGCTGGCGGGGGTCGCGATCCCCTGGTTCGACCAGCCCGGAGGCGGGACGGCGTACGTGTTCCGGCGGTCGCTGGGTGAACTCGTCGCGGAAGGCGTCCTGGTGGAGGTGCGGGACGCGCCGCCCCCGCCCGGCTGAGCCGGGTGTCAGGCCCAGCCGATCCGGGAGACCAGGTCCAGGCCGAGCAGCAGGTCCAGGTGGATGAAGGTCTCCAGCTTGGCGCCGGGGGCCACGTCCGGGTCCTCGGCCAGCCGGTCGAGTGTCGCCAGGGCGGTCGGGCTGTCGAGGTCGTCGGCGAGGGCCGCCTGCGCCCGCGTCGCGTACGAGCGGTCCATGGGACGGCCTGGGGAGCGGGCCCATTCGGCCATCAGCGCGCGCCAGCGCGACAGGTCCGCCCCCGCGCGCCTGCTGAGGTCCTCCAGTTCGGCCGGTTCGCGGTAGTGGACGCGCAGCACCGCCAGCCGCAGGCACAGAGCGTCGCCGCCTGCGGGTGCGGCGTCCGGGACGAGCAGGGAATGCCCAGGCCCGGGTGAGGGGCCTATGAACACCGTCCCGTCCGGGGCCGGGGCGTCGGCCACGGGGAAGTCCGGCAGGCGCAGGTCGGAGAAGCCGTGCGCGGACGGCTCGACGCCCTCGGTGCGGGTCACCACGGCCGGGCGGCGGCCGGTGCGTTCGGCGACCCGCCGCAGCAGGTCGGCGATGATCAGCGCCCGGTCGGCCCCGGCGGCGACGTGGACGCGCAGCGGGCCCCGCGCCACTTCCTCGGGCCGTCCGGTGCGATGGTCGTACAGCCGCAGCATGACCCCAGGCTAGAAGCCGGGCGCCATGTCGGGCACGGCGGCCGCCGTGTCGGCCTTGCGGACGGCGGCGAAGCGCAGCCGCACGTAGTCGGCGACCCAGCCGGACTCGCGGCGCAGCGCGGGTGCGGCCAGCTCGTTGATGCGCGCCAGCAGCGGCTCGACCAGGTCGGGCGGGACGTCGGCCAGGGCGGCCGCGGCGTAGGTGCGCACCCAGTCGGCGGCGCCGTCCGGGCCCTCGGTCATGCGGGTGGGACGGTCGGCGTGCTCCAGCAGCCGCAGCGTGAAGCCGCCCGCCTCCAGGCGGGTGGCGTACTCGGCCGGGCTGGGGAAGTACCAGGGCAGCTCGGGTTCGCCGAGCCCGAACACCCGCCAGGCGGTCTGCATCGCGGCGATCAGCTCGGCGCAGTTGCCCGCCCCGCCCAGCTCGCCGACGAACCGGCCGCCGGGCCGCAGCGCCGCGTGCACCCGTGCGATCACCGCGTCCGGGTCGCGGTTCATCCAGTGCAGGGCGGCGTTGGAGGCGACGGCGTCGTACTGCTCGCTGGTGGTGAAGGTGTGGGCGTCGCCGACCACGAACGACAGCCCCGGATTCAGCGCCGCGGCCTGGGCGACCATCTCGGGGTTGCCGTCGATGCCCAGCACCTCGGCGCCGCGTTCGGCGATCTCCGCGGTGAACGCGCCCGTGCCGCACCCCAGGTCGATGATCCGCTCACCGGGCTGGGGGTCGAGCAGATCGACCAGAGGCGCGCCGTGCGCGGAGACGTACCCGAAGACGGAGTCGTACGTCGTGACGGCCCATTGCACCGTCGTAATTTATCCGACAAACCGCCAGTTGCGGGGTGGCGTTCCACCAGGCGGACGGCTACAGTGATCAGCTTCACGTACCGCGACGCACCGATCCACAGCGTGTGCCGTCCAGCGGGCGGCGTACGGTCGTGGCGTGGACGAACGCGCGGGGACACCAGGCGAGGTGCGCGTCGTGGGCGCCGAACGCCCCGACGGCCTGGAGCTTCGCACCCGCGGCCTGGCCTTCCGCGGGCTGCCCGAGCTGCGCGCCGGCGGCCTGCCGCCCTATCTCGGGCAGGGCTGGGCGCGCATCCTGGCGGCGCTGGCCGCACGCGTCGCCGTCGCCGGCGGCCCGCCCGCCGGCGACGTGGAGCTCGCGCCGGACGTCGCGTTCCGCCTGACGTCCGACGGCGACCACCTGGTTCCCGGTCCGCCCGGCGGCTTCACCGGCGCGGCGGACGAGTGGCGGCGCGAGGTCGTCCTGCGGCTGTTCCCGTCGGCCCGCTCCTGACGCCCCCGCCCGAGCCGTACCGGCGGCTTTCTAGAATCCTGTTCGGAAACATCGCCGGAGAGGGGTCGCAGGTGCCGTACAGCGAGATCGACTACCGGGTGCGGGACGGGATCGCCACGCTCACGCTCAACCGTCCGGAACGCATGAACGCCTACACCTACACCATGCGCAACGAGATGCTGGACGCCTTCGACCGCGTCGACGCCGACGACGAGGTGCGGGCGGTCGTGGTGACGGGGGCGGGCCGGGCGTTCTGCGCCGGGGCCGACCTGGAGGCGGGCGGCGACACCTTCGACCGGGGCAAGTCCCAGGAGATGTTCGCGGGCGAGGACGACGTCCTGGAGGACGGCACGCCCCGCGACGGCGGCGGCACGGTCGCGCTGCGCGTCGCGCGCTGCCTCAAGCCGGTCATCGCCGCGTTCAACGGCGCGGCCGTCGGCGTCGGCGTCACCATGACGCTGCCCATGGACGTGCGGCTGGCCGCCGGCAACGCCAGGTTCGGGTTCGTGTTCGCCCGGCGCGGCATCGTCACCGAGGCCGCGTCGAGCTGGTTCCTGCCGCGCCTGGTCGGCATCTCCCAGGCCATGGAGTGGGCGGTGACGGGACGGGTGTTCGACGCGGACGAGGCCCTGCGCGGCGGCCTGGTCTCGCGGGTCGTCGCCCCGGAGGACCTGCTGCCCGCCGCCTACGAGCTGGCCGCCGAGATCCGCGACAACACCTCCGCCGTCTCGGTGGCCGCGATCCGCCGCCTGATGTGGTCGGGCCTGTCGGCCCCGTCCCCCTGGGACGCGCACGCCGCCGACTCCCGGCTGATGGCCGCGCTGGGCGGCGCCGCCGACGCCCGCGAAGGCGTCACGGCATTCCTGGAGAAGCGCGCCGCCGCGTTCCCCATGAAGGTCACGACCGATCTGCCGCCCGAGGTCCCGGAGTGGCCGGTTCGGGCCTAGATGCCGGGGTGTGCTGGGCCCGGCACGGGGTATGCAGCGCCCAGCGGCAGGGCGGGATCTACCGGGGGGCGTGGTGCGCGGCAGGAGTTGTGTCGTCTTCGCCCTGCTCGGGCTGATGCTCGCCGCGGGATGCGGGCACTCCACGACCCAGCGCGCCGAACCGTCCAGGACGAGGGACGCCGGCGACCGCACCGGCGACCCGCAGCCCTCCGCCTCCACCGAGCCCGGTCACGACCCGTCCACGTCGCCCGCCTCGCAGGAGGACGAGGTCGCGCCGCAGCGGCCCGAGCCCGAGCCCGAGCCGCCCACGGCGGAGCCGCCCGTGCCGCCGTCCTCCCGCGTCGACTGCTCCCTGCGCAAGTGCGTCGCGCTGACCTTCGACGACGGGCCCGGCGCCTACACCGGCCGGCTGCTCGACCAGCTGCGCGCCGCCCACGTGCACGCCACGTTCTTCCTGCTCGGGCAGAACGTGGCCGGGCACCGCGGCCTGGTGCGGCGGATGGTGGAGGAGGGGCACGAGGTGGGCAACCACAGCTGGTCCCATCCCGACCTGACGACGCTGCCGTCCTGGGAGGTGCGGGCCCAGGTGCGGCGCACGCAGCAGGCCGTCCAGGACGTCACCGGGGTCGCCCCCGTGCTGTTCCGCCCGCCGTACGGGGCCGTCGACGGACGGGTGGCGGACGCCGTTGGCATGCCCCTGGTCCTGTGGAGCGTCGACTCCCTGGACTGGCTGCACCGCGACGTCCGCCGCAACATCATCGTCGGGGTCCGCCAGCCCCGCCGGGGCGGCATCGTGCTGTTCCACGACATCCACCGGCCCACCGTCGCCGCCGTGCCGAGCGTCCTGGAGGGGCTGCGGGAACGCGGCTTCACGTTCGTCACCGTCTCGGAGCTGTTCGACGGCCGCACCCTCACGCCCGGCCACCGGTACGCCGGACGCTGAGCCCCGGGACGCTTCACCGAGGTTTTGCCGTGCCCTGCGCCCCACGGCGTGTCGCGGCCCGGCACGGCGCGGAAACGATCAGGTGCGGGGACGGCGGGGCGGGGGAGCGGGCGGGACGACCTTGGCGGCCACCACGATGTCCTCGGGCACCTCGACCACCTCGCCGTGCCGCCGGCGGACCCGCAGCAGACGACCGGACCACGACTCGAGGACGCCGACCACGTCGCTGTACTCTCCGGTGGGCAGCCGGCGGCGCAGCGAGATCCGCTGCCCCGCGTCGGCCGGTGTGATCGACACCAGTGGCCGCGCGGCGCGACGGTCTGACATGTGAGGACCCCCATGTCGAATCGACTACGCCGTGGTGGCAATACTATTCACAGCGAGCTTGCGGTGAGCCGTGGCGTACGGCGGGGCCGAAGGATCCGAGAGGAGTCACTAACGTGACCTACGTCATCGCGCAGCCCTGCGTGGACGTGCTCGACAAGGCGTGCATCGAGGAGTGCCCTGTCGACTGCATCTACGAGGGGAAGCGAATGCTCTACATTCACCCCGACGAGTGCGTCGACTGCGGTGCGTGCGAGCCTGTCTGCCCGGTGGAGGCCATCTACTACGAGGACGACACCCCCGAGCAGTGGAAGGACTTCTACAAGGCCAACGTGGAGTTCTTCGACGAGCTCGGCTCGCCCGGCGGCGCCTCCAAGGTGGGCAAGATCGACAGGGACCACCCGATCGTGGCCGCCCTGCCTCCGCAGGGCGAGGAGTAACCCCTGCCGACGCCGTGCGGCCGACCGGGGCGCGGCGGTCCGTCCGCCTTCGCCGGGGCCCGGAGCGTCCGCCCGGGGACGAACCCCCGGAAACCCTGATGACAGGGGCCGGAGGCGCAGGACTCCTGCGCGCAGGACCGGCACCGGTCGCGTACGCTCAAGGCCGTGGCCCCGACATCGGGGCCACGGCCTTCGTGCTGACCGGGGACGCCGTCCTCCCGTGCGCCGCCGCCCCGAATGCCGGGGCCGCCGGGACGGTGCCCGGCTGACCCATACGCCTGTCGCAGAAACGGAGCCATCTGTGGTGTTCACGCTGCCGGACTTCCCATGGGATCGGCTGCAGCCCTACCGGGAACGCGCCGCCGCGCACCCCGGCGGGCTCGTCGACCTGTCGGTCGGCACCCCCGTGGACCCCACGCCCGAACCCGTGCGCGCGGCGCTGGCCGAGGCCGCCGACGCCCCCGGCTACCCGCAGACCTACGGGACGCCCCGGCTGCGCGAGGCCGTCGCCGGCTGGCTGCGGCGGCGGCTCGGCGTGACCGGCGCCGACCCCGACGCGGTGCTGCCGGTGATCGGCACCAAGGAGCTGGTGGCGTGGCTGCCGACCCTGCTCGGCGCGGGCCCCGGCGACCGGGTCGTGTTCCCCGAGCTGGCCTACCCGACCTACGACGTGGGCGCCCGCCTGGCCGGGGCCGAGCCGGTGCCCGCCGACGGGCTGCTGTCCCTCGGCCCGGTCAACCCGAAGATCGTCTGGGTGAACTCCCCGTCCAACCCGACGGGCCGGGTGCTGCCCACCGAGCACCTGCGCAAGGTGGTGGCCTGGGCGCGCGGCCGCGGCGCGATCGTGGTCAGCGACGAGTGCTACCTGGAGTTCGGCTGGGACGCCGACCCCGAGCGGCGGCCGATCTCGATCCTGCACCCGGACGTGTGCGAGGGCTCGCACGAGGGGCTGCTGGCGGTCAACTCGCTGTCCAAGCGCTCCAACATGGCGGGCTACCGGGCCGGGATCGTCACCGGCGACCCGGCGCTGGTCAAGCGGCTGCTGGAGGTCCGCAAGCACGCCGGGATGATCGTCCCCGCGCCGGTGCAGGCCGCGATGACCGCCGCGTTCGACGACGACGCGCACGTGGACGCCCAGCGCGAGCGCTACGCCCGCCGCCGCGCCGCCCTGCGCGAGGCGTTCGAGCGGCACGGCTTCCGCATCGACCACTCCGAGGCGTCGCTGTACCTGTGGGCGACCCGCGACGAGCCCTGCTGGGACACCGTCGGCTACCTGGCCGGCCTCGGCATCCTCGTCGGCCCCGGCGACTTCTACGGCCAGGGCGGGGCGCGGCACGTCCGCATCGCCTTCACCGCGACCGACGAACGCGTCGCCGCAGCCGCCTCCCGCCTCTGACGCGCGGCCGTGCACGGCGCTTCGCGCCGGGACGCATCTGTTACGCGCGGATCGAAACCATTGGGACGGCGGTGACGTCTATGCTGCCGATGTTCCTGCGTGACCGATATCGATAGGATCCGCAGGTCCATCCCGGCGCTGTAGTCGAATCCGTGGAGGTCCGCATGGGCGGAGCAGCGGTCCCGGTCCTGCTCGTCCTGATCCTTGCCGCCCTGCTCGTCATCGGCGTGCTGCTGGTGGTGCTGCTGCGGCGGCGCGGCCCGGGGCCCGCGGCGCCGGGAGCCGCGCCCGCCGTGCCGCGCGACCCGTTCGCCGCCGCCGACGCGGTGGGCGGCGACCCGCGCGCCATCAAGGCCGGCGACATGATCGAGTACCTGGGCGTCCGGTACTTCGTGCGGGGCTCGCTGCGCATGCGCGAGGGCGGGTTCACCTGGAGCGAGCACCTGCTGGACGCCGACACCGCCGAGGGCGCCAAGATCTGGATCTCCGTCGAGGAGGACCCGGACCTGGAGGTCGTCTGGTGGACCGCCCGCGACCCCGGCGACCTGCGCCCCGACCGCCGGACGCTCACGGTGGACGGCGTGGAGTACCACCGCGAGGAGCACGGCACCGCCGAGTACGGCAGCGAGGGCACCACGGGCCTCGGCGACCGGGGCCGGGTGGAGTACGTCGACTACGCCGCCCCCGGCGGCCGCTACCTGTCGTTCGAGCGGTTCGGTGGCGCCGAGTGGGAGATGGGCACCGGCGAACGGGTGCCGAACGGCACGCTGACCATCTACCCGGGAAGCTGACGCCTTGCTCGCCACGCTCGACACCCCCTACGCCGACACCCGCGCCGACGCCCTGTCGTTCGCGGTCGGGCTGCCGCCGCGCGACGCCCTGGCCGTCCTGCCCCTGGAGCGCGCCGGCCTGCGCGTGCAGATGCGGCTGCTCGGCGCGTCCCACCAGGTGATCGCGGGCCCGCTCAGCGAGACCGTGGCCTGCGACCTGCCGGACGGCGCCCGCCCGCTGCCCGCGCGGATGCGCGACGCCCTGCCCGGATGGTCCTACGACTTCGCCGCGCGCACCGCCGTCCACGACGACGACGCCGCGTTCGCCCGCGCCGTCGACGCCCTGCGCGACCGGCTCGCCGGCCGTCCCGACGCGCTGACCGGGACGTTCCCGGGATCGGACCACGCGGTCACCGCGCTGGCACTCGACGACACCGGCACGCCCGGGGCCGGAGTCGGCTGGCGCACCTGGCACGCCTACCCGCAGACCCGGGAGATCGTCATGACGCGCAGCCGGCTGGTGAGGTCATCGTGAGACGCAGGTACTGGGTGATCGGCGGCGTGGCGGCGGCCGTCGTCGGCGTCATCGTGCTGGTCGCGGTGCTGGCGCGGGACGGCGGGCCGCGCGGCTTCATCGCCGACCGGTACACGCGGCTCTACACCGACACCTACCGTTCGCCGAAGCCCCCGCAGGCCGTCGCCCGCGAGATCAACGCCAAGCACAAGGCCATCGACCGGGTGGACGACATGACCGCGCTGGGCCGGGACGGCGGGATCTTCCTGCGCTACCCCAAGCTCGTCGTCGGGGTCCTGCCGGACGGGTCGGGCAGCCGGATCACCGTCGACGACGCGAGAGCCGGCTACAGCCGGTACCACAGCCACGTCGGCAGCCATTGGTCCAGCCCCGGCAGCAACGGCTGGACCAGCAGCGGCAGCGCGTCCTTCCGCGGCGGCGGCCCCGGGTCGGGCAAGTGAGGAGCAACCGTTGAACGACATCCTGCACGAGGGCGGCGCCACGCTCGCCTACGGGGCGCTCGGCATCGCGCTGATGGCGCTGGGCTACCTGGTGGTCGAGGTGACCACCCCCGGGCGGCTCGGCCACCAGATCTGGAGCGAGGGCAACCGCGGCGCCGCGCTGCTGCTGTCGGTCAAGCTCCTCGGCGTCGGCGCGATCGTCACCACCGCCATCGTCACCAGCGACGACGACCTCGGCCAGGGCCTGGTCGACACCGCCGTCTACGGGCTGCTCGGCATCGTGCTGATGGTCGTCGCGTTCTACCTGCTGGACCTGCTCACCCCCGGCAAACTCGGCGCGACGCTGGTGGACGGCGCGGGGGTGCACCCGGCGGGCTGGGTGGTGGCCGCCGCCGACCTCGCCGTGGCGGCGATCGTGGCCGGGGCGGTCTCCTGACCGCCGTCCACCCGGACCGGGCCGGCGAGGGCGGGGGGCTGCGGCTGCCCGCCCGGGCCGCGCGCGCCCTGGTGCTGGCGGCCGTGTTCACCTGCGCCGCGTGCGGGCTGGTGTACGAGCTGGCGCTCGTCGCCCTCGGCAGCTACCTGGTGGGCAACTCGGTCACCCAGGCGTCGATCGTGCTGTCGGTCATGGTGTTCGCGATGGGCGTCGGCTCACTGGCCGCCAAGCCCCTGCAGCGCCGCCCGGTCGCCGCGTTCGCGCTGGTCGAGGCGGCGCTGGCGCTGACGGGCGGACTGTCGGTGCTGGCGCTGTACGCCGCGTTCGCCTGGCTGGACCTGTACGTCCCGGCGCTGGTGGTGGTCGCCTTCACGGTGGGCGCGCTGATCGGCGCGGAGATCCCGCTGCTGATGACGCTGCTGCAGCGGATCCGGCGGCAGGACGCGGGCAGCGCGGTCGCCGACCTGTTCGCCGCCGACTACGTGGGCGCGCTGGTGGGCGGGCTGGCCTTCCCGTTCGTGCTGCTGCCGATGTTCGGGCACATCAAGGGCGCCCTGGTCGTCGGCGTGGTCAACGCGGTCGCGGGCATCGCCGTGGTGCTGTGGCTGTTCCGGCGGCAGGTGGGACGCGGCGCGGGCGCTGGGCTGTGGGCGGGCATGGCGGGCGTGCTGGCGGTCCTCGGCGCCACCTACGCCCTGGCGGACGGATTCGAGGTGACCGCGCGGCAGGCCCTGTACCGCGACCCGATCGCGCTGGCCGAGCGCACCCCGTACCAGGAGATCGTGATCACCCGGAAGGTCGCGGTGTCGGGCCGTCCCGACCTGCGGCTGTTCCTGAACGGCGATCTGCAGTTCTCGTCCGTCGACGAGTACCGCTACCACGAGTCGCTGGTGCATCCGGCGCTGTCGGGCGGCCGGGGCAGGGTGCTGGTGCTCGGCGGCGGCGACGGCCTGGCGCTGCGCGAGGTGCTGCGCTACCGGGACGTGCGCGAGGTGACGCTCGTCGAGCTGGACCCGGAGATGCTCCGCCTGGCCCGCACCTACCGCGACCTGGCCGACCTCAACGGGCATGCCTTCACCGACCCGCGCGTGCGCACCGTCGGCGCCGACGCCTTCTCCTGGCTGCGCGGCGCGTCCCGGCAGTACGACGCGGTGATCGTGGACATGCCGGACCCCGACGACGTGTCCACGGCCAAGCTGTACTCGGTGGAGTTCTACGGGCTCGTCAAACGGGTGCTGGCGCCGGGCGGACGGATGGTGGTGCAGTCCGGCTCGCCGTACTTCGCGCCCCGCTCGTTCTGGTGCATCGAGAAGTCCATCCGCGCCGCCGGGCTGGCCACCGCCCCCTACCACGTGGACGTTCCCAGCTTCGGCGACTGGGGCTTCGTCCTGGCCGCCCCCGGCACGGCCCGACCGCCGCTGACCCTCGCCCCCGCCGCCCCGCCGCTGCGCTTCCTGGACCCCGACGTCCTGCGCGCCGCCACCGTCTTCGGCAAGGACCTGCGCCACCGCGACGTCGACGTCAACACCCTCACCCACCCCCGCCTCGTCGACTACGAAAACCAGGAATGGCGCGACGGGTGATCTTGTGGGGGGACGACCCCCCTACGCCCCCTGTTAGTCGGCCGGGCGGTCCTCACTCCGCTGGCGCTCCGCTGCGGTCACGTTGTTTATGTGGGGGGGCGACCCCCCTACACCCCCCGTCAGTCGGCCGGGCGATCCTCACTCCGCTGCGCTCCGCTGCGGTCGCCCGCCCTCCGGGGCAGGTGATCCTCACTCCGCTGGCGCTCCGCTGCGGTCACCTGCCCTCGGATGGCGTCGTCGACGGCGCGGCGGAAGGCGGTGACCAGTGACTGGATCACCAGGGGCTTGAGCCTGCCCGACAGCTCGATCAGGCGTTGGCGTTCGTCGGGCGGGCGGCCGCGTTCGCGGTAGGGGCGGACGACCGTGTCCTGGAACACCTGCTGCAGTTCCGTGGCCAGCGCCCGGGTGTGCCGTTCGACGGCCTCGTGGGTGGCCAGCAGCGTCTCCAGGGGCATGGACAGGCTGGCCAGCTCCGCGCCGATGCCCAGCAGCGCCGGGCTGACGACGCGCACGCGGCCGTCCCCCGAAGGTTCGACGATGCCGAGGGCCTGCAGCCGTTCGAGCGCCGCGTCGTCCAGGCGCTGCCCCGTGCGGCGGTCGAGCTCGTGCCGGTCGACCTCCTCGGGCGCCTCCGGGGCCCACGGCGACAGCAGGGCCCGGTGCAGCGCCAGGTCCTCGGGGGAGGCGTGGTCGGGCAGGCGCGCCAGGTGCCGTTCGATCGCCGCCAGCGTCAGCCCCAGTGACTGCAGCTCCCGGATCAGCTCCAGCCGGGCCAGGTGGTCGGGTCCGTACAGGCCGGTGCGCCCGCGCAGCCGGGGCGGCGGCAGCATCCCGCGACCGGCGTAGAACCGCACGGTCCGGACCGTGAGCCCGGCCCGCGCGGCCAGCTCGTCGACCGTCAGCTCCTCGTTGTGCACCGCCCGGGACCCCTCCCCCTATGTGACAGTTCTAGTGTTACATTGAAGCCGTATCAGCAGGCACTTATCGAGGAAGCCGGGGACACGGATGGCGCGCGAGATCTTCACCGAGGAGCACGAGGCGTTCCGCGACATGGTGCGGTCCTTCATCGCCAAGGAGATCGCCCCCCACCACGAGCAGTGGGAACGGGACGGCATCGTCTCCCGCGAGGTCTGGCTGGCCGCGGGACGGCAGGGCCTGCTCGGCATCGAGGTCCCCGAGGAGTACGGGGGCGGCGGCAACACCGACTACCGCTACTACGTCGTGCTGAACGAGGAGCTGGCCCGCGCCGGCGTGTCCGGGCCCGGGTTCGCCGTGCACAACGACATCAACGGCTCCTACCTGCTGCGCCTGACCAACGAGGAGCAGAAGCGGCGCTGGCTGCCCGGCTACTGCTCCGGCGAGATCATCACCGCGATCGCGATGACCGAGCCCGCCGCCGGGTCGGACCTGCAGGGCATCCGCACCACCGCGATCCCCGACGGCGACCACTACGTCCTCAACGGCTCCAAGACCTTCATCTCCAACGGCATCCTCGCCGACCTGGTGATCGTCGTCGCCAAGACCGACCCGGACGCCGGGCACAAGGGCGTCAGCCTGCTGGTCGTCGAGCGCGGCATGGAGGGTTTCGAACGCGGCCGGAACCTGGAGAAGGTCGGCATGCACGCCCAGGACACCGCCGAGCTGATCTTCAACGACGTGCGGGTGCCCAAGGAGAACCTCCTCGGCGAGGAGGGAATGGGCTTCATCTACCTGATGCAGAACCTGGCCCGGGAACGGCTGTCCATCGGGGTCAGCGCCCAGGCCGGGGCCGAGGCGGCGTTCGAGCAGACCCTCGAGTACTGCCGCACCCGCGAGGCGTTCGGCCGCCCCATCGGCAAGTTCCAGCACAACCGCTTCACGCTGGCCGAGATGAAGACCGAGCTGACCGTGACCCGCGCGTTCACCGACGAATGCGTCGACAAGGAATCGCGCGGCGAACTGAGCGTCGAAGAGGCCGCGATGCTCAAGTACTGGAACACCGAACTGCTCAAGCGCGTCGTCGACCGGTGCGTCCAGTTGTACGGCGGCTACGGCTACATGACCGAATATCCGATCGCCAAGGCCTACCAGGACGCCCGCATCCAGACGATCTTCGGCGGCACCACCGAGATCATGAAGGAGATCATCGGCCGCAGCCTGCTGTGATCACGGCTTGCGGGCGACGGCTCCGTAGACGTCGACGTCCTCCGGCTCGCCGAAGGCCATGGATTCCGGCCGCCACTTCAGGCACGACACCTGGCCCGGCTCGACGAGTTCGAGACCCTCGTAGAGCTCGGCGAGCTGGGCGGGTTCGCGCAGCACGTAGGGCACCGCGCCGGTGTCGTCGTATTCCTCCTGGGCCTGCTGGAGCGCCTCTCCCTGCACTTCGTAGGTGCCGTCGTAGTGGAGGAGGAAACTGCCGGACGGAAGGGCGTCCAGCAGCCGCCGCACGATCGCCTTGGCCTCGTCCCAGTCCTGGATGTGCCCGAGGATCCCCATCAGCATGAGCGCGACCGGCTCGCCGAGGTCGAGCGTCCTGCCGGCCTCGGCGAGGATCGTGTCCGGGTCGCGCAGGTCGGCCTCGACGTAGGTGGTGACGCCCTCGGCGGTGGTGTTGGTCAGCAGCGCCTCGGCGTGCACCAGCACCAGGGGGTCGTTGTCCACGTAGACGATCTTGGCGTCGGGGGCGGCGCGCTGGGCCACCTCGTGGGTGTTGTCCATCGTCGGCAGCCCGGTGCCGATGTCGAGGAACTGGCGCAGGCCCTCCTCGGCGGCGACGTACCGGACGGCGCGGGTCAGGAACACCCTGGACGCGAGGGCCATGTCGACGACGCCGGGCGCCTGCTCGCGGTACCGGTCGCCGGCCTCCCGGTCCACGGGGTAGTTGTCCTTGCCGCCGAGCCAGTAGTTCCAGATGCGCGCCGAATGCGGCACGCTGCTGTCGATCTTCGACGTCCGGGGCGTCTGAGAGCCTTGTACGCGTTCCGCCATGGGGGACTTAACTCCTACTGTCCAGTTGTTGACGGTGCGATGTTACTTCTCCCGGCAGATCCGGCATGAAAGACACGCCCCATTCCCCGTCAGGAGTGCGCGCCAATTCGGCGTCACGTTCGCCGCGGGGTGGGGGATTCGGCCTCGACGAGGGCGAGGAATTCGGGTTTGAGCAGGTCGCGGACTTTGGCGTAGGGGGCGGTCAGGCGGTCTCGCGGGCAGTCGCTCCCGAAGACCGAGTAGTTCAGCTCGAACCGGTCGGGGGTGGGGAAGGCGGTGAAGGCGGCCCCCAGGGTCGGTGGGCCGGAGTCGGTTCGGTTCGGGGCGAATTCGCCGGGCGTGATCGAGTCGATCCTGCGGCAGCCCTGCGGGCCCCACATGTAGCGGTTGCTGCTGGTCAGCCGGGTCCAGAGGGTTCTGATGCCGGAGGGCGTCAGGGTGGAGGGCCGGAAGACGTCGTCGGCGGTGAGGACGCGTCCGTTTCTGAGGTCGATCGTCACGGCCCCGGCCGGGATCATGCCGTCGGCGGGCGCGCAGAACTTGACGTCGGGTGTGTAGACGACGGAGATGAGTGCGGGGCCGCGCAATCCGATCTGCGCGGTGGTGCTCAGCGTCGATCTGCGTGAGCCGCAGACCGACGCCTTGGTGTTGCCGCGCATCCAGGTGATGACGCGATCGAGGGGCGCCCGCAGTTCCTGGTTGATGCGGCGCTGCAGGGCGGGGTCGCGGTGCCCAGAGATCTGCACGTACTGGGCGTTCTGGATGGCCACGGGGGCGTCGGTGAGGGTCTGGTTCTGGACGGCCACGGTCGCCGACACCGGGCGTGCCGCCGGTGCGGGTTCGTCGTCCATGCCCGCGTAGACGGCGACGCCTCCCGCGCTCGCCGCGACGGCGGTGCCCGCCACGGCCACCGCCACCTTCGCGCCCGCGCCCGCCAGGATGCCGGAACCCCCTGCCCCCGACGCGCCCGAGACACCGGCGGCGCCGGAGGCACCGGCGGCCCCCGAGGCACCGGCCCCCGAGGCTCCTGCCGCGCCCGCGCCCGAGGCCCCTGCCGCGCCCGCGCCCGAGGCCCCTGCGGCGCCGGCCGCGCCGGAGGCGGCGGCTCCCGCCGTGACGGACGCGGCGGGGGTGATCCCGGCGGCGACCAAGGGGAAGAGGGCGGCCAGGGCCACGGCGGTTCCGGCCAGAACGCGGATGCCGCTCGTCTCCCAGCCGGGGCCGTACGCGGCGACCGCCGCTTCTTCCAGTTCGGCGACGAAGGACGCCGCGCCCCAGGGACGGTGCGTGGGGTCCTTGGCCATGCCCCGGGCGAGCAGGTTCCGCAAGGGCTCGGGCACGGACTCCACGGGGACGGCCGCGTTCAGGTGCAGCGCCTGCATCGCGACCGGGTTGTCGGCCTCGTAGGGGCGGCGGCCCGTGACGCACTCGAAGAAGACGCACGTGGCGGCGTACACGTCCGCGGCGGGGGTCGCGGGTTCGCCGCGCCACTGTTCGGGCGGCATGTACGCGGGCGTTCCCGAGCGGTCGCCCCCGCCTTCCAGCGCGGCGATGCCGAAGTCGATGAGCTTGCTCAGGCCGTCGGCCTGCACCACCACGTTGGCGGGCTTGTAGTCGCGGTGCACCACGCCTGCGGCATGGGCGGCGGCCAGGCCCAGCAGCGACCCCTTGAGCACGGTCAGGGACGCCTCCGGCCCGAGGGCGCCGTGCTCCGCCAGCACCCTTTTCAGGGAGACGCCGTTGACGGCCTCCATGACGAGCGCCGCGCCGTGCTCGCTCTCCACCAGGCGGTACAGGCGCGCCACATGCGGGTCCGACACCCGCCCCAGCAGGACGGCTTCCTCACGCAGGCGCTCCACGTTCGCGGCGCGCGACAGGTACTTGATGGCCACGGGGGTCCCGCTGCCCGCGTGCCTGGCGAGGACCACGCGTCCCTGGGCGCCGCGCCCCAGTTCGCGCACCTCGTCGAAGCCGTCGATCCGCCACTCGTCCACCATGGCCACCTCCGAATCCACGACATGAGATCACGCGGAGGTCGCGAAGGTTCGCACAATGTGATTCCGACCGGATATCAGCGGATGATGACCTTGCCCGAGGGGGCCTTGGCGTCCTCGGTCCACCCGTCGTGGCCCTCGTCGACGGTCCAGTGCCGGCCCGCGTACCGGACCTCCGTCAGCCCGTACACCTGGGCGTGGGTGACCGCCCACGAGGCCACCGCCCACCCGGTGCGGGCGCCGGAGACGCGGATCGCCTCGAAATCGCGCCCGGCCGCGCTCGCATGCCCGTTCGCGCCGCCCACCGCGCGCTGCGCCGCCGTGTCCACCTGCAGGCGGCTGCCGAACGCGCGCCGCATCTCGCGGATCGCCTCGGGACGCCGGGGCGAGGTGCGCTTGTCGGGGGAGAACCAGCACCGCACCGCCGCCGCCTCACGGCCGGTGAACGCCCGCGCCAGCAGCTTGCCGTCCGGCTCGTGCTGGGCGTAGGCGCGGCCGTCGGCGCTGCGCTGCACCCGCTGGGCCGCGTCGTGCAGGTCGCGGTCCAGGTAGTCCTTCACCTTGACCAGCGCGTCGAAGAACTTGCTGGTGGACTGCACCGGGTCGCGCAGCTTGTCCGGTGTGCCCCAGCCCTGCGACGGGCGCTGCTGGAACATGCCCACCGAGTCGCGGTCGCCGTCCGGCAGGTTGCGGATGTGCGACTCCTGGATCGCGGTGGCGTAGGCGATCACCGCCGCCCGTTCGGGCAGCTCCTTGCGGTACGCCACCGCGGCGATGGTGGCGGCGTTGGCGGCCTGCTCCAGGTCGAGCGGCATCTTGCCCAGCGTCGTGCGCACCTCGCAGTTGGAGCCGTGCAGGTACGGGCGGGCCCGCGAGTACAGCGCGTACCCGCCCGCGGCCAGCCCCACCACCACGGCCAGTGTGACGGCGGCCCAGCGCCACCGGGTGGTCGTCAGCCTCCTCGCCCATGCGGTCACGCGACGACCGTACCGGGGAATGGCCCCCAGTAAGCTCAGGAGCCATGACCCAAACGTTCACCAGCCCGATCTCCGGCGTCATCGACGAGCTGTGGGAGCGGCGAGCCGATCTCTCTCCGGACGACTCCGAGGCCCGCGCGGCCATCGTGGCCGCCGTCGACCAGATCGACACCGGCCAGGCCCGGGTCGCCCAGGTGGACCCCGAGACCGACGAGGTCGTCGTCGACGAGCGCGCCAAGCGGGCGATCCTGCTCAGCTTCAAGGTCCTCGGCATGGTGCGGTCGCAGGTGGGCGACTTCCAGTACCACGACCGCATCCCGCTCAAGAGCCGCCTGGACGGCGTGCGCGTGGTGCCCGGCGCGATCGCCCGGTGGGGCTCCTACCTGGCGCCCGGCGTGGTGCTGATGCCGTCGTTCACCAACATCGGCGCCTACGTCGACTCCGGCACCATGGTCGACACCTGGGCGACCGTGGGGTCGTGCGCGCAGATCGGCAAGAACGTCCACCTGTCGGGCGGCGTGGGCATCGGCGGTGTGCTGGAGCCGCCGAACGCGGTGCCGGTGGTCATCGAGGACGAGGCCATGATCGGCAGCCGGTCGATGATCGTCGAAGGGGCCCGGGTCGGCCGCGGCGCGGTGGTCGGCTCCGGGACGAACCTGTCGGCGTCCATGCCGGTCATCGACGTGGAGACGGGCGAGGAGATCAGCCGGGGCCGCATCCCCGACTGGTGCGTGGCGGTCGGCGGCACCCGGATCAAGGAGTTCAAGGGCGGCACGTTCGGCCTGCCCGCCGTGCTGGTCCTCAAGCGGCTGGAGGAGGGGCGGCGGCATGACAAGGCCGAGCTCAACGACATCCTCCGCGACCACGGCATCAACACCTGAGGACGGCGGCATGCGGCTCGACCTGCACGCGGACGTGGCGGAGCTGACCGCGGCGATCGTCGACATCGAGTCGGTGAGCGGCGCCGAGCGCGCCCTCGCCGACGCGGTCGAGGCGGCCCTGCGGCCCCTGCCGCACCTGTCGGTGGAGCGCGACGGCGACACCGTCGTCGCCCGCACCGGCCTGGGACGCGCCGAGCGCGTCGTGATCGCGGGACATCTGGACACCGTCCCGCTCAACGACAACCTGCCGTCCCGGGTGGAGGGCGACCGGCTGTACGGGTGCGGCACCACCGACATGAAGTCCGGCCTGGCCGTGGCGCTGCGGCTGGCCGCCACCGTGCCGGAGCCGAGCCGCGACGTCACCTACGTGTTCTACGAGTGCGAGGAGGTCGAGGCCGACCGCAACGGCCTGCGCCGCCTGGCCGCGGTGCGCCCGGAGCTGCTGGAGGGCGACTTCGCGGTGCTGATGGAGCCCACCGCCGGGCAGATCGAGGGCGGCTGCCAGGGCACGGTGCGCGTCGAGGTCACCGCGACGGGCGCGCGGGCGCACAGCGCGCGCGCCTGGATGGGCTCCAACGCCATCCACTCCGCCGGCACGATCCTGGACGTGCTGCGCGCCTACGAGCCCGCGCGTCCGGTCGTGGACGGCCTGGAGTACCACGAGGGCGTCAACGCGGTGTTCATCAGGGGCGGCGTCGCCGGCAACGTGATCCCCGACGAGTGCGTCGTGACCGTCAACTACCGCTTCGCCCCGGACAAGTCGCTCGACAAGGCCGTGGCGTACCTGCGGGACCTGTTCGCGGGGTTCGACGTGACGGTCACGGACGCGGCCCCCGCCGCCCGCCCCGGCCTCAACCACCCGGCGGCCGCCGCCTTCGTCGCGGCCACCGACGCCCCGGTGCGCGCCAAGCTGGGCTGGACCGACGTCGCCCAGTTCGCCGAGCTCGGCGTCCCGGCCGTCAACTACGGCCCCGGCGAGCCCACCCTGGCCCACACCAAGGACGAGTACGTCGAGATTCCGCTGATCGGCGAGTGCGAGCGCCGCATGCGCACCTGGCTCACGTCCTGAGCGAGTCCACCCGGGGCGTGCCGGAGGTTTCCCCTGCCCCGGCCGTCACACCTCGGTATTAATCGGAGGGCCCCGCCCGGGGCCCTTGGTTACGGTGAGGGCATGACATCGGATGTGAGTCCCCGGAAGCGACGGCAGGGGCCCGCGGTGCTGCGGGGCAACGCCGTACCACAGACGACCACCGACCAGCGGCTGCTGGACGGCCGCGGACCGGTCGACTGGGTCCACGCCGACCCGTGGCGGGTGCTGCGGATCCAGGCGGAGTTCGTGGAGGGCTTCGGGCTGCTGGCCGAGCTGCCGCAGGCGGTCAGCGTGTTCGGCAGCGCCCGCACCAAGCCCGGCTCGGAGGAGTACGAGCTGGCCGTCGACATCGGCGCCCGGCTGCACGAGGCGGGCTACGCGGTGATCACCGGCGGCGGGCCGGGGATCATGGAGGCGGCCAACAAGGGCTGCGACGACGCGGGCGGCCTGTCGGTGGGGTTGGGCATCGAGCTGCCCTTCGAGCAGAAGCTCAACGACCACGTCGACATCGGGCTGGAGTTCCGTTACTTCTTCGTCCGCAAGACGATGTTCGTGAAGTACTCACAGGCATTCGTCGTCCTGCCCGGCGGGTTCGGCACGCTGGACGAGCTGTTCGAGGCCATTACCCTGGTCCAGACCCGCAAGATCACCCGGTTCCCGATCGTGCTGGTCGGCACCGAGTTCTGGGGCGGCCTGCTGGAGTGGATCAAGGCGACCATGCTGCCGTCCGGCAAGATCTCCCCCGAGGACCTCGACCTGGTGCACCTCACCGACGACCCCGACGAGGTCGTGCGCGTCATCGTCGAGGCGCACCGGCTGCAGGAGCGGCGGATCCAGGAGGAGGAGGCGGCCCGCGCGGCGGCGGCCGAGGCGGGGGTGGACGGCACCTGATGAGCCGGCCCCAGTCCGCGGACTCCGGCATGGCGGTGTGCGTGTTCTGCGCCTCCAGCGGCCGGATCGACCGCAAGTTCGTCGAGCTGGCCGCCGAGGTCGGCGCCGAGCTGGCCCGCCGCGGCCACAGCCTGGTCAGCGGCGGCGGCCAGGTGTCGTGCATGGGCGCGGTGGCCCGCGCCGCGCGGGCGGGCGGCGCCCGCACCGTCGGGGTGATCCCCGAGGGCCTGGCCAGTCTGGAGATAGCCGACCACGACAGCGACGAGCTGATCGTCACGCCGGACATGCGCAGCCGCAAGGGCGAGATGGACCGCCGCAGCGACGCGTTCCTGGTGCTGCCCGGCGGCATCGGCACGCTGGAGGAGCTGTTCGAGATCTGGACCGCCCGGGTGCTCGGCATGCACGACAAGCCGCTGGTGCTGCTCGACCCGTACGGCGTGTACGAGCCGTTGCGCGACCTCATGCGCGGCCTGGCCGACCAGGGGTTCGCCCGCCCGAAGATCTTCGACGCGATCAGCTGGACGGGCTCGGTCGCCGAGGCGTTCGACCTGCTGGAACGGTCCCAGCCGCGCATCCAGGCCACCCCGGAGGACTACGCCGAGGCCGAGCTGTGACCGCTGGTCCGGCAGGCGGCCCGCGCCGCCCCCGGGAACCGTGATCCATATCCGCCCGGCGGGGCCGTCGCGACCCGCCGGGCGGACGGTGTCCTGCGGTTTTTCCGGGCCCGTCCGCACCGGTTCACCGCCGGTTCACCGGCGCCGACCAGGCTCCCGCGTGGCCTGAGCAGACACGAAGGAGAGCCCATGTCCGTGTCCCGTCGCGGGGTGGTGAAGGGCGGCGCCGCCGGTGCGCTGTCCATCGCCCTGGCCGGCAGCCTCGACACGATCTTCCAGACCTCCGCGGGAGCCGACGCCGGTGAGGCGTACGGCTACGGCCCGCTGGTGCCCGACCCCAAGGGGCAGCTCGACCTGCCCAAGGGCTTCTCGTACACGACCATCTCCGCCCAGGGCGACACGATCAAGGACGGCGTGCTGGTTCCCGGCAAGCACGACGGCACCGCCACGTTCAAAGGCCCCCGCCCGGGGATCACCCGCCTGGTGCGCAACCACGAGCAGACCGGCAGCGGCGTCAAGCCGGTCGCCCCCGCCGGGCTGGTGTACGACCCCGCCGCCTACGGCGGCACCACCACCCTGGACGTCGACCGCGACGGCAAGCTGGTCTCGCAGTACATCAGCCTCGCCGGGACGTCCACCAACTGCGCCGGCGGCCGCACCCCCTGGGGCACCTGGCTGACCTGCGAGGAGACCGAGGGCTTCAGCGGGCAGACCAAGTCCCACGGGTGGGTCTTCGAGGTCGACCCGTCCGGCCGGCTCACCAAGCCGGAGCCGATCACGGGCATGGGCCGGTTCGCGCACGAGGCGGTCGCGGTCGACCCGCGCACCAACATCGCCTACCTCACCGAGGACGCGAGCAAGCCGTTCGGCCTGTTCTACCGGTTCACCCCGAAGGTGCACCGGGGCGGCTACCACAGCTACATGGCGGGCGGGCTGCTGGAGGCGATGTACGTCCCCGAGCTGCCGGACCTGTCGGTCGTGCAGGAGCCGGGCGCCACGTTCCGCGTCACGTGGGTGAAGGTGCCCGACCCGTCGGCGGCCGCCATCTCCACCCGCAAGCAGTTCGACAAGATCACCCGCAGCCAGAAGCTGGAGGGCGCCTGGTGGGGCCACGGCAAGGCGTACTTCGTCGCCAGCTACTCCCGCACCGGTGACGGCGCCGCCGCCGACCACGCCGGGCAGGTGTGGAAGTACGACCCGCACCGCCAGACGATCGAGCTGGAGCTGGTGTTCAAGCCGGGCGGCCGGTTCGACGGCCCGGACAACATCACCGTCTCCCCGTACGGCGGCGGCGTGATCCTGGCCGAGGACGGCGACGGCGAGCAGTACCTCGTCGGCACCACCCGCAAGGGCAAGCCGTTCGCCTTCGCCCGCAACGCCTTCAACGACAGCGAGATGACGGGCGTGACGTTCTCCCCGGACGGCCGGACGCTGTTCGCCAACCGGCAGGAGCCCGGCGTCACCTTCGCCATCACCGGTCCCTGGCACCGCCTGCGCGCCTGAGACCAGCCCCTCCCGGGCCGCCCCCTGCCGGCATCCCCGGCGGGGCGCGGCCCGTGCGTTCAGGCGAGGCCGCGGCGGGTGAGCGCGGGCGGGCGGGTCCCCCGGATCGAGGCGACCATGTCGACCACCTGCCGGACGGCAGCCTCCTGCGTCTCGGGCACCCGCAGCGTCCGCACGCCCAGCCACGCGTACACGGCGGCGGCCGCCAGCAGTCCCGCGTCCGGCTCGGGACTGCCCGGGTCGTCGGGGACGAGCGTCACCAGCACCGGCCGTCCGGCCGCCACCAGCGCCTCGACCCGGTCGGCGGGCGGCGCGCCCGCGTCGGCGACGTCCGCGGGGACCGCCGCGGCGAGCGGCACGACACGCTGCTCCTGCACGTCCATGCCCAGATCGTGGCACGATCGTCATGCGGAGGCGTAGACAGATCGGAGCGAGATCGTGGTTGTGGTGCTCGTCCTGGCCGGCCTGGCCGTCCTGGGCGCCGTCGTGGTCCTCGCCATGGGACGCGGGGGCGAACTGGCCCCGGCCCGTCCCGACCATGCGCCGTTCCGGCTGCCGCCGGGGCACGCCCTCACCGCGCCGGACGTGGCGCTGCTGCGGCTGCCGCGCGGCCTGTGGGGCTACCAGGTGGAGGTCGCCGACGAGACGCTGCACCGGCTGGCGTACGCGCTGTCGGAGCGGGACGTCCGCGTGGCCGAACTGGAACGGCAGGTCGACGTGCTGCGGAGCCGCCTCGGCGATGCGGAGGTGGACGCCGTGGACGACCCGTATGCCCCGTATGACCGCGAGATCGAACCAAAACTTTACGGACCGGGCGAGCGCGTGTCCTGGGACGACCCCGAGCAGGCCGCCCACCCCGGCGACGACCCCGTCGGCCGGCCCGGCGACGACTCCGCCGACGACCCCATCGACCTGGCCAAACGGCGCGACGACGAGGACAAGCCGTGAGCCGTGTCGCCGTGCACGCCGAGGCCGCCGCGCCCGTGGCGGCCGAGCACGTCTTCGGCGTCCTCACCGACTGGCCCAGGCACGACGAGTGGATGCCGTTCACGCGCGCCCGGGGCGGGCACGGCGAAGGCGCCGAACTGGAGGCCTGGACGGGCGTCGGCCCGGTGGGCTTCACCGACACCATGGTCATCACCGGGTGGCGCCCGGGACGCCGCGTCACCGTCCGCCACACCGGCCGGATCGTCCGCGGGGAGGCGTTCTTCGCGGTCGCCCCGCTGCCCGGCGGCGGCAGCCGCGTCACCTGGGCCGAACACCTGGACCTGCCTCTCGGGCCCCTGGGCCGCGCCGCCTGGCTGGTGGCGGGCCCGGTCGTCCGCGGCTTCATGACCCTCGCCCTGCGCCGCCTGGCCCGCCTCGCCTCGCGCACCGCCCGGCCGGCCTGAACGGAGCCGCCGGATCGGCCTGACGAGCGCCGCCGGATCGGCCTGACGAGCGCCGCCGGATCGGCCTGACGAGCGCCGCCGGATCGGCCTGACGAGCGCCGCCGGATCGGCCTGACGGCCTCGGGGCGGCCGGAACTGTCGGAGCCGTGCGGTAGAAACGGGGGCGATGAGCACGGCGATCCTCGGCGAGGACGGTCTGGCGCGCTGCCCCTGGGGTGTGTCGGCGCCCGACTACGTCGCCTACCACGATGACGAATGGGGGCGCCCGGTCCGCGACGACCGGGGGCTGTACGAGCGGCTGTGCCTGGAGGCGTTCCAGTCGGGCCTGTCCTGGCTGACGATCCTGCGCAAACGCGAGGGCTTCCGGGCCGCGTTCGCCGGGTTCGACCCCGAGAAGGTCGCGGCGTTCGACGCGTCCGACGTCGAACGCCTGATGGGCGACGCGGCGATCGTCCGCAACCGGGCGAAGATCGAGGCCGCGATCGCCAACGCCCGGGCCGCGCTGGACCTGCCCGGCGGCCTGGCCGCGACGGCCTGGCGGTACGCCGACCCCGGGGCCCCCGCCCCGGAGTCCACCGCCGACGTCCCCGCGTTCACTCCCGGCTCCAAGGCCCTGGCCAAGGAGCTGAAGAGGCACGGCTTCCGGTTCGTCGGCCCGACCACCGCGTACGCCCTCATGCAGGCCTGCGGGCTGGTCGACGACCACCTCACCGGCTGCCACCGCCGCGGCGCCTACCGCTAGGCCCCCAGGCGGATCACTCCGCCTTGGTGGCCTCCAGGCTTTCGTGTCGAACCACTGCCGGTCCGCGCGGCGGCCCGCCAGCCTTCCGGTGAGCCGGATGTTCTCCTCGGCGGTCAGCATCGGCAGCAGGTTGAACGACTGGAAGACGAAACCCATCCGGTCGCGGCGCAGCCGGGTCAGCCCCGTCCGCGACAGCTTGGTGATGTCGACGTCGCCGATCACGACCGTGCCGGAGGTGACGGTGTCCAGCCCGGCCAGGCAGTGCAGGAACGTCGACTTCCCCGACCCGGACGGTCCCATGATCGCGGTGAACTGGCCCCGGGTGAACGCCGCGGACACGCCGCGCAGCGCGGTCACCGCGCCGTCGCCCCTTCCGTAGGTCTTGACCAGGTCCGAGGCGACCGCGACCCGGTCGTCGCGGACGTGCTCGGCCGACGGCACGGCCGTGGTGGATGTCATGCCGTCAAGCCAACCGCCCGGACGGGGGCCGGCACATTGGCGCGCCCCGGAGAACCTGTGGTGGGGGCAGCCCTACCTCCGGCGCGGTGGAGGCCCGGGGTAGGGCTGGGTCTACCTCGGGACGGCAACCAGACGTAGTGATCTCCGGTCTCCTTCCCGGTTGCCTGGTCTGCGACGAAAACGCAGCTCAGGTGGCTTGTGGAGGGATGCGGTGAAGGTGATGCGCGCGGCCGGTCTGCGGTCGCCGGCGGAGGCCCTGGTGTACGGGGCGTCCGCCGTGTTCGCGGCGGTGACGGCGGCGGTGACCCACCTCGGCCCGCACCGGGTCTGGGGGACGATCGCGGCCGTCGCGTACGGGCTCGGCGCGGTGCTCGCCGCCAGACGCGGTGGCGGCGGCCCGGCGGTTCCGGCGCTGGTGGCGGGCGGTGCGGTGCTGGTGCCGCTGGCCGTCCTGGTGGCCACCGGTCACGCCCAGCCGGAGGTGGGCGTCGTGCACCGGTCGGGCGCGCACCTGCTGGAGCACGGCACGCCGTACCTGCCGCCGTCCGAACTGGCCGGAGGCGGCTACGAGGCCTACAACCCGTACCTGCCGGGGATGGCACTGCTCGGCGTTCCGCACGAGCTCGCCGGGGTGGACGCGCGGCTGGTGTTCGCGGGCGTGTTCGTCGCGCTGCTGGCCGCGTCCGCCCGCCTGCTGGGCGGCGGCCGGGCACGGCCGCTGCTGGTGCTGGCCGCCTCGCCGCTGGTGGCACTGCCGATGACCGTCGGCGGCGACGACCTGCCGGTGATCGGCCTGGTGTGCGCGGGCCTGGCGCTGGCGGTACGGGACCGTCCCGGCGCCGCGGGCCTGGCCCTGGGCGCGGCCGCGACGCTCAAGGCGACGGCCTGGCCCGCGCTGCTGGTGTGCCTCGCGCTGCCGGCCACACGCGGCGGCGCCCGCCGGTACGCGACGGCGGCCGCCGCCGTCACGGTGGTTGGCGTGCTGCCGCCCGCGCTGGTCGACCCGTCCGGGATGGCGGCCAACGTCCTGTGGTTCCCGCTGGGACTGGCGGACGTGGCGTCCCCCGCCGACAGCCCGCTGCCCGGCCGTCTGCTCGCCGACCTCGGCCCCTTCGGGCACACCCTGGCCCTGACCGCGCTCGGCGCCGCCGCCGTCGCGATGGGCGTCTCGCTGATCGTCCGGCCGCCGCGCGACGTGCGGGCCGCCGCCGACCGGCTCGCCCTCGGCCTGGCACTGGCGACCGCCCTCATGCCCGCCTCCCGGTGGGGCTACCTGGTGTATCCCGCCGTCCTGGCCCTGTGGGCGCGGTTCGCCACCACGCCGCGCCGCCCCGAAGCCGACCCGGCCGCCGCCTCGCGGGAGGAGAAGGACCTGTGCCTCGTTGCCTGATCATCACCAACGACTTCCCGCCGCGCCGGGGCGGCATCGAGACGTTCGTGTACGAGCTGGCACGCCGTTTCCCGCCCGGCGAGGTCGTCGTTTACACCTCCGGCGAGCCGCAGGCCCGCGTCTTCGACTCCGGGCTGCCGTTTCCGGTGGTACGCGACCGTGCCCGCACGCTGCTGCCGACGCCGCGCGTCGCCCGCAACGCACGCGCCCTGGCCGAGGCGTACGGCTGCGACCGCGTGTGGTTCGGCGCCGCCGCCCCCCTCGGGCTGCTGGCGGGACGGCTCGGGCTCCCGTCCGTGGCGACCACGCACGGCCACGAGGTGTGGTGGGCGACCGTCCCCGGAGCACGCCGGGCGCTGCGCCGCATCGGCGAACGCGCCGACATCGTCACCTACCTGACCGGATACACCAGGTCGCGCATCGCGGGGGCGCTGGGGCCGCGCGCCCGCACCGCCCGCCTGGTCCCCGGCGTGGACGCCGAGCTGTTCCGGCCCGACCCGGCGGCGGGCGCGGCCGTCCGCGACCACCACGGCCTGGGCGACCGTCCGGTCGTCCTGAGCGTGTCGCGGCTCGTCCCCCGCAAGGGACAGGACCGGCTCATCCGCGCCCTGCCCCGCGTCCGCCGGGCCGTGCCGGACGCGACACTGCTGATCGTCGGCGCGGGCCCGCAGGACTTCTGGCTGCGCGGCCTGGCCGGACGCCTGCCCGCCGGCGCCGTCGTGTTCGCCGGTGGACGCCCCCACGCCGAACTGCCGCCGTACTACGCCGCCGCCGACGTGTTCGCCATGCCCTGCCGGAACCGCCGCCTCGGCCTGGAGACCGAGGGCCTGGGCATCGTGTTCCTGGAGGCCGCCGCCGCGGGCCTGCCGGTGCTGGCGGGCGACTCCGGCGGCGCCCCCGAGGCGGTGCGGGACGGCGACAACGGCCACGTCGTCGACGCCTCGTCCGTCCCCGCCATCGCCGACCGGCTGATCGAGATGCTGTCCGACGCGGACGCCCGCGCCGCGATGGGACGGCGCGGCCGGGAGTGGGCGCGGGCCGAGTGGAGCTGGGACCGCTCCTACGAACGCCTCCGCGACCTCCTCGACCGGGCCGCCGGCACGTCACGGGCATCCGGGACGTCCTCTAACGTTTCACCGTGAACGTCTGGCGGGCCATGACGCGCAACCCGCTGCGGTTCGTCTTCTCGTCGTGGCCGTGGCGGTCGCTGCTGTACCTGGCCACGGGCCCGATCGTGGCGGTGGTCTGGCTGGCCGCGGTGTACGCGCTGGTGATCGCCGGGGTGCTCCTCACGCCGCTGGTGGTCGGGGTGGGGCTGCTGATGTGCGTGCCGCTGTCGGCGGTGCCGCTGGCGGCCGTGGAACGGCGGCGGCTGCGGCTGGTCGACCCGCGTCCGGCGCCGTCCCCGCACCGCGTGCCGCCCCGGCCCGGCCTGTGGGAATGGGCGCGCTTCCGGCTGCGCGAGTCCGTCACCTGGCGCGAGCTGGGGTACGCGCTGCTGGGGGCCGTGCTGGCGTGCGTCGACTTCGCGGTGCCGTTCGTGCTGATCGTGGGGTCGACCGTCGCGGTGTCCGCGCCGAACCTGGTCTCCCACGGCGACCAGATCATGTACGGCTCGGCCGGCACCGTCGACACCCCCGGGGAGGCGTGGCCGCTCGCCGCCGCCGGCGTGGCCGTCTTCGCGGTCGGCCTGTACGCCTTCACCGCGCTCGCCGGGGGACGGGCGGCGCTGGCCCGCGCGCTGCTGGTGCGTCCATCCGACGAGGAGCTGGTCGAGGTGCGGGCCTCGCGCGCCCGGATGGCCGGCGCGTTCGAGGCCGAGCGGCGCCGCATCGAACGCGACCTGCACGACGGCGCCCAGCAGCGCCTCACCGGCCTGATCATGACGCTCGGGCTGGCGAAACTGGACGGCGCCGCCCCCGAACTGATCGACAAGGCCCAGGCCGAGGCCCGGGCCGCATTGGAGGAGCTGCGGGACCTGGTGCGCGGCATCCACCCGTCGGTGCTCACCGACCGGGGCCTGCCCGCCGCGGTCGAGTCGCTGGCCGAGCGGTCGCCCGTCCCCGTCGAGGTGGACGTCGACCTGCCGCGACGGCCGCCCGAGCACGTCGAGTCCACGGCCTACTTCGTCGTCGCCGAGGCGCTGGCCAACGTCGCCAAGCACAGCGGCGCGACGCGGGCCCGCGTCCACGCGCGCACGAACGAAAGGACGCTGTCGGTGGAGGTGTGGGACGACGGCGCGGGCGGCGCCGTCGCGGCCGAGGGCGGCGGCCTGCAGGGGCTGGCCGACCGGGTCGCCGTGTACGACGGCACGCTGCGGCTGTCGTCACCGCCCGGCGGCCCTACGATCCTGCGCGTGGAGATCCCATGCACGTCGTGATCGCCGAGGACTCGGTGCTGCTGCGCGAGGGCCTGGCGCAGATCCTCGACCGGTTCGGCCACCGCGTCGCCGCCGCCGTCGCCGACGCCCCCGCGCTGGCCGCCGCCGTCGCCGAGCACGGGCCCGACATCGTCGTCACCGACGTGCGGATGCCGCCCGGGTTCCGCGACGAGGGCCTGCGCGCCGCGCTCGCGCTGCGCGCCGAACGCCCCGGCCTGCCGATCCTGGTCCTGTCGCAGTACGTCGAGCAGTCCTACGCCGCCGACCTGCTGCACACCGGCGGCGGCGTCGGCTACCTGCTCAAGGACCGGGTCGGCGAGGTCACCGAGTTCGTCGACGCGCTGGAGCGGGTCGCGGCGGGCGGCACCGTCATCGACCCGGAGGTGGTGCGGCGGCTGCTGGCGCGCCGCCGCGAGCACTCCCCGCTGGAACGGCTGACCGAACGCGAACGCCAGGTGCTGGCGCTGATGGCCGAGGGCCGCTCCAACGGCGCGATCGCCCGCGCCCTGGTCGTCAGCGAGGCCGCCGTCATCAAGCACGTCGGCTCGATCTTCACCAAGCTCGACCTGCACCAGACGCCCGACGACCACCGCCGCGTCCTGGCCGTCCTCACCCACCTGCGCGGTGTGAGCCGTCCCTGACCGGCCTACCGCCCCTCGAAGACGGGCCTGTCCTTCTTCAGGAACGCCTCGGTGGCGTTGCGGTGGTCGGCCGTGGCCGCCAGCCGGTCCTGCAGCTCGGCCTCCTTGTCCAGGCTGGACGCCAGGTCGTGCGACGCCGCGTGGTCGAGGGCGGCCCGGATGGCCGCGTACGCCACGGTCGGCCCGGCGGCCAGCCGGCGCGCCAGCTCCACCGAGGCGGGCGCCAGCTCGTCGGCCGGGACGACCCGCGCGGCCAGCCCCAGCTCCAGCGCCTGCGGCGCCTTCACCGGCTCGCCGAGCAGCAGCAGCTCGGCGGCCTTGGCGCGGCCCACCATCCGCTGCAGCGTCCACGACATGCCGGTGTCGGGGCCCAGCCCGATGCCCGCGAACGCCGTCACGAACGTCGCCCTGTCGGACGCGACGACCAGGTCGCACGCCCACGCCAGCCCGGCCCCGGCCCCGGCCGCCACCCCGTTCACCGCCGCCACCACCGGCTTGGGCAGCGCGGACAGCGCGTGCACGACCGGGTTGTA
This sequence comes from Actinomadura sp. NPDC047616, assembly GCF_040642915.1. Lineage (NCBI taxonomy): Bacteria > Bacillati > Actinomycetota > Actinomycetes > Streptosporangiales > Thermomonosporaceae > Actinomadura > Actinomadura sp. NPDC047616. The sequence goes on from NZ_JBEYTB010000013.1 coordinate 123,259, forward strand.
GTGGCGGCGGACGGTGTCGTCCAGGCCCTTGCCCGCGGCGAGGTTCTCGGCGTGCTCGCGCAGATCCTGACCGGCGCAGAACGCCCGGCCCGCACCGGTCAGCAGCACCGCCCGCGCGCCCTCGTCCGCGGCGGCCCGCTCCAGCGCCGCGCGCAGCGCCTCCTTCATCTCGGCGGTCAGCGAGTTCATCGCGTCCGGCCGGTTCAGCGTGATCGTGGCCACCCCGTCGGTGACGTCGTACAGCACGGTCTCAGACACCATCGTCCTCACAATCTCCCCAGGGGCCTCAGGCAACGATCGGCGAAACCGGAGGCCGCGGGCAAGAGCCGCGCCGCCGCCCGGCCCGTCCGCGCGGCCGTCCGCCCGCCCGGCCGTCGCCTCCCCGGTCGCTGATCGTTACCACTTCGCGCCCTGAACACGGGATAATGGACCACTACTGATGACGCGGATGCGACAGGCGGCCACGCGGCCAACGGTGCCCGGAGGCCCCACGCGGCCCTAGGCAGGAAGGGGATGCACGCATGGCGGCGATGAAGCCGCGGACGGGAGACGGTCCGCTCGAAGTGACCAAGGAGGGACGCGGCATCGTCATGCGGGTCCCGCTGGAAGGCGGGGGACGCCTCGTCGTCGAACTGTCCGCCGACGAGGCCAAGGAGCTCGGCGAGGCCCTCAAGCAGGTCGTCGGCTGACAGACGACGAGGCCGGTCACGGCACGTGCGGTGACGGCCCCCGGCGCCGCGCCGGGGGCCCGCACCGTGTCGGCCGCGCAGCCGGCCGCGACCGCGTGACGGTCCGCGCGGCACTTCCACACAGCAGATCACGCAGGCAGGCTCCATGAGCGGCAGGCTCACGAGCAGGCCGAACAGCACGCACAGGGGGATCACCGGCATGCCCATCCAGACCCGGGTCCGCGACGCGGGCGGACGGCCGGTCGAGGCGGCGGCGTCGCTCGGCGCGCAGGCGGTGGCCCTGCCGGTCCGTCCCGGCCCGACCGCCCCCGCGGACGCCCCGCCCGAACTGCCGTTCTCCCTCGACGAGCTGCTGGCCCTGCACGGCGCCAAGGGCGAGCCCGGCGAGATCGTCGCCGCGCCCGCGCGGATCGGCGGCGAGCTCTGCGAGCTGCTGCTGTACGGGATCGGCGAGGCCGCCCCCGCCGACCTGCGCAAGGCGGGCGCCGCGCTGGCCCGCCGCGGCCGGGGCCGCGACACGCTGGTCGCGGGCCTGCCCGAGACCTCCGCCGACGGGCTGGCCGCCTTCGTCGAGGGCGCCCTGCTCGCCGGCTACGAATTCACGATCCGCTCCGGCGACGAGGGGAAGGGCAAGGCCCCCCTCGGCACGCTGGCACTGGCCACCGAGGCCGCCGACGCGCGCGCGGTCGACCGCGGCGTCGCGTTGGCGCGGGCCGCCGCCCGCGCCCGCGACCTGGCCAACCAGCCGTCCACCGACAAGGGCCCGTCGTGGCTGGCCGACCGGGCCGCCGACATCGCCGCCGAGGCCGGCCTCGGGCTGCGCGTGCTCGGCGAGAAGGAGCTGGCCAAGGGCGGCTTCGGCGGGCTGCTGGCCGTCGGCTCGGGCTCACCGCGCCCGCCCCGGCTGATCGAGCTGACCTACGCGCCCGAGGACGCCGACGGACGCCACGTCGTGCTGGTCGGCAAGGGCATCACCTTCGACAGCGGCGGGCTGTCGCTCAAGCCCAACGAGAACATGAAGACCATGAAGACCGACATGGCGGGCGGCGGCGCCGTCATGGCGGTCATGGGCGCGCTGCGCGACCTCGGCGTGCGGAGCCGGGTCACCGGGCTGGTCGCGGCGGCCGAGAACATGCCGTCCGGGTCGGCCATGCGCCCCGGCGACGTGATCACCCACTTCGGCGGGCGGACCTCCGAGGTGCTCAACACCGACGCCGAGGGACGCCTCGTCCTCGCCGACGCCCTGGCCTACGCCGACGCCGAGCTCGACCCCGACGTGATCGTGGACGTCGCCACCCTCACCGGCGCGGCCAAGGTCGCGCTGGGGCTGCGGCACGGCGCCCTGTACGCCACCGACGACGACCTCGCCGCGGCCCTCACCGCCGCCGGGCGCGCCGCGGGCGAGCCGCTGTGGCGGATGCCGCTGATCGACGACTACCGGCCCGCCATCGACTCCGACGTGGCCGACGTGTCCAACATCGAACGCCGCGGCTTCGGCGGCGGCTCGATCATGGCGGCGCTGTTCCTGCGCGAGTTCGCGGGCGGGCGACGCTGGGCCCACCTCGACGTGGCGGGTCCCGCGCGGGCCACCGGCGACGACGCCGAGATCACCAGGGGCGCCACCGGCTTCGGTGCGCGCCTGCTGCTCACCTGGCTCGGCGCACCGCCCGCCTGAGCCGCGTACCGCCCCCCGGGCTCCCACCCGGCCGGGTCACACCTTGCGGCGGTCGATCACCGGGATCCGGTGGCGGCTGCGCACGGCCGCCACGACCTCCTTCAGGGACGCGTCCCAGGCCGGGTCCACGGCGAAACACCACGCCGCCGCGTCCCGGGCCTCCGGCAGCGCCGTCGCGGGCACGTCCGGCAACGTCAGCGCGACCAGCAGCGACCGCTGGGCCGTGCGGGCCGTCTCGGCCAGCTCCGCCGACGGCAGGAACACCAGGTAGTCCTGCTCGCCGCGGCGGGTGCCCGCCATCCCGCGGCGCAGCGCGCACATCGCCGCCACCCGCGGCCACGGCAGCACCCGGTCGGCGCGGCGCGGCAGCGGCCAGCGCGCCGGACGCCGCACCCCCGTCTCGTCCAGCTCCAGCACGGGGCGCCGCCCCAGCAGCACGCCCACCGCCCACAGCAGGCCGACGCCGAACAGCCCCAGCCCCAGCACGCCCAATGTGACGAACACCACGGCCCCGAACCCGGCGCGGCCCGTCGCACCGCCGGTCACGAAGCCCGCCGAGGCGAGCACCAGCAGCGCCAGCGCCACCACCTGCCCGGCCGACCGCACCGTCGGCCGCGTCCGGACCTGGAACGCCGCCGCCGCGCGTCCGCCTGCCTCGGCGCTCATTCGCGCTTGACGGCGCACAGCAGGCCGTCGCCGACCGGCAGCAGCAGCGGCACCAGCCGCTCGTCCTCGCGGACCATCCGGTTCACCTCGCGGACCGCCAGCGTGTCGGGGTCGCGGCGGCGCGGGTCGGCCACCCGGTGGTGCCACAGCGCGTTGTCGAAGGCCAGCACGCCGCCCGGACGCAGCAGCCGCAGCGCCGCCGTCAGGTACTCGGGGTACTCGTGCTTGAGCGCGTCGCAGAACACCATGTCGTAGGCGCCGTCGGTGAGCCGCGGCAGCACCTCCAGCGCCCGCCCGACGATCATGCGGGTGCGGGAGGCGCCCAGCCCGGCCTCGGCGTAGGCGAGCTTGGCCAGCCGCTGGTGCTCCGGCTCGACGTCCACGCTGGTCAGCACCGCGTCCCTGCGCATGCCGCGCAGCAGGCAGATGCCCGACACCCCGCAGCCCGTGCCGATCTCCACCACCGTCCGGGCGCCGATGACCGTGGCCAGGAACCGCAGGGCCGCCCCGCCGGCCGGGCCGATGGGCTTGGCCCCGACCTCCTCGCCCCGCCGTCGCGCGTTCACCAGCGCCTCGTCTTCGGGGAGGTACTCCTCCACGTAGGCCAGGGTGGCCTGAATGGCGTCGATGGCTGCCTCCTCGCGGGACCCCCGCCTGGCTCATGCTGGAAAGACATTATCGCCGACCGGGAACCAACCGGCGTTTCAGCACGTTGTAACAGTCGTCGGTCCACTAACCGCCCCAGCCCAGGCGCGACCGTGTCGTTCCAAAGCGAGAGCGTTGGCCACCAGAGAGGAACAACCCAGCACCATGGGAGTGGCAGCACTTACATTTAAGGGCGCTGTGGGGGTCGGCCCCCGCAAGGGGTTCGGGACCACGGCGGCCACGCGCACCCGCGAGAACGCGCCGGAGGCCGAATGGGCCCCGCCGTCGTGGGACGAGGTCGTCCGCGAGCATTCGGGACGCGTGTACCGGCTGGCCTACCGGCTGACCGGCAACCAGCACGACGCCGAGGACCTCACCCAGGAGGTCTTCGTCCGGGTGTTCCGTTCGCTGTCGAACTACACGCCCGGCACGTTCGAGGGCTGGCTGCACCGCATCACCACGAACCTGTTCCTCGACATGGCGCGGCGCCGCCAGCGCATCCGCTTCGAGGGACTTGCCGACGACGCCGCCGAGCGCCTGCAGGGCCGCGAGCCGACGCCCGCGCAGGCCTACGACGACCGCAACTTCGACGCCGACGTCCAGGCCGCGCTCGACGCCCTGGCGCCCGAGTACCGGGCCGCCGTGGTGCTGTGCGACATCGAGGGCCTGTCGTACGAGGAGATCTCGGCGACGTTGGGTGTCAAACTGGGGACCGTGCGCAGCCGCATCCACCGGGGGAGGGCGCAGCTGCGCGCCGCACTGGAGCACCGGGCGCCGCAGCGGCGCGGTGCCGCGGACGCAGGCGACCTGGCCGCGGCGCTGCCGGCCGGAGCGGCCGCCGCGGGACGACCGGCCACGGGGGACGCGTCGACCTACACCGGCGAGGCCCCGCGACCGGAGGGCGCATAGGGTTTCGCCACGCGCCGCCGCGCGTGACCGACTTGATCGACGAGGGAGCCGCGTGAGCTGTCTGGGGGAGCGTCTGACCGCGTTGGTCGACGGTGAGCTGGGTCACGACGAGCGCGATCGCGCGCTGGCCCATCTCGCGGTGTGCGCGCGGTGCAGGGCCGAGGCCGAGGCCCTGCGGGGGCTCAAGAGCCGGCTGCGGGGGCTGGCGGATCCGCCCGCCGCCGAGGGCGCCGACGACCTCCCGACGGGCGACTTCTTGGCCCGCCTGAAGGAGCTGGGCCGCCCGCCGCAGGCCGCACCCGGACCCGATGACCTTCCGCCGCCGTCGCGCCCGTCCGGCGACGTGACGCCCGCACCGGCGGGCCGTCGCGGCGGCGACCGAGTCTCCGGCCGCTCGCACCGGCCGTTCGCGGGCCCCGCCCGCACCCGCCGGCACGCCGCCGTCACCGCCGCCGCCTTCGCCGCCGACCCGGTCGGCTGGCCGGGCAGGCCCGGCCCGGCGCGCTCGCCGCGCCGCCGCTACCTGGCCGTCGGAGCGGCCCTGTTCCTCGGTCTCGGCACCGCCTCCTACCTGGCGGGCGGCGAGCAGGACGCGCCCACCGTCAACCCCGCCTTCGACCGCTTCGCCGTGGAGCACGCGCTGACCTCCGGCGACGTCCCGATCACCGATCCGCTGCTGCAGCAGGCCGTCCAGACCTCGCCGGGGCCGTGACCGCGCGGACCTGGGCCGCGTTCGACAAGGCCGTGCTCGCCTGCGGTCTCGCAGGTGCCCTGGTGCTGGTCTGCGCGCTCGCCGGGGACGCCGCCGCGGCGCGCCGCGCGCCCAGCGACCCCGAGGCGGTGCGGCTGCTGCGCGACGCCGCCGACGCGGCCCGCCGCGTCCCGTACCAAGGCGTTCAGGTCGTCACCACCTGGAACCGCCGCGGCCCCGTCACCTCCCGGGTGAACGTCGCGCACACGCCGGGGGAGGGCACGTACGCCGACGCCCGCGAGGGCGACCGCGACCGGGCCACCTACCAGCCCGCCGGGGGCGCGCTCACCGGGTTCACCGCCGCGACGCTGGAGCTGCTGACCCGCAACTACGCCGTCGTGCGCGCGAGCGACTCGTCCATCTGCGGCCGTGCCTCCCGGGTCGTGGAGGCCCGCCGCCGCGACGGCACCCCGGCCGGGCGCTTCTGGATCGACGCCGAGACCGGCCTGATGCTGCACCGCGAGCTGCTCGACGGCACCGGACGCACGATCACCGCGACCGGGTTCGACCAGGTGCGGGTCGCGCCCGGCGGACGTCCCGGCAAGAGCTCGTCCGTGCGCGGCGGCACGCTCGGCGAGGCGGCGACCTCCTCCGCGTGGAACGTCTCCCCCTGGGAGGACCCCCTCGAACCCGCCGAGCTCGGCGACCTGCGCGACCACGGCTGGCCGCTGCCGCGCGCCCTGCCCGGCCTCAGCCTGTCCGACGCCCGCCGCTCCACCACCCGCCCCACCGACGGCACCGTCCACCTGACCTTCTCCGACGGGCTGGAGTCGGTGTCGGTGTTCGTGCAGCGCGGCAGCCTGGACGAACGCGGTCTCGCCGACTGGAATCGCACCGTCACCCGCGGCGACACCGTCTTCCGCCGGGAGTCGCTGCGGCACTGGGCCGTGTGGGCCGACGACGGCTACGTCTACACGGTGGTGACCGACGGTCCCGAGGGCACCGCCGAGCGAGCGGTGGACGCGCTGCCCCACGGCGGGCGGGACCTCTGGACCCGCCTGGGCCGTGGCCTGCGCAGGCTCGCTTCGTGGGTCAACCCCTTCGGATAAGTCTTATGCTCACCACATGCCCCGATGGGCACGATGAGCCTGGATACGTGAACATGCTCGGCGAGAACCATGCTCGGTAGGAGAGATGGGGATGACGGAAGACAGCCGCGGACCCGTCAGGGCGTCGGCGCAGGACGACGAGCTGGTCGCCGGCGCCGGGGTTGAGCGGCGGGAACCCGGCGAGGCGCGGCCGGCCGCGAAGGGGTCCCAGCAGGACGCCCGGGACGACGCGGACGCCGCGGGATACGAGCAGGGTTTCGCGCCCCCCGATCCGCCCGGCGGCGACGCCGCCTCTCCGGGACCCCGGCCGACACTGCTGGACAAGCCCGCCGTCGACGACGAGCAGGCGTCGCAGCGGCCCGGATTCGTCCCGTACGACCAGCACGACCCCCAGCCCGACCCGTACGCCTGGCCGCCCCAGGGCCGGCAGCAGCCCCCGCCGCCGACCGGCCCGCCGGTGTCCACGACCCCGCCGCCGGGCGCCACGCCGATGGGCCCGCCGCCGGGCCCCGGCGTCGGCCCGGGAGGCGGCCTCGGCCCCGGCGGCGTCCCCGGCGCCCCCGGTGGGCCGGGCGGCCCCGGTCAGCCCGGTCAGCCCGGCCCGTACGGGCAGCCGTTCGGCGCGGCCCCCAACTGGGCTCCGGTCCCCGCGCCGCCGTCGTCCGGCCGCGGCGGCCCCGGCCTGGGCATCATGGCCGTGATCGCGCTGATCGTCGCGCTGGTGGCGGGCGGCATCGGCGCCGGAGTCGGGGTGATGGCCACCGACGACAACGGCGGCGGCGTCAGCCTCGGCAGCAACTCCGACAGCGGCTCCGGGCAGCAGAGCCGGCCGCCGGACTCGATCGCGGGCGTGGCGCAGCGGGTGCTGCCCAGCGTCGTCATGATCAGGGTGGCGTCGCCGACCGGCGAGGAGTCCGGGGGCACCGGATTCATCGTCAACAACGGCTACATCATCACCAACAACCACGTGGTGGCCTCCGGCGGCCAGATCCGGGTGGTCTTCAACGACAAGAAGGTGCTGCCCGCCTCGGTCAAGGGCCGCGACCCCAGCTCCGACATCGCCGTGCTGCGTCCCGAGGGCACCCACTCGATGCCCGCGCTGACGCTGGGCGACTCCGCCAAGCTGGCGGTCGGCGACCCCGTGATCGCCATCGGCTCGCCGCTGGGCCTGCAGGGCTCGGTCACCACCGGCATCGTCAGCGCGCTCAACCGCGCGGTGCCCACCCGCGGCGAGGGCGGCGGCGACGGCTCGGTGCTCAACGCCATCCAGACCGACGCGGCCATCAACCCCGGCAACTCGGGCGGCCCGCTGGTGGACGGCCGCGGCCGGGTGATCGGGATCAACACCGCCATCGTCACGCTGGGCAGCGGCGGCATCACCGGCGAGACCCAGGGCGGCAGCATCGGCCTGGGCTTCGCCATCCCCATCAACCAGGGCCGCCGGGTCGCCGAGGAGATCATCAACACCGGCCGGGCGCGCCGCGCCCAGCTCGGCATCGGCATGGACCAGACCTTCCCCGGCCCGGGGGTGCGCATCCCCGAGCAGGCGCAGGGCGGGGTGCAGCCGCTGGTGAAGGGCGGACCGGCCGAGCGCGCCGGGCTCCGCCCCGGCGACGTGATCACCAAGCTGGACGGCCAGCCGATCGAGGACCCGTCCGAGCTGGCGGCGCGGATCCGCAGCAAGGCGCCGGGCGACCGCATCAAGGTCACCTACCAGCGCGGCGGCAAGGAGACCACCGTCGAGGTGGTCCTGTCCGAGGCCAACTGAGCCGACCGGGCCGAGACCTGCGGAACCGTCCGCCCGCCCGCCGTGCGGCGGGCGGGCGGCGCCGGGGTTGCGGGAACGTGAAACCGCGATGAGGTGCCCGTTCCGGGCGATTTGCCCGGTACGGGATTGTGTGGGCAGGGGATACGCTGGCCGGCGGGATACCCTGTGGTGCATCGGGCTCGGCGAGCCCGCGTGCCCGGCGAGGTGTGGAGGACGGGTTGTTCGACGTCGGACTCGGCGAGATGGTCGTGCTCGTCGTGCTGGCCCTGGTCATCTTCGGGGACAGGCTGCCCCAGGTCGCCGGGCAGGCGGGGCGCACGCTGCGACAGCTGCGGCAGATGGCCAACAACGCCAAGGCCGATCTGCAGGAGGGCCTGGGCCCGGAGTTCAAGGACTTCGACCTGGCCGACCTGCATCCCAAGACGTTCGTCCGCAAGCACCTGCTGGAGGACGACGACGAGAACAACCCCATGCGCGGCGCCGTCTTCGACGACGAGCCCGCCTACGCCACCGCGGGCGGGGGCCTGGAGTACGGCGAACGCCCGCCCTTCGACAACGAGGCCACCTGAGCCCGCCCCACGCGACAAGGCCCCGGGACGACGCGTCCCGGGGCCTTTGACGTGCGGGTCTTAACGTGCGGGTCCTGACGTGCGGGCTGTCGACTCGACGTCCTCGGCTCAGCCGCTGACGTCCGCCGGCCCGCTCACTTGCGCCTGGGCGTGATCCCCAGGGACATGCCGGCCAGGCCGCGGCCGCGGGCGCCGATGGTGTCGGCGATGGTGCGCAGCACCTTGGCGGACTCGGCGTCGGGGTCGTCCAGCACCAGCGGGCGTCCGGAGTCGCCGCCCTCGCGCAGCCGGGCGTCGATCGGCACCTGGCCCAGCAGCGGCACCCGGGTGCCCAGCGTGCGGGTCAGCGCGTCGGCGACCTGCTGTCCGCCGCCCGAGCCGAAGACGTCCTGGCGCTCGCCGCAGTGCGGGCAGGTCAGGTACGACATGTTCTCGATCACGCCGACGACCTGCTGGTGGGTCTGCGCGGCGATCGCCCCGGCCCGCTCGGCGACCTCGGCGGCCGCCTGCTGCGGGGTGGTGACGACCAGGATCTCCGCCGACGGCAGCAGCTGCGCCACCGAGATGGCGATGTCGCCGGTGCCCGGCGGCAGGTCCATCAGCAGCACGTCCAGGTCGCCCCAGTAGACGTCGGCGAGGAACTGCTGCAGGGCGCGGTGCAGCATCGGCCCGCGCCACACCACCGGCTGGTTCCCGGCGGTGAACATGCCCACCGAGATCACCTTCACGTCGTGCGCGCTCGGCGGCATGATCATGTCCTGCACCTTGGTGGGCGGGTGCTCCACGCCGAGCATCCGCGGCACCGAGTGGCCGTAGATGTCGGCGTCGACCACGCCCACCTTGCGGCCCTGCGCGGCCAGCGCCGCCGCCAGGTTCACCGTGACCGAGGACTTGCCGACGCCGCCCTTGCCGCTGGCCACCGCGTACACCTTGGTCAGCGATCCGGGCTTGGCGAACGGGATCTCCTTGGCCGGCTCGCCGCCGCGCAGCCGGGTCTGCAGCGCCCTGCGCTGCTCCTCGCTCATCACGTCCAGCTCGACCTGGACCGAGGTGACCCCGTCCAGGCGGGACACGGCCTCGGTGACGCCGCGCGACAGGGTGTCCTTCATCGGACATCCGGCCACGGTCAGGTAGATGCCGACGCGCACCGCGCCGTCGGGCGCGATGTCGACGTTCTTGACCATGTCGAGCTCGGTGATCGGCTTGCGGATCTCCGGATCCTGCACCGTGGCGAGCGCCGCGGTCACCTGCTCGGTCGTCAGCTGGGAGGCCATGACCCCATGGTATGAACTCGGTGCCGGGCGTTGCGAATCAGCACCCCGGGAGCGGACGGTCGCGCCGCGTGCGGGAGTAGCATCGGGACGTGACACCGCCGTCCACCCCGATCTCCGCGGAGCTGTCCGTGTGGCGCATGCTGCTGCGCGCCCAGGTGCAGATCTCCCGCCGCCTGCAGGCCGACCTGCTGGCCGACCACGACCTGCCGCTCGGCTCCTACGACGTGCTGACGCACCTCGGCGAGGCGCCCGGCGGGCGGCTGCGGATGAACGACCTGGCCGACCGGGTGCTGCTGTCGCGCAGCGGCCTGACCCGCCTGGTCGACCGGCTGCAGCGCGAGGGCCTGGTGGTCCGCCAGTCGTGCACCAGCGACGCGCGGGGGCTGTACGCGGTGCTCACCCCGGCCGGGCGGCGCCGCCTGGAGGAGGCCACCCCGACGTACCGGCGCGGCGTCCGCGAGTACCTGATGAGCCGCCTCGACGAGGACGACCTGGGGCCTCTCGCCGCGATCCTGCGCAAGCTGCTGGACGAGCCGCCGGCCGCGGCCGCCCGCGCCCCGCGGGCCCGGCACCACGAGGCCGCCGTCACCGCCTGACCGCCGCCCTGCCCGGGAACGGCCGACCCGGCGACGGCGTGCCGCGAACCGCCGTGTCCGCGGACGACGTGCCGGAAGAGCCGTCAGCGCCTGGGCACTCCCTCACCGCCCGGGCGCCGCGGGGCCGGGGCGCCGTCGGGCCTGGCGCCGCCGCGTTCCCCGTTCAGCTCCTTGAGCATGTGCTCCAGCTCCGAGCGCAGGAAGTCGCGGGTGGCGACCTCGCTGACCGCCAGCCGCAGCCCGGCGATCTCCCGGGTGAGGTACTCGGTGTCGGCGATGGTGCGCTCGTTGCGGGCCCGGTCCTGCTCGTACTGCACGCGGTCGCGGTAGTCCTGCCGGTTCTGCGCCAGCAGGATCAGCGGCGCCGCGAACGACGCCTGCACCGACAGCATCAGCGTCAGGAAGATGAACGGGTACGGGTCGAACCGCAGCCCGGGCGGCCCCAGGCTGTTCCAGGCCAGCCACACCACGATGAACACCGTCATGTAGACCAGGAAGCGCGCCGTGCCCAGGAACCGCGCGATCCGTTCCGACAGCCGTCCGAACGACTCGGGGTCGTAGTGCGGACGCGGCAGCAGCGATCGGGTCAGCTGGCGCGGTTCGTCCAGGCGGGCGCCCACGCGCCCGGCCCGGCGCCCGGCCAGCGGCTCCCCGCGAAGCTCGATCATCCCGTTCCCCCTCAGCCTCTCCGCGGTCGGTGCGCGTCGTCGTCCTTGCCGGCGCCGTACCGTCCGGCGCCGCGCAGCGCCTCCTCCTCAGGGTCGGGGCGCTCGGCCGCCGCCACGTCCATCACGTTCTCCCGCCAGTCCTGCGGCAGCAGGTGGTCGAGCACGTCGTCGATGGTGACCGCGCCGAGCAGGTGCCCGTTCTCGTCGGCCACGGCCGCGGCCACCAGGTTGTAGGCGGCCAGGAACGTGGCCACCGCCTCCAGCGACATGGTCGGGCGGATCGGGTCCAGCTCGGTGTCGACGATCCCGCTGACCAGCGTCGACGGCGGCTCGCGCAGCAGCCGCTGGAAGTGCACCGTGCCCAGGTACCGGCCGGTGGGGGTGGCGGTGGGGGGACGGCACACGTACACCTGCGCGGCCATCGCCGGGTTCAGGTCCGGGTTGCGGATCTGCGCCAGCGCCTCGGCCACGGTGACGTCCGGCGGCACGATCACTGGGTCGGTGGTCATCAGGCCGCCCGCGCTGTCCTCGGCGTAGGTCAGCAGCCGCCGCACCGGCGCGGCGTCGCGCGGCTCCATCAGCGTCAGCAGCCGTTCGCGCTGCTCGGTGGGCAGCTCGCCCAGCAGGTCGGCGGCGTCGTCGGGGCCCATGGCCTCCAGCACGTCGGCGGCGCGGTCGGCGTCCAGGGTGCCGAGGATCTCGATCTGGTCGTCCTCGGGCAGCTCCTCCAGCACGTCGGCCAGCCGCTCGTCGTCGAGGGCGACGGCGACCTCGGCCCGCCGTTTCTCCGACAGTTCGTGCACCACGTTGGCCAGGTCGGCGGGCTTCATCCGCTCGAACGCGGCGATCAGCCCGGCGGCGCCCTGGCCGTGCTCGACGGCCGAGAACCCGGTGACCGCGTTCCAGTCCACCACGAACACCTCGCCGCGGCGCCGGCGCAGGCCCCGGCCGCGGCCGCGGCTGACGGCGACCTTGCCGACCAGCCAGTCCCGGGTGCGGGTCGGTTCCATGCCGACGTCCACGACCTGCACCTGCTCGCCGGTCTCGGTCAGCGTGACCGTGCGGTCGAGCAGCTCGGCGATCACCAGGGTCTCCGACTCGCGCTGCTGGAAGCGCCGCACGTTGAGCCGGCCGTCGAAGATGACGGCGTCGGTCTCGATCATCATGACCCGGGTGATGGGCAGGAACACCGGACGGCGCGAGGCGACCTCCACCACCAGCCCGAGCACGCGCGGCGGCCGGTCGCCCAGGCGCAGCGCCACCACCACGTCGCGGACGCGCCCGACCTGGTCGCCCGCCGGGTCGAACACGGCGATCCCGGCCAGCCGCGCGATGAACACACGTGTCGGACTCGCGCTCATGACACGCAGGCTACCCGCGATCTTGGCGGTAATCCGGGCGGCGGTGTGACGTGCGCCGCGGTGTTCACCGGCATGTCACATCCGCGGGGGCTGTCCCGTCTTCGGGGGTGACGTGTTGGAGACGACCGCGAAGGAGGCCGCCGTGGCCCGTATCTCCCTGGACCCTCCCAAGACCCTGCGCTACCGGCTGTTCGCGTGGGCGGTGCGCCGCAAGTTCGGCAAGGATCTCGACCCCATGCGGGCGATGGGCCACCACATGGGCGTGTTCGCCACCTACGGGATGCTGGAGATGGGGGTGCTGCGGTGGAAGGCGCTCCCGCACCGGCTCAAGGACCTGGCGGTCATGGCCGCCGCGGTGCACGTGGGCTGCGCGTGGTGCGTGGACTTCGGCACCTGGGAGGCCAACACGCACGGGATTCCGCTGGCCAAGCTGGAGGCGGTGCCGCACTGGCGCGACAGCGGCCTGTTCACCGAGGAGGAGCGCCTGGTGATGGAGTACGCCGAGGCGATGACCGCCGACCCGCCGCAGGTCACCGACGAGCTGGTCGAGGCGCTGCGCCGCCACCTGGACGAGCGCCAGCTGGTGGAGCTCACCATGTGCGTGGCCGTGGAGAACATGCGCTCCCGCTTCAACCTGGCCGCCGGGCTCGTCGGGCAGGGCTTCAAGGACAACTGCGAGATCCCGGCCGGACGGCTCGCGAAGGAGGCCACGGCATGAGCGAGGACCCGGCGGAACCCGCGGGCGGGACGGCGGAACGCCCGGACGGGGAGGCGGCGCAGCACGCGGACGGGGCGACCACGCGGCTGTTCGAGGAGCATCGGGGGCTGCTGTTCTCGGTGGCGTACCGGATGCTGGGCACCGTCGCCGACGCCGAGGACGCGGTGCAGGACGCCTGGCTGCGCTGGGCGTCGGCGGACCGCTCCGACATCCAGGACGTCAAGGCGTATCTGGTGCGGGTCGTCAGCAACATCGCGCTGGACCGGCTGCGGTCGGCGCGGGCGCACCGGGAGGCCTACGTCGGCCCGTGGCTGCCCGAGCCGCTGCTGACCTCCCCGGACGTGGCCGAGGACGCCGAGCTGGCCGAGTCGGTGTCCATGGCGCTGCTGGTGGTGCTGGAGACGCTCAGCCCGCTGGAGCGCGCGGTGTTCGTGCTGCGCGAGGTGTTCGGCTTCTCCTACGCCGAGATCGCCGAGGCCCTGGACCGCAGCGAGACGTCCGTCCGGCAGCTCGGCACCCGCGCCCGCAAGCACGTGGAGGCGCGGCGGCCCCGGTTCGCGGCGGACGGCCGGGAGCGGCGCGCCGCCACGGAGCGGTTCTTCGACGCGGTGCTCGGCGGCGACATCAACCGGCTGATGGAGACCCTGGCGCCGGACGTGGCGCTGTGGACCGACGGCGGCGGCAAGGTCCGCGCCGCCCGCCGCGTCATCCACGGCGCCGACAAGGTCGGCCGCTGGCTGCGTGCGGTGTCCAGCTCTCCGTTCGGGGGCGTGGAGCCGCGGGACTGGGTCGTCCGGCGCGTCAGCGTCAACGGCGAGCCGGGGCTGCTCGTCGAGGGCCCGGACGGTCCGTTCACCGTCGTGACCGCCGAGGTCGACACGGCCGGCACCGTGACCAAGGTGCTGATGGTCGCCAACCCCGACAAGCTGCGCGCGCTGGCCGAGGGCCGCCGCCTGCCGATGTGACGCCGGACCCGCCGGAGTTCAGCGGTCGGCCCTGCGGCGTTTGCCGCCCATCAGGCGCGGGGGCGGGCCGGCCGTGGTCGCCGGGGTGGGCACCGGGCGGACGGCGGCGTACTCGTCGTCGTATCCGCCCGGTGCCTCCATCACCTCGTCGGTGGGGGAGAGCCGCACGACGTACGACTCCTCCGCCCAGCGCTCCACCTGTCCCTCATGGGTCGCCGCGTTGAGGCGTTCCTTGGCCAGGACGGAGGTGACCTCGTCCCACAGGTCCGTGCCGGGTCGCACCTGCTCGCAGGCGGCGACGAACGACACCAGCCGCCCGCCCTTGTCCTTGCTGCGCAGCGTCACCCGCACCCGGTCGGCCTCGGGCAGGCCGGGCAGGGGCTGCTCGCCCTCGCCGCCGGTCAGAACGTAGGCCGCGCCGTCGTGCCACACGTGCCAGGCCGCCCGCGGCTGCGCCAGCCCCGGCAGGTGCAGCCACATCAGCCCGGACTTCTTGGCCGCCTCCTCCACCAGCGCCTTCAGCTCGCCCATGCCCTCAGCGTCTCACACGCCCCCCGGTAGCATCCGGCCATGCGGTCACGACGTACCACTCTGGCGGTCCCCGGCAGCAACCCCCGGTTCATCGAGAAGGCGCAGGGACTCCCGGCCGACGAGGTGTTCCTGGACCTGGAGGACGCGGTCGCGCCCTCGGCCAAGGAGGACGCCCGCAAGAGCGTCGTGGCGGCGCTGAACGAGGGCGACTGGTCGGGCAAGGTGCGCGTCGTCCGCGTCAACGACGTGGAGACCCCGTGGGCGTACCGGGACGTGATCGAGGTGGTGGAGGGCGCCGGCGCCAACCTGGACTGCGTCATGCTGCCCAAGGTGCGCGACGCCTCCCACGTGCAGTGGCTGGACCGGCTGCTCACCCAGATCGAGCTGGCCATGGGGTACGAGCCGGGACGCATCGGCATCGAGGCGCAGATCGAGGACGCCCGGGGCCTGGCCGGGGTGGACGAGATCGCCGCGTCCTCGCCCCGCCTGGAGACCCTGGTGTTCGGCCCCGGCGACCTGATGGCCTCCCTCAACATGAGGACGCTGGTGGTGGGCGAGCAGCCGCCCGGCTACACCGAGGGCGACGCCTACCACTACATCCTCATGCGCATCCTCACCGCCGCCCGCGCCCACGACCTGCAGGCCATCGACGGGCCGTACTTCAACGTCCGCGACGTCGAGGCGTTCACCCGGGTGGCGCGGCGCTCGGCGGCGCTGGGCTTCGACGGCAAGTGGGTGCTGCACCCGGCGCAGATCGAGGCGGGCAACGAGGTCTTCTCGCCCACCCAGGAGGACTACGACCACGCCGAGCTGATCCTTGAGGCGTACGAGTACCACACGACGGTGGAGGGACGCGGCGCGGCGGTGCTCGGCGACGAGATGATCGACGAGGCGTCCCGCAAGATGGCGCAGGTGATCGCCGCTAAGGGCCGGGCCGCGGGCCTGACGCGCACCCGGCGCTTCGAGCCGCCGTCCTGATCTCGGCGCGGAGGACATCGGGCGACATCGCGCGCTGTGGCGCGAAAGGCACTGACCGGCACGTACGATTCGTCCCAGGTGCTGGTCGTCACGAGGGGGTTGTTCGGTGCCGGATCCAGCGGACGCCAACGGCTGGGCGCCACCTGACGACCCCGGATCGTCCCAGGGGCCTCCGCAGGCGCAGCCCTACCCCCAGCCTGTGCCGCCCCCGTACACCGGCCCCCAGCCGTACGGGACGCCTCCGTCTCAGCCCTACGGCGCGCAGGCCCAGCCCTACGGTGCCGCGCCGCAGGCCTACGGCTCTCCCTACCAGCAGCCGTACGGCTACCCGGGGTACGGCTACCCGGGTTACGGGCCGCCGGTCAAACGGCCGTGGACGGTGCCCGTCCCGGACGGGGTTCCCTACCACCGCATGGCCCGCAACGCCGTGCACCGCTGGTGGCGGCCCCTGGTCGGCACGCTGACGATCCTGGGCGGCGCCCTGTGCGCCATGCTCGCGCTGACGATCGTCGGGACGGTCGTCTACGTGCTCGCCACGGGAGAGATGCCGGAGCCCTCGCAGTCGGCGACCTCGTTCTTCGGTGACTCCACCGCGGACCTGACCTTCAACCTGGCCGCCCTCGCGGTGCTGTTGCCGGTGGTGCTGCTGGTGCCGTGGTGGGTGCAGCGGCGCCGTCCCGGCACGCTGTCGTCGGTGGCCGGGCGGCTGCGCTGGCGCTGGCTGCTGGTCTGCGGCGGCCTGGCGATCGGGTTCTGCCTGGTGTCGTTCGGCACCTCGTCGGTGGCGGGCCAGTTCGCGGCGCCGCCCAACGGCGGCGGCGAGGATCACTGGGTCGGCTGGGGCGAGTTCCTGCTGCCCGCCCTGATCATCATCGCGCTGGTGCCGTTCCAGGCGTCGGCCGAGGAGTACGTCTTCCGCGGCTGGCTGCTGCAGGCGGTCGGCGCGTGCACGCTGGAGAACGGCACCGGGCGCGTCGCCCGGGCGCTGAGCGTGGTGTTCCGCACCCCGTGGCCGGGCATCGTGGTCGGCTCGGCGCTCTTCACTTCCGGGCACGGCTATACCGGCTGGGGCATCCTGGACATCTTCGTCTTCGGCGCGGTCGCCGGATGGGTGACGGTGCGCACCGGCGGCCTGGAGGCGGCCATCGCCGTCCACGTGTTCAACAACCTGATGGCGTTCCTGCTGCCCGCCGCCGTCGGCAAGCTGGACATCGAGCAGGGCGCGATCCCGTGGCAGTACGTCGTGGCGGACGTCGCGCCGATGCTGCTGTACGCGGCCGTCGTGGCGTGGCTGGCGCGCAAGATGCGCATCCAGACCGTCACCGGGGGCTCGGACCAGCCGAACGCCTCTGTCGACGCGCCGCCGTCCACCGGCGTCCCAGGCGCCACGGTGGGAAGCGTCCCCGGCGCGCCCAGCGGCCACGCTGTCCCGGGCGGACACGGTGTCCCAGGGGAGCAGGGCGTACCCGGCGGGCACGGATTCCCGGCCGGGGGAGGGCAGGGCGTGCCCGGCTGGCCCGGCGCCCCCGGCTCCTAGCCGCGCGCCGTCCCTACGGTGCGTCGCGTACGGCGCCGCCGGAACCGGCGAACGGATCCACCGGGGGTAGTGGCATCCCGGGGACGACCAGCACGCCCCACTCGGTCAGGGCCTGCACCAGACCGGGGGACGTGGGCAGGCGCAGCAGTTCCTCGGGCGTGACCCAGCGGACGTCGGCGGCGTCGTCACCGGCGGTCAGGCCGCCGCCGATCGGCGTGGCCAGGTAGTCGAAGATCTCGTAGACGACGCCGCCGGGCCCGGGGCGTTCCACCGAGCCGACCAGGGGGCCGACCGCCACCCGCAGACCGGTCTCCTCGCGCAGCTCGCGCGCGACCGCGGTCACGTCCGTCTCGCCCGGCTCGACGCGTCCGCCGGGCACCGACCACCGTCCGGCCGCGGGCGGCCGGGCCCGCCGCACCAGCAGCAGCCGCCCCTCGTGGTCGCGGACGATCCCGCCCACGCAGCGCACCCGCATGGCCACCCCCTCGCACCCCTCCGCCTATTTTGTCCTGGTTTTGCGATCCGGGCCACCGGGCGGACCTTGACGAGAACGGGGTCCGGCACGCACTGTGGGTAACCATGAGGGCGGAGCCCACGTGCCCGCGCTGCGGCAAGCGTGTCGGTGCGCCGAACCTCTGGTCGAGCGACTGGAGTTGCCCCGTGCACGGGGCGGTGCTGCCGCGCCAGCCGTCCCGCAGACCCGAACCCGAGGGGCTGGCCGCCGCCGTCCGCGACTCCCGCGTCCCGGTGTGGACGCCCTGGCCGCTGCCGCTGGGGTGGCTGGTCACCGGCTTCGTCACCGTGGGAGACGAGCGCACCGGCACCCGCGCGTCCGCCGTGGCGGTGTCCGGGCCCGGGCTGGTGAGCGGCCTGGCCGACATGCTGCTGGTCGCCGAGGAACCGGGCATCGGGCTCGGCGCGTACTACGCCGGGCTGGCCGGCCCCGACCCCGGCGAGGGCTTCGACAACGGGCCCCCGCACGTCAAGGTCGAGGTCAGCGGCCCCTTCGCGGTGTGCGACCACTCGGTGCCGATGTGGTCGATCCCGGGCGGCCCCGACCGCGCCGTCTACGTCGGCGAGGCCATGGGCAACTGGCTCTGGGTGATCCTGTGGCCCGCCGACGCCGGAGTCCTCCTGGTCGACCGCACCCACCTGGTCGACCTGCGCGACCCCGGCATGGAACTCGATCTTCCCTACGGCGCCTTCTGCCCCCGTCTCGACGCCTGAGTAGCCTCCTGCCGTATGCGCATCGACCTGCACTGCCACAGCGACGCCTCCGACGGCACCCGCCCGCCCGCCGAGGTGGTCCGGCGCGCCCGCGCGGCCGGGGTGGACGTCCTCGCCCTCACCGACCACGACACGGTGGCGGGCTGGGACGACGCGGCGGCGGCCCTGCCGCCGGGGATGACGCTGGTGCCCGGCGTCGAGCTGTCGTGTCGGCAGGACGGCGCCAGCCTGCACCTGCTCGGCTACCTGTTCGACCCGTCCGCCCCCGACCTGGCCGCCGAGCTCGCCCGGATCCGCGCCGACCGGGTGATCAGGGCGCGGACCATGGTCGAGCGGCTGCGCGGGCTCGGCGTGGACGTCACCTGGGAGCGGGTGCGGGAACTGGCCCGCGGCGAGGCCGTCGGACGGCCACATGTGGCCCGCGCGATGGTCGAGGCCGGGGCGGTGCGCACGCTGGACGAGGCGTTCACCCCCGACTGGATCGGGGCGGGCGGCCGCGCGTACGCCGACCGCTACGCGCTGGACCCGGCACGGGCGGTCCGGCTGATCCGCGCGGCGGGCGGCGCGGCGGTGCTGGCGCATCCCAGGGCGCGCCGCCGCGGGTACGTGTTCGGCGACGCCGTGGTGGAACGGCTGGCCGAGGCCGGGCTCGCCGGGATCGAGGCGGACCACCCCGATCACGACGCGTCCGACCGGGCCCGGCTGCGGGACCTGGCGTCCGCGCTGGGCCTGTTCGTCACCGGCTCCAGCGACGACCACGGCGCGGCGACCGGCGACCGCATCGGCTGCGAGACCACCTCGGCGGCCGCCTACGCGGCGCTGCTGGACGCCGCCGCCGGCGCCGTCCGCACGGGATGAAAGGCCCGCGGCTCCCCGCGCGGTCGTCCCTGGCTCGCGGACGCGCGCGATAGGGTGCGGAACGTGGACGCGCGCATCGATCAGGTGGTGACCACGGGGAAGGTCACCCTGGACGACGAAGAGTACGAAGTCGAGAGCAACACCTACATCGTCGGAGACGACGACGAGGTGATCGTGATCGACCCCGCCAACGACGCCGAGGCCGTGCTGAAGGCGGTCGGCGAGCGTGAGGTCATGGCGGTGATCTGCACCGACGGCAACGAGCACAAGCTGTCGACGGTGCTGGAGGTCGCCGCGGCCGGCGAGGAGGACGAGGAGAACTGGGCGCCGATCGCGCTGCACCGCGGCGACCGGCTGCTGTGGCGCGACTTCTTCGGGCGGCTGGCCCGCGAGGAGGAGGACGAGGACGACGCCACGGCGCTGCGCTCCCTCGAGCCCGACATCTGGCTGGAGGACGGCGGCGTGTTCGAGATCGCCGAGGCCCAGCTGGAGATCGTGCACACCCCCGGGCACACCCCCGGCAGCGTGTGCGTGATCAGCGAGCAGCTCGGCGTGCTGTTCTCCGGCGACACCCTGCACCGCGGCCGCCCCGGCGCGATCGGCGGGGTCTACGACGACCTGCGCAAGCAGCTCAACTCCATCGGGGCGCTGCTGACGCCGCTGCCCAAGGACCTGCGGGTGCTGCCCGGCCAGGGCGACGAGACCACGGTGGGGGAGGAGGACGCCCGCTGGGAGAGCTGGGGCGCCCTCGCCCGGGACGGCGAAGACGCCTGACCGCGGTCGCGTCGTGGGTGCCGAACAGCTGCCGCTGGCGGGCATGCCCCAGCGGCTCTACACGTGCACGCCGTCACGGCTGAACTCCTGGCTGGACTGCCCCCGCCGCTACCGGATGACCTACCTGGACCGTCCGTCCCCGCCCAAGGGGCCGCCGTGGGCGCACAACAGCCTGGGCGCCAGCGTGCACAACGCGCTGGCCGCGTGGTGGCGGCTGCCGCGGGCCGAGCGCACCCCCGAGACGGCGGGCACGCTGCTGGTGCGGGGCTGGCTCACCGAGGGGTTCCGGGACGCCGAGCAGTCCGGCCGCTACCGCGAGCGCGCCCGCGAGATGGTGGAGCGCTACGCCGCCCGGCTCGACCCCGACGACGAGCCGGTGGGGGTGGAGCGCACCGTGGCGACGCGCACCGACCGCATCGCGGTGTCGGGCCGCATCGACCGGCTGGACGACCGCGGCTCGGAGCTGGTGGTCGTCGACTACAAGACGGGACGGCACGTCCTCACCGCCGACGACGCGCGCGGCTCCCTGGCACTGGCGTTGTACGCGCTGGCCGCGTCCCGCGTGCTGCGCCGCCCCTGCCGCCGCGTCGAGCTGCACCACCTGCCCAGCGGCGAGGTCGCGGTGTGGGAGCACACCGACGAGTCGCTGGGACGCCACCTGCGCCGCGCCGAGCAGATCGCCGCCGAGGCGGCCGCCGCGGACGAGGCGTACCGCACCCGGTTGAAGAACGCGGTGCCCCGGCCGCGTTCCGGTGAGGGCGGCCCCGTCACCGTCCGGCACGACCCCTACGACGAGCACTTCCCGCCGCGTCCCGGGAGCCTGTGCTCGTGGTGCGACTTCCTGAGGCATTGCCCGGAGGGCCGGCAGGCCGCCTCCCCCAAGGAACCCTGGGCGGCCCTTCCGGAAGCCTGAACCGGGGCCCGGGACCAAGGTGTGGGGCCGGGCCGTGCGCCGGGGTCAGGCCGCCGCGACCTTGCGGCGCGCGGGCCAGCGGCGCGGGTCGCGCAGCCCGTACAGTCCGCGCCCGACGTCGTAGCCCTCGGCGGCCAGCCGCAGCCGGGCGCGTTCCAGCATGTCCCGGGTGGGCTTGGCGAACGCGTAGTCGTGCACGCGCTCGGGCACCGAGTTCATCGCCAGGCGGAACGAGCGCAGCGCCGCGGTCACGGCGGGCCGCGGCACCTCCGGCAGGATCCCGTACATGGCGCGGGCCCAGTCCGGCAGCGAGTAGTAGCACAGCGCGCCGAACGGGACGTAGCCGGGCTTCCCGGCGTTCAGGAACCGCAGGTTCTCCGGCAGGTTCGGCCACAGCAGGAACCGCACCGCGGCCCTCGCCTCGTCGGTGACGCGCAGCACGGGCCGCGTCTCGGCGAAGTACGCCTCCATCTCGGCCACGCTGCCGGGCACCTCGTCGGCGTGCAGGCCCACGTAGGTCGCGGTGTGCCGCTGCTCGTCCAGGTACCGGTCGGCCATGGCGTCCGTCAGCGGCAGCCCGGCGCGGCGCGCCACCTCCAGGTAGGAGTACACCTCGGCGCAGTGCACCCACAGCAGCAGCTCGGGCTGGTCGAGCCGTTCCCTCCTGCCGGTGTCGTGGTTGAGGATGCGCAGGCTGCGGTGGATGCCCCGGACCCGGGCCGCCAGCGCGTCGATCTCCTCAGGGCTGCCGAAGGTGGCGGTGCCCACGAAGTCGGCGGTGCGCCGCAGGCGGCCGAACGGGTCCTCCTGGAAGGTCGAGTTCTGCCACACCCCCCACATCGCCACCGGATGCAGGGCCTGGAGCATGAGGCCGCGCACCCCGCCGACCCACATCGACCGGTCGATGTGCACCCGCCAGGTCACGCTCTCAGGGGGCTGGACGGTCGCCGGCATTCGCCACCTCGCCAAGGGTCGCCGATGAGACAAACTTCAGTAAGTGTGTCATTACATCCGCGGGGCGGCATCCCCCTGTGACGAGCCTCACCACAGGGGCCGGTGTGTTCGCGGAGCGAGGTCGCGGAGGGCGGGGGTCAGAAGGACGACCCGCAGCGCCACCGCCGCTCGGAGGCGTTCCAGAAGTCGGTGAGGGCGCCCGCGGTGGTCTCCGGCGCCTCCACGGCGGGCGAGTGCGCGGCGCCCGGGATGACGACCTTGGCCGCGTCGAGCCGTTCGGCCATGGCGGCCTGCTCGCGCGGGTCCCACACGTCGTCGTCCTCGCCGTACAGCACCAGGATCGGCAGCCCGGCGTCCTCGGCGGCCTTGGCCAGCTCGTCCACCCGGTCGGGCGCCGTCAGCAGCTCGGCGGCCATGGTGCGCAGGCCCAGCTCGCAGTTGCCCAGCGTGCGCGCCCGGAGAAAGTCGACGATCTCGGGGGCCAGGCCGCGGGAGCGGGCGTCCGGCTCCAGGCTGAGCGTCCAGATGCGGTCCATGCCCAGCTGCGGGATCGCCTCCATCAGCGCCCGCGCCTTGGCCGCCGACGGGCCGTCCACGCCCGCGGGGCCCGAGCTCATCAGCGTGTAGGAGATGAGCCGCACCCGGCCCGCCAGCACCGTCTCCCTGGTGACCAGGCCGCCGAACGAGTGGCCCACCAGGTGCACCGGGTCGGGGCCGAGGGCCTCCGCCAGCGCCGCGACGTCCTCGCCGAGCGCGGCACGGGTGTAGAGGGACGGGTCTTCGCAGCCCGGGGACTCGTACTGGCCGCGCATGTCGACGGCCACCACGCGGCGCCGCCCGGCGTTCGCCAGGGTCTGCAGGACGGCGAGGAAGTCCTCCTTGCTGCCGGTGTAGCCCGGGACGAGGAGGGCGGGGCAGTGTTCGGCTACGCCCGAGCCCGGCATGCCCTCAAGGGCGGCGAACCTGCCACGGGAGGTCTCCACGTAGGTCCGACGCACGTTCGGGGGCAGGGTCAGGAACCGGGGCGTACTCACAGGGTGCCACCATACTAAATATGCATTCTGGAACACCGGCGAAGCTCGTTCGGTGGTAGCGTCACCGACGTGACGGCCATCTCCGCGCACCGCCGGGACGCGGCGGGCCTGGCGGGTCTGCGGACGGCGATCGCCTCTGGTGCAGAGTATGTCGAACTCGACGTGCGCCGCACCGCCGACGGCGAGCTGATCGTCCATCACGACCGGACCGTGGGCGGGCTGCCGCTGAGCCGCTGCACCTACGAGCGGGTCCGCGCGCTGGCGCCGCGCCCCGTACCCCGGTTCGCCGACGCCCTGCGCATGATGGCGGGCCGCTCCCTCGGCCACCTGGACCTCAAGGAGCGCGGCTGCGAGCACGAGGCGGTCGCGCTGGCCCTGGACGTGCTGGGCCCGGGCCGCTTCGTGGTCACCACCGGCGAGCCCGCCTCCGTCGCCACGATCAAGAACACGTTCCCCACCGTGACCACGGCCCTGTCGGTGGGCCGCGGCCTGTGGGAACGCGGCGCCGTCGGCGACTTCGCGCCGGTGCGCCCGCTGCTGGACTCGGGCGCCGACATGGTCGCCCTCAACCACCGCCTGGCCCGCGTCGGCGTGCTGCGCCAGTGCGCCCGCGCCGGAGTGCCCGCCATGGTCTGGACGGTCAACGCCCGCGCGCTGATGCGCCGCTTCCTCGCCGA
Organism: Actinomadura sp. NPDC047616; assembly: GCF_040642915.1. Taxonomy (NCBI): domain Bacteria; kingdom Bacillati; phylum Actinomycetota; class Actinomycetes; order Streptosporangiales; family Thermomonosporaceae; genus Actinomadura; species Actinomadura sp. NPDC047616. The sequence continues at coordinate 147,045 of NZ_JBEYTB010000013.1, forward strand.
CCCCCGGGTGGCCGTGCTCGTCACCGACCACCCCCACACGGCCCTGCGCCTGCGCGACGCTCACACCTCCCGACGAGGCTGACCCGAGCCAGAGGATCAGTCGCCGCGCGCCGGCGGCCGCACGGGCGCGGACCTGCGACGCCGACCAGCAACGACCGCTGACCGCCCCCTGCCGCGTCTCCGCCGGCCCCCTGGAACGCGCCGTGCAAGCAGTGCCTTGCCAACCGGTCCTTTGTGCGGACGGTTCCAGGAAGCGTCCTCGCCTTCTGAGGACGTGGTTTCACTAAGGCCCAACAAAAGGAGAATTCGGCATGAAGAAGCGGATTGGCTCTGTGGCCGCCGTGGTGGCCACGGTTGCGCTGGGGGTGCCCTCCCTCGCCGCCTGCGAGGAGGACCGCCGCTGCGTGGACGCCGCGGGCGAGCCTGTGGCGGAGTCCCACTGCGAGGAGGGCGACCCCGACTACTCGTGGACCAGGTACGGTTCCAGGAGGGGGCACCGCCGGTGATGTAGTCCGAGGCGAGCGGCCTAGGCGGCTCGTTGAGGATGATCCGGAGGCCCCGCGCGCACCGCGCGCGGGGCCTCGCGTTTCCTGCGTGTGTTCAGCTCTCCGTGTGTGGAATCACCCTGCCGCCGCCCGACATGGAACAGGCCCGGCTCGCGTCGGGGGCGAGCCGGGCCCATTTGAGTAGAACTGCGGCCTACTACCGCCGTTCCCGGATGCGCCTGTTGGGGATCTCCAGATCTTCGGTCTCGATTCCGCCGACCTCACGGCCGTCCGGCAGTGTGACCGGCGTGGTCTTCACTCCCTTGATCTTGATACCCGGGGCCTCGATGCTGGGTTTGCGTTGACGACCCATTGCGTTCTCCCTTCTTGCGTTGGCGCTCGCCACGATTGATGCGCCGACGCGTACCGTCCGGAGCGCGGGGCCGTTCGCAAGTATGGGAGGTGATCCCTGTGGGCGGGCATGGGAAAGCCCGACGAAGGACTGGGCCGTTCGTCGGGCGGGATGGGTCGGTTTGTGACGGGGCGTGGCAGGCGGCGACGTCCCGTGGAGTAGGTTCCGTCAGGTCAGACGGTCTGGGTGCTCTCGTCGGCGGTGACGGGCTTGCCGCCACGGGTGCGGCGACGGCGGCGGGTGCGGCGGGGCTCGGTGGCCACGGCCTGCACCACGTTGTCCGCGGCCTCGTCGGGCCGGTCGGACGCGGGACGCTCGCCGGACGCGGGACGCTCACCGGACGCCGAGGCGTCGTTGTGCCCGCCCGCCGAGTCGACCGGCTGGCCGGCGCGGGTGCGGACGCGGTTGCGCTTGCGGCGCCGCGGGCGCGGACGCTCGCGGTCACGGTCACGGTCACGGTCACGGTCGCGGTCACGGTCGCGCACCGCCGAGCGGGTGCGGCCGGTCTCGCCGATGTCCTCCAGCTCCTCGGCGGCCAGCCCGGCGCGCTCGCCACGCTGCTCCTTGGGCAGCGTGCCGGTGACGCCCTTGGGGATGCCGAGGGCCTCGTAGAGGTGCTCGGAGGTGGAGTAGGTCTCCTCCGGCGCGGCGAACGGCAGGTCGAGCGTGCCGTTGATCAGCTTCCAGCGCTGCAGGTCGGCCCAGTCGACCAGGGTGACGGCCGTGCCGGTGCGGCCCGCGCGGCCGGTGCGGCCGATGCGGTGCACGTAGGTGTCGGCGCTGTCGGGGCACTCGTAGTTGACCACGTGGGTGACGTCGTCGACGTCGAGCCCGCGGGCCGCCACGTCCGTGGCCACCAGCACGTCGATCTTGCCGTTGCGGAACGCGCGCAGCGCCCGCTCCCGCTGGCCCTGGCCGAGGTCGCCGTGCACGGCGGCCGCGGCGAACCCGCGGTGCGACAGGTCGCTCGCGACGCGGTCGCAGGCCCGCTTGGTCTGGCAGAACACCATGGTCAGCCCGCGGCCCTCGGCCTGCAGCACGCGGGCCAGCACCTCGGGACGGTCCAGCTGGTGGGTCTGCCACACGTGCTGCACCACCTGCGGCGTGGCGTCCGGCTCGGAGTGCGCCTCGGCCCGCACGTTGGTGGGGCGGCGCAGGTAACGGCGCGACAGCGCGACGATCTCGCCGGGCATGGTGGCCGAGAACAGCATGGTCTGCCGCGCCTGCGGCAGCAGGTCGACGATGCGCTCGATGTCGGGCAGGAAGCCCAGGTCGAGCATGCGGTCGGCCTCGTCCAGCACTAGCACGTCGATGCGGGACAGGTCCAGGTGCCGCTGCTTGACCAGGTCCAGCAGGCGTCCCGGGGTGCCGACGACGACGTCGACGCCCTCGCGCAGCGCCTCGATCTGCGGCTCGTAGGCCCGGCCGCCGTACACCGGCAGCACTCGCGTGCCCAGCTTGCCGCCGGCGACCAGCAGGTCGTCGGTGACCTGCATGGCCAGCTCGCGGGTGGGGGTCAGCACCAGCCCGCGCGGCCGGGTGCCGCCGTGCTCGATGCGCTGCAGGACCGCCACGCCGAACGCCAGCGTCTTGCCGGTGCCGGTGCGGGCCTGCCCGATGATGTCGTGCCCGCCCAGCGCGATCGGCAGGGCGAGCTCCTGGATGGGAAACGCGTCGACGATGCCCTCGGCTGCGAGGGCATCGGCTATCTCGGGGACGACCCCGAGTTCGTGGAACGTAGTCAGGGCTTCCAGCCTCCAAAGTGCGGGGTCGACGCTCGCTCGCGCGGCGCAGCTGCAGAAGCCACGATCCGCACCGGCCGGGCGGTGCCCCGCCGGTCGTGTCGCGTGGCCGCGCGCTCGCGCGGGAGGGACCAGCCGTCAGTCAAAATTTCCCCGGTGACCGCGTCAGGGGTAGCGCAGTCACTCGCTGTGGCTGCGTGCGGTCACACTCCGCGACGCAGTGTACCGACCATGGTTTCTCTACACCAATAGCCGATCTGAAGTGGCAACACCGCGCACTCCCGCGAATATTCCCGGGTCGTCGGCATCGTCCAAGATCGGACGTGCCGCGGACCCGGAGTAAACCCCCGCGGACTGGCCAGGAACGGACAGTCCCGGGACGCGGAAGGAAAGGGCGAAGCCCCCGCTGGGCAGGTGCGGGGGCTTCGCCGGAACGCCGGAGGGCGGCCGTTCGCGGGGGTCGGTCGGTCCTCCGGCTCAGGTGGCTCCGGGGGGCGGCGGGCCGTCAGTACGTGCGCCGCCCGGTGCGCCACCGGCCGCGGCCACCGCCGCCGGTGAAGGTTCCGCTGATCAGCGCCACCGCGATCGCGGCGATCACCACTGCGAAGATGAACGCGATCACGGATCCGGCCCCGAGGGCGTTGGACACCATGCCGCCGAGGATCGCACCGGCGATCCCGACGAGGAGCGTCAGCAGGATGCCCATCGGGTTGCGCCCGGGCACCAGCAGCCGGGCCAGGGCGCCGATCACGGCACCGATGACGATGAACCAGAGAATCGTCAGCATTCTCGATCACCATTTCGTCGTCCTGGGCCGCTGCGGAGGCGCGCGGCCCGCGGTCGGTGGTCGATGTGCCCGTCATGAGCGTTTCAAACAAACCCCAGGTGACCGGGCCCAGGCGGCGGAGCGGAGGCCGGATCCCGGAAAGGACGAGGCCCCCGCACGCAAGCCGACGGCTTGCGAACAGGGGCCTCCATCTGATCGACGGCGCGCCCGGTGCGCTCAGGTGTACTGCGAGCCGAACCCGACGGCGCGGTTCTCCTCCTCGCTGATCTCCAGGTAGCCGACCCGGTCGGCCGGGACGACCACCCGCCCGCCCCGCTGGTCCGTCAGCACGAACACGCCGGCGTCGTCGGCCAGCGCGTCGGCCAGCGCCTGCTGCACCTCGTCGGCCGACTGCGCGGTCTCGACCACGAGTTCCTTGGGGACGGACTGGACACCGATGCGTACCTGCACGCGTTTCGCTCCCTCGAAGAGGTGTGTGGGGGTCAGCTGGTGCGGGGGAAGCCGGAGATGCCGCGCCAGGCCAGGCGGGCGATGATCTTCTCGGCGGTGTCCTTGGGGATGGCCCGGTGCTGCGACAGCCAGTACCGCGCGCTGACCTCGGCCATGCCGACCAGGCTCATGCCGAGCAGATGGGCCTCGTCCGGCGGCGCGTCGGTGTCCTCGGAGATCACCTGGGCGATCAACTCGGCGCACTGCTGGTTGGTGCGCTCCACCCGGGCCCGCACCGGCGCCACGTTGCGCAGGTCCGACTCGAACACCAGGCGGTACGCCTCGCCCTCGCCGGCCACGAAGTCGTAGAAGGCGGCGATGACCGCCTGCACGCGCTGCTTGTTGTCCGTGGTGGACTCCAGCGCGTCGCGCACCGTGCGCACCAGGGCCTCGGCGTGCTCGTCCAGCAGCGCCAGGTACAGCTCCAGCTTGCCGGGGAAGTGCTGGTAGAGCACGGGCTTGCTGACGCCGGCGCGCTCGGCGATCTCGTCCATCGCCGCGGCGTGGTAGCCCTGGGCGACGAACACCTCCTGGGCCGCGCCGAGCAGCTGTCTGCGGCGCGCCAGCCGCGGCAGCCGCGTGCCGCGGGGGCGGGCGTCCGGGGTCGCGGTCACCACACTCTCCGATCACCGATCGATGCGACGGCGGGGCGGTCGGCCCCTCGGTCGTCGCTGGACGTTGATCCCATCATCGTACGCGCCGGTAACCTCAGGGGTCACGGTCGACGCCAAGCACGATCGTACGCTCACGCTCAGCGGTATTCGTCCTCGTCGAACTCGACCTCCAGGCTCTGTTCGGTGGCGTCGGCCTCGTTGGCGTCCAGCGGCACCTGCGGCGGCCACTGCGGCCGCTCGTCGTCCTCGCGCAGCGCGGCGCGCTGCTCGGCGGCGTCGGCCTCCGGCTCCTCGTCGCGCAGAACCGGCTCGGGGCCGTTGGTCTCGGTCATGGCAGACTCCTTCCCATCGATCCCCATCCCGATCGACGTCCCCATCGACGTCGACATCGGCGTCACAGCCGCCCCGCCAGCTCCCGCAGCGGCGCCTCCAGCGCCTCGCCGAACGTCGGAAAGGCGTGCACGACGTCGGTGAGCAGCCCCAGAGGCGTCTGCGCCCGGATGGCCAGGGCGATCTCGCTCATCCACTCCTCAGCGTAGAGCCCGACGGCGGCCGCGCCGATCAGCAGCCCGCGCGAACGGTCGGCGTACAGCTCGACCCGGCCGCGGTCGTCGGCCTCGACCGCCGCGCGGGTGGTGGCCGCGAGGTCGTACCCGGCGGTGAGCAGATCCATGCCGCGTTCCTCGGCCTGGGCGGGCGGCAGGCCGACCGCGTAGACGGCCGGGGTCGTGTAGACGACGCGGGGCACGGCCCGGTAGTCGGCCTCGCGGCGCTTGCCGAGCACGTTGGACACCACCACGCGGGCCTGGTAGCGGGCAGCGTGGGCGGTGCGCGCCACGCCCGTCACGTCGCCCGCGGCCCACAGCCCACCCGGCAGGTCCGGCGTGTCCGTCTCTGGGGCGCCGTCGCCGAGCGTGACCGCGCAGGTCTCGTCCACCGCGAGGGGCTGACCGGGCGTGACGGCGACGCCCAGGTTCTCCAGGCCGAGGCCCTCGACGCGGGGCCGCCGCCCGGACGCCAGCAGGATGCGGTCGGCCGCGAGCACACCGCCGTCCGCCAGCCACAGCCGGGCCCCGGCGCCGCCGTCGCCGCGCGCGACGCGGACGACCTCGGACCCGAGCCGCAGGTCCACGCCGATCCGGCGCAGCGCGTCGGCCAGGATCTCGCCGGTGAACGCCGCCTCGGCGGTCAGCAGCCGCCCGGCCGGCTCGACCAGCGTGACCTGGGAGCCGAACGCCGCGTACACCTGCGCCATCTCGCAGCCGACGGGACCGCCGCCGAGCACCACCAGGCGGCGCGGCAGGTCCGGCACGGTCAGCGCCTCGTCGCTGGTCCAGGTGGGGGCGTCGGCCAGGCCCGGCACGGCCGGGACGACCGGTTCGCTGCCGGTGCTGACCACCAGGTCGGTGTAGCCGTGCTCGGCGCCGTCCACCTCGATCGTTCCAGGACGCGTGACGCGGCCCCAGCCGCGCAGGACGGTCACGCCGTCCTCGGCCATGCGCGCCACGACGCGGTCGTCGTCGAGGTGGCCGGTGACCTCGTCGCGCCGCGCGATCGCCAGCTCCCAGGTCTCGCCCCGCCGGGCCGACAGCAGCAGCGACTTGGACGGCACGCAGGCGAAGTACGGGGACTCGCCCCCGACCAGGCGGTTCTCCACGAGCGCGACGTCGCGTCCGCTCTGGGCGAGTTCGGTGGCCACCAGCTCGCCCGCGGTGCCCCCGCCCAGCACCACGACGTCGTAGTGATGGTTGCGCTCCAACTGTCATCCCTCCACGCCGGTCACGATGTCCCCCATCGCATCCATGGTGGCGGAAGCCGGTATCCCTGCGTGCCGGTTCGAACACATAGGGCTCCGGGCAGGAGGTCCAGGCGTCCGGGCGGGGGCCGACGGCGTTCAGGGCAGGGGCTGGCGGCGCTCCAGGAGGGGTTCGAGCAGGTCCCCGTGCTTGTCGACGCGTTCGAGGACCTCCTCGGGCGTGAACGTCAGGTCGTCGGGCTTGCGGGCGTCCTCCAGCTCGTCCCAGGTGACCGGGGCCGACACCGACGGCCGGTGCGCGGCGCGCAGCGAGTACGGGGCGACCGTGGTCTTGGCCGGGTTGTTCTGGCTCCAGTCGACGAACACCTTGCCCCTGCGCAGCCGCTTGTCCATCTTGCTCACCACCAGGTCGGGGTGGTCGGAGGCCAGGATCTGCGCGGCGCGCTTGGCGTACTCGGACGTGCGGTCGTCTTCCTTGATCGGCACGTAGAGGTGCAGCCCCTTCTTGCCGCTGGTCTTGGGGTAGGACTCCAGTTCGTCGGCGGCCAGCAGGTCGCGCAGCAGGCACGCCACCCGGCAGGCGTCGACGACCGTGGCGGGCGGGCCGGGGTCCAGGTCGAACACCATCAGGTCGGGGCTGTGCTGCCTGCCGCGCGGCCCGACCTTCCACTGCGGCACGTGCAGTTCCAGCGCGGCCAGGTTGGCGCACCACACCAGCGTGGGCAGGTCGTCGACCACCACGTAGTCGATGGTGTCGCGGCCGCGCGAGCTGCCCGGCGAGGAGATCGTGGCGGTGCGGATCCAGCCGGGCGTGTAGGACGGGGCGCTCTTCTCGAAGAACGACTCGCCGTCCACGCCGTCGGGGTACCGGATGCGGGTGAGGGGGCGGTCCTTCAGATGCGGCAGCAGCACCGGCGCGACGCGCGCGTAGTAGTCGAGGACCTCGCCCTTGGTGAACTCGGGATACAGGTTCTTGTCCAGATTGGACAGCCGCAGGTCGCGGCCCTCCACGTGCACGCCGAGCTTCTTAGGGGTCACGGATCACCTCTAGTGGGTCCTTGTCGTCACGCAGCCCGCGCCAGGACGGGAAGCGCAGCCGCCCGTCACGCGTGCGCAGGCTGTAGGCCACCTCCCCGACCAGCCGCGGTTCAACCCACTGGGCGTCGCGGGCGTACTCGCGGGGGATCGCCTCGTCGAACGGGCTGCTGGGACGGCGCAGCGGCCACAGCGTCCCGTACAGCTCGTCCAGGGCCCGGTCGGTGAAGCCGGTGCCGACGTGCCCGACGAAGCACAGCCGCCCCTTGCCGTCGTACTCGCCGAGCAGCAGCGACCCCAGGCCGCCCTCGCGCCGTCCCCGGCCCGGCTTCCACCCGCAGACGACGACGTCGCGGGTCTGGAAGTGCTTGACCTTGCGCCAGAAGTCGACGCGGCGGCCCGGCCGGTAGGTGGAGTCGAGCCGTTTGGCCATCAGCCCTTCGAGCCGCTGCTCGCGGGTGAACTCCAGCAGCTCGGCGACCTGGGCGGCGTCGCCGCCGTGCAGGTAGGGCGGCGCCTCGACGGGGCCGGCGGTGGTCAGGTCCAGCTCGGCCAGCAGCGCGCGCCGCTCGGCGTAGGGCCGGTCGTACAGCACGTGCCCGTCCAGGTACAGCAGGTCGAACACCACGTACCGGACCGGCACCTCGCGGATCAGCCGGGGGTCGGGACGGCTGACGTGCATGCGCCGCTGCAGCCGTTCGAAGCTGGGACGGCCGCGGTCGAACGCGACCACCTCGCCGTCCAGCACCACGTCGTGGTGCGGCAGCAGGTCGGCCAGCCCGGTCAGCTCGGGGTAGCGGCGGATGAGCTCGGTGGCGCGCCGTCCGGTGGCCCGCACGCCGTCGGCGGACACGTAGGCGATGACGCGGACGCCGTCCCACTTGATCTCCAGAGCCCACCGCCCGGTGTCCTCGGGCAGGTTCCCGGTCTCGGCCATCATCGGCCGGACCGGCCACGGCATCGTCATACCCGCGTCTTACCCGGGGCCGACCGGACGGAAAAGGATCAGTGCGCCGGGACGGCGGGTGTTCGGCACGCCGGAAGAGGCGGGACGCCGGGCGCCGGACGGCACGTGCGGAGTGGAGGGGCCCTGGCGCAAACCGGGGGTCCTTGCGACGCTAGTGCGGAGATCTCGGGGTAAGGACTGGTCATGCGCAGTATCTGGAAGGGCGCCATCTCGTTCGGTCTGGTGACGATCCCGGTCAAGGTGTACTCGGCGACCGAGCAGCGGGACGTCTCCTTCCACCAGGTGCATCGCACCGACGGCGGACGCATCCGGTACCGCCGGGTGTGCACCGTCGACGGCGAGGAGGTCCCGTACGCCGACATCGCCAAGGGGTACGAGCTGCCCAGCGGAGAGATCGTCGTGCTGACCGACGAGGACTTCGCCGAGCTGCCGCTGTCCACCAGCCGCCGCATCGACGTGCTGCAGTTCGTGGCGGAGGAGGAGGTGGACCCCATCTACTTCGCCAAGTCGTACTACCTGGAGCCGGACGCCCAGGGCACCAAGCCGTACGTGCTGCTGCGCGACGCGCTGGAGGAGTCGGGCCGGGTGGCGCTGGTGAAGGTGGCGCTGCGCCAGCGCGAGTCGCTGGCGACGCTGCGCGTGCGCGACGGGGTGTTCGTCCTGGAGACCATGCTGTGGCCGGACGAGATCCGCACCCCCGACTTCCCGTTCCTGGAGGAGGACATCGAGGTCCGCAAGCAGGAGCTGGCGATGGCGACGTCCCTCATCGAGACCATGGAGGGCGACTTCGACCCGACCGAGTACAAGGACGCCTACCGCGAGGCGCTGCAGGCGGTCATCGAGGCCAAGGTGGAGGGCCGGGAGGTGACGCGGCCGGAGGAGGCCGCCGAGGAGGAGCCCGCCGCCGACCTGCTCAGCGCGCTGCGCGCCAGCGTCGAGGCGGCCAAGAAGAGCCGCGGGGAGAAGAAGGCGCCCGAGCCGGGGAAGAAGGCGGCGTCGTCCGGCGGCCGGACGGCCAAGGCCGCGTCCGCCAAGAGCACGTCGGGCAAGAGCGCGCCGGGCAAGGGAACGGGCAAGAAGACGGCGGCCAAGCCGTCGTCGCGGAGCCGCAAGAGCGCCTAGCCGCGACGGGCCTGGCCGCCGCCGTCCGGGACGGGCCCGGTCAGAACGGGACGTTCGTGCAGACGAGCCGGTCGCCCGCGTCTCCGGTCCGGTGGTTGGTCGGCTTGGCGTGGATCACGATCGATCCGGCGTGGCCCTTGCCGACCCGCCACGGCACCCTGGCCATGGAGCGCGCCGTGCCGTCGCGCCGGACCTTGAAGTCCAGCCAGATCTCCTTGGCGCGCACCGGCGTGCCGCGCCCGGCCCTCGGGTGCTGGTAGTGCGGGCCCGCCGCGGCGGGCTTGCGGCCGCACTTGTTCTTGTGGACGTGGACGCCCAGCGTCCTGCCCACGGCCTTCCTCGGCAGCCCGGCCGCCTGGAGCCGCACGGTGGTCGAGCGCTTGCCGTACGACACCTGCGCCCAGGTCTTCGTCTTGGCGTAGCGGGGATCCTTGTAGACGTACGTCGGGCCCTGGGCCCGGATGTCTCGCACCTTCGCGTCGGCGAGGGCCGGGGCCGTCAGCAGGCCCAGCGCGACCCCCGCCGCGGTGAGCGTGACGGCCGTGCGCCGCACCAGTGTCATGGTCGTCTCCCTGTTCACCCTGTGTTGTCGTGACGTCACGCAGACGTCACACGCAGACCTGATCATGCCCCCGACGACAAGATCAATGCATGCATCCGAGGGGGTGGCGGATCGTGTCGTCCACCGTGCTGAGCTGGAGAAACGTCCTGTTTGCGGTGCGGTGTCCGGCGTATCCGGGCATGGCCCCAGGGCCGGTCAGGTGCCGGCGGGCTCCAGCGGGCGGACGGCGGGGGCCGGGCCGTCCTCCTCGCGGATGCCGTAGCGGCGGTAGACGCGGGCGAGCGGTCCGGGAGCCCACCAGTTGGCGCGGCCGAGCAGCCGCATCGCGGCCGGGACGAGCAGCCCCCGCACGATCGTGGCGTCGATGAGCACCGCGGTGACCATGCCCACGCCGGTCATCTTGATGAACGAGATGCCCGAGGTGGAGAACGCGCCCATGACCACGATGAACAGCAGGGCCGCGCCGGTGATCACCCCGGCGCTGCGCTGCAGGCCGGAGGCGACCGCGGCGGTGTTGTCGCCGGTGGCGTCGTAGCGTTCGCGGATCCGCGACAGCAGGAACACCTCGTAGTCCATGGTCAGCCCGAACAGCATGGCCAGCATGAGGATCGGCATCGCCGGGTCGAGCGCGCCGGTGGCGGTGAAGCCGAGCGGGCCGGACAGGTGCCCCTCCTGGAAGATCCACACGATGACGCCGAAGGTGGCCGACAGCGACAGCATGTTGGTGACCATCGCCTTGAGCGGCAGCACCACCGAGCCGAACGCCAGGAACAGCAGCACGAACGTGGCGCCGCCGACCGTGACCGCCAGCAGCGGCATGCGTGCGCCCAGGCCGGACAGCTGGTCGACCAGCGCGGCGGTCTGCCCGCCCACGTACACCCGCGTCCCCGGCGGGGCGGGCACGTCGCGCACCCGCTCGACCAGGTCGCGGGCCTGCGTGGAGATCGGGTCGCCGGTGTAGCGCAGCGAGATCTTCGCCGTGGTGCCGGCGGCGCCGGTGACGGCGGCCTGGGTCACGCCGGGCACCTGGCCGAGCCGCCGCGCGTACGCGGCCGGGTCGGTGCGTCCGGACACGACCACCTCGATGGGGGCGGTGGCGTTGCGCGGGAAGTCGCGTTCGAGCGTCTCGGTGACGACGCGCGCCTCCGTGCCCGCCGGCAGGGCCTTGCCGCCGACGCCGCCCCAGCTGATGCCGAGGAACGGGGCGCCCAGCGACAGCAGCACGACCATGGCCCCCACCAGGTACAGGACGGGACGCCGCATCACGCTCTGGGCGAGCCGGTACCAGCCGCCGCCCCCGCCGGCGGCCCGTGCCGACGTCCGGCGGCGGCGCCGGATCGGCAGGGCGTTGACCCGGGGGCCGAGGACGGCCAGCAGCGCGGGCAGCACGGTCAGCGCGGCGACCATGCAGACCACGACGGTGGCGACGCCGCCGAAGCCCATCGAGCGCAGGAACATCTGCGGGAACAGCGTGAGCCCGGCCAGCGACACCGCGACGGTGACGCCCGAGACGGCGACGGTGCGCCCGGCGGTGGCCATCGTCCGCGCCAGCGCCTCCTCGGTGTCGCGGCCCGCGGCGAGTTCCTCGCGGAACCGGCCTACGACGAACAGCCCGTAGTCGATCGCCAGGCCGAGGCCGAGGAACGTGGTGATGTTGACCGCGAAGATCGACACGTCCGTGCCCAGGGTGAGCAGCCGCAGGGCGGCGAACGAGCCCAGGATCGCGATCCCGCCGACGACCAGCGGCAGGCCGGCCGCCACCACCCCGCCGAAGATCACCGTCAGCAGGACCAGCAGCACCGGCATGGACAGCATCTCGGCGCGGGCGATGTCCTCGCTCACCCGGTCGTTGATGGCGACCTCGGTGGCGACCGCGCCGCCCAGGCGCGCGGTGCCCGCCGCGCCCGCCGGGTGGCGCAGCGCGTCCTCGACGTCGGCGAAGTTCTCGGCGCGCCGCTCGGAGTCGGCGCCCGCCAGCCGCAGCACGGCGTAGGTGGCGGTGCGGTCGCGGCTGACCAGGTCGGGCGAGCCGGTGGACCAGTGCGTGACGACGCCCGCGACCTTGTCCTTGGGCAGCGCGGCCAGGGCGCCGGTCACCGCGCTCCGGAAGGCCGGGTCTTCGATCGTGCGGCCTTGCGGCGCCCTGTACAGGACGACGACGTCGGCCTCGTCGCGGCCGAGGTCACGTTCGGCGATCTCCGCGGCGCGGGCGCTCTCGCTGCCGGGGGTCTCGAAGCCGCCCGCGCCGGTGAGGGCGCCGAACACGCCGGTGCCCCAGACCGCCGCGGCCACCAGGGCGAGGGCGCCCAGCACGAGCACGGGCCGCCGGCGCCGGTACGCCAGCCTGCCCCACCGTTCCAACATGGGATGCCTCCTCGCCGTGACTGAGCGTCACTTCAATGAACGGCGTTAACTAGTGAACGCCGTTAATCTTGCATACAGCGTTAACTATCGTCAAGGCGGTTCATGCGACATCATCGAAAGGGACAGCGGACGGCGGGCGGAGGGAGACGAGGACAGTGGGTGAGACCCGGCGCGACCGGCTGCGCGCGGCGACCGTGGCGGAGATCTCGCAGAACGCGCGCCGCATCCTCGTCGAGCAGGGGCCGCACGCGCTGACGCTGCGCGCCATCGCCCGTGAGATGGGCATGACCGCGCCGGCGCTCTACCGCTACTTCGACAGCCGCGACGAGCTGGTCCGGCACGTCGTGGGCGATATGTTCCAGGACCTGACCGACGAGCTGCACAAGGCCATCCACTGCGCCGGCGACCTGGACGGCCAGTTCCTGGCCGCCTCCCGCGCGTTCCGCCGCTGGGCGCTGGACCACCGGCGCGAGTACGAGCTGCTGTTCGGCGCCCCCGTGCCCGGCGTGGCGCGCAGCCAGGACGCCGACTTCGCCGAGGAGTGCGCCCGGGCGTTCGGCTGGACGTTCGTCAACCTGTTCCTGGAGCTGTGGCGCAAGCGCCCGTTCCCCGTCCCGGCCGACGAGGAGGTCCGTCCCGACCTGCGCGAGCAGTTGCGCCGCTACAACGAGGAGGCGCTGGGCGGGGTGAGCCTGCCGGTCGGCGTCATCCAGCGGTTCCTGCAGTGCTGGGTCCGCCTGCAGGGCAGCGTCAGCCTGGAGGTCTTCGGCCACCTGGACTTCGCCCTGGACGACCCCGAGCCGATGTTCGAGCTGATGCTGGAGGAGCTGGCGCCCTCGCTCGGCCTGAAGTACAGCCCGCCGTCCCGTCAGTGACCGCGCGTAGCCTGCTGCGGGTGAAGTACATGTTGTTGATCTGCGGTGACGAGTCCGCGGCGGCGCACGCCGAGGAGGGCTGCGGCGGCTGGTCGGAGGAGATGCGGCGCCGCGGGGTGGTGCGCGGCGGCGCCGGGCTGCGGCCGCCCGCCGAGGCCACCACGGTGCGGGTGCGCGACGAGCGGGTGCTGCTCACCGACGAGCCGCTGACCGGCGCGGCCCAGGACCTGCTGCTGGTGATCTGCGGCCGGCGGCTGCCCGCCGGGGACCTGCGCGGCAGGGACGCCGCCCGCTTCACCGCCTGAACCCACGAGGGCCCCGCCTGAACGCGTGAGGGCCCCGGACCGGCCGGTCCGGGGCCCTCACGTCCCGGCTGGAACCGGGCTCAGGAGTTCAGGGGGCAGGGGTCAGGCGTCAGTACGACGGCAGGCTCGGGTCGATCTGGTTGACCCAGGCCACGATGCCGCCGCCGACGTGCACCGCGTCGGCGAAACCGGCGTTCTTGACCACGGCCAGCGCCTCGGCGCTGCGCACGCCCGACTTGCAGTGCAGGACGATCTTCTTGTCCTGCGGCAGCCTCTCCAGGGCGTTGCCGTTGAGGAACTCGCCCTTGGGGATCAGCGTCGCGCCGGGGATCGAGGCGATCTCGAACTCGTTGGGCTCGCGCACGTCCACCAGGAAGATGTCGTCCCCGCGGTCCTGCATGGCCTTCAGCTCGTGCACCGAGATGGTGGAGTCCTTGGCGGCCTCGGCGGCCTCGTCGGACACCGCGCCGCAGAACGCCTCGTAGTCCTCCAGCAGCTCGGTCTGGGTCGGGTTCTTGCCGCACAGCGTGCACTCGGGGTCCTTGCGGACCTTGACCGACCGGTAGGTCATCTCCAGCGCGTCGTAGATCATCAGCCGGCCGACCAGCGGCTCGCCGATGCCCGTGATCAGCTTGATGGCCTCGTTGACCTGGATGGAGCCGATCGAGGCGCACAGCACGCCGAGCACCCCGCCCTCGGCGCAGGACGGCACCATGCCGGGCGGCGGCGGCTCGGGGTACAGGCAGCGGTAGCAGGGGCCGTGCTCGGCCCAGAACACCGCGGCCTGGCCGTCGAACCGGTAGATCGACCCCCACACGTACGGCTTGCCGAGCAGCACCGCCGCGTCGTTGACCATGTAGCGGGTGGCGAAGTTGTCCGTCCCGTCGAGGATCAGGTCGTACTGGGCGAAGATGTCCATGATGTTGTCGCGGTCCAGTGCGGTGTTGTGGACCACGACATCGATCCGCGGGTTGATCTCGCGCACGGTGGCGGCGGCCGACTCGGCCTTGGGCTGCCCGAGGCTGGACTGCCGGTGGATCACCTGCCGCTGCAGGTTGGACTCGTCGACGACGTCGAAGTCGATGATGCCCAGGGTGCCCACGCCGGCGGCGGCCAGGTACATCAGGGCCGGGGAACCGAGCCCGCCCGCGCCCACGCACAGGACCTTGGCGTTCTTCAGACGCTTCTGCCCGGCCATCCCGACGTCGGGGATGATCAGGTGTCGCGAGTAACGGTTGACCTCGTCGCGGGTGAGCTCCGCTGCGGGCTCGACCAGAGGTGGCAACGACACGGTGGGTGCTCCTGTGCTGACGCTCGGCTGTACCAGGGGCGGACGTCCCGTCGCGGGACACTGCCGTGGACCGGCCGCGAACCTCGCCGGGAACGTCCTCCCACCGCACAACCTTGCCATGTCCGTCCGAATTCCCGCACCGCGCCGCACGTCACAACCGCCGCCCGCATGAACGGCCGCGGATCGGGGACACCGCCGTCACAAAGGAGGCGATCATGCGACTCTTGGGACGTTCGGGGCGCACGCGACAGGCGGGGCGGAAGGCGGCGCGACGCCGCGCGCCCAGTTTCCGGGAAATGCGCGCGCGGCTGCGCACGGAGAAGGCCGAGGCCAGGCTGCTGGAGACGCAGGCCCGCATCCATCAGGAGGCCGCGCGCATTCGCGTGGACCTGCGTTCGCGGGGTTAGCCGCCGCCGGCCCGCGCCCGGCCGCGACACTGCCGCGCCGGTGGCACGCATAGATCGCCATAACGCGGGCAAACGTGGCACGTACGACCCCGTACCGAAGGAGGAACCGTGGGTTTCCTCGACAAGCTCAAGAACAAGACACAGCGGGCCAAGGGCCGCGCCAAGGAAGAGGCCGGCCACCAGACCCGTGATCCCTACCTTGAGTCCGAGGGCACGAAGGACCGCGTCGCCGGTGGCGCCAAGCAGGCCGGCGAGCAGGTCAAGGACGCCGCCAAGGAAGTCCGTCGCACTATGGAGCGCTGACCACAGCGACAACTTCGTCAACACCGGCCCCGGCCGCCCTCTGTGAGGGTTGACCCGGCCAGGTAAAAAATACGATCCGTTCTCCGCGCGGCGAGTGACCGCGCGGTGGGGGAGGAAGCCGCGCCCGAAAGCCTTGCGCGGTGGGGAGAAAGGGCCTCTCGTCCGAGGGGCCCTTTTCCCTGCTCACGTGTTGCGTGCGGTAGTGGTGCCCGTCAAGACAGGGCAGAACATGGCAAAGCACAGTTAATCTGTCCGTTTGTGGCGTTCCTGCCTCCAGTCAACCGGCCGCCCGCCCAGCCCGACCCGCCGGCGGCCCCGTACAGTGATCCCCCCCGGCGGCCGACCGTGCTGGGCCTGCACGGCCGCCAGTGGATGATCGTCGCCGTGGTCGTGGGCTGCTGCTACCTGGCGATGACCTTCGCCGCGCTCGCCGGCGCCTGGGCCACGCTGAACCGCGCGCCGACCACCGCCGAGATGCAGCGGGCGGCCGGCGCCGAGGTCGCCCGCCGGTGGCAGGCATGGCCCGCGCAGCGGATCTTCCCCGAGCGGCTGCCCTACAGCCCGGGCGGCGGACGCAGCGAGTACGCCTCCCTGCAGGGCATCTCCTCGGCGACCGCCTGCGACACGGCGGTGGACCAGGAGATCGCCGCGGTGCTGCGCCGCCACGGCTGCCGCGCCGTGCTGCGCGCCACCTACGCCGACCAGCTCCAGGGCGTCGTGGTGACGGTCGGCGTGGTCGCCTTCGCCGACCCCTTCAAGGCCGACCGGGCCCTGCGCGAGCTGCCCGCCACGCCGCTGCCGGACCGTTCCCGCGGCGTCCGGCCCGCGCTGCGCGCCGCCGCCTTCCCGGGCACGGCCGCCGCCCGCTTCACCGACTCCGCCCGCCAGGACCGCAGCAGCGACCGGGGCGGCCCCTACGTCGTGCTCACCACCTCCGGCCAGTCCGACGGACGGCCCGCCGCCGCGATCACCAAGAAGCGCCCCGGCACGCCGTTCGCCCTGGCCCCCCAACTCGGCCGCCACATCGCCAAGGCGCTGTCCACCCAGGCGCTGCCCGACTGCTCGTCCCGCGAGTGGCGGTGCTGAGGCGACTCACCGGAGTGCTGTGCTGATGACGCTTGTTCGGCGAACCGCCGCGATTCTCCTTGCCCTGACCCTGGGGGCCGGCCCGGCCCTCGTGCCCGCCGCCGCGCATGCCGACGGCGTCCGCGACCGGCAGCGGCCGATGATCCAGACACTGGAGCTGGAGGACGCCTGGAAGGTGACGCGCGGCCGCGGCGTGACGGTCGCCGTCGTCGACTCCGGCGTGGACCCGCGCCAGCAGGACCTCGCGGGGGCGGTCACCACCGGCCCCAACATGCTGGCCGAGGTGGACCGCGACTCCCGGCCCGCCCGCATGCACGGCACCGGCATGGCGTCGCTGATCGCCGGGCGCGGGCACGGCCCGGGCGGACGGGACGGCGTGATCGGCGTCGCGCCGGAGGCCCGCATCCTGGGGATCCGCGCGATCGGCGAGGAGGAGGACCCCAGCTACGCGCGCTACACCGAGTCGGACGAGGCCGAGGACGCGGTGGCGCGCGGCATCCGCTACGCCGCCGACCACGGCGCCGACGTGATCAACCTGTCGCTCGGCAAGGACGACGAGAACCCGAAGGAACGGGAGGCCATCGCCTACGCCATCGGCAAGGGCGTGGTGGTGGTGTCGGCCGTCGGCAACGACGGGGAGTCCAAGAAGCGCCTGGACCGCGACGGGTTCGCCCCCTACTCCTACCCGGCCGCCTACCCCGGCGTCATCGCGGTCGCCGCGACCGACCCCGACCACGGGCGCGCCGCGTACTCCAACCGCAACTACTCGGTGCTGCTGTCCGCGCCGGGCACCGCGATCCCGGTCGCGGCGCCGGGCGGCGACTACTACGTCACCGACGGCACCAGCGACTCCAGCGCGCTGGTGTCGGGCATCGCGGCGCTGATCCGCAGCCGCCATCCCAAGCTGCCCCCGGCGCTGGTCACGCAGGCGCTGCTGAACAGCGCCCGGCACGGCCCGTCCGCCACCTACGACCCCAACGTGGGGTTCGGCGAGGTCAGCGCGGCCCGCGCCGTCCGCGCGGCGGACGCGCTGGTGGCGCCGCGCCAGACGGTGGGCCAGCCGCCGTGGCAGCGGTTCGGGGCGGACGACCCCGGCCCGGTCGCGGTGATCGACCGGCCCGCCTGGGTCCGCCCGCTCATCCTGTTCGTCACGGTCCTGGGCATCGCCGGAGCGGTGATGGCGGTCGTGGTCGCGGTCACCCTGGCCCGCCGCCACCCCCGGGACCGGCCGTCGCCCGAACCGCAGGCGGCGCCCTTCGAAGCCTAGGCAGGGCACACTTCTGGGTGCATCCGCCCCTGGACACGACGGAGTCACCCTTGGCCTCTGAGAAGCCGCCCGACACGCTGGACGACTACGCCGACGCGGTGCTGGACGTGGTGGAGCGCATCCCGCCAGGCCGCGTCCTGGCGTACGGGGACGTCGCCGAGATGCTCGGCGCGGGCGGGCCGCGGCAGGTCGGCCGCGTCATGGCCCGGTACGGCGGCGGTGTGCCCTGGTGGCGGGTACTGCGCGCCGACGGCAGCCCCCCGCCCGGCCACGAGGTGCGGGCACTGGAGGAGTACCGCGTCGAGGGCACGCCCCTGCGCCCGGACGGCCGCCGCGTCGACATGCGCCGCGCCCGCTGGGACGGCCGCCCCTGAGCCCCGGCTGCGCGACCCCGCCGCGCGCGGCGGGCTGACGGAGCTGTAGCACGGCCGTAACAGTTGAGGCGTTTTCCTCGAACATCCGGTTCGTAACATGTGCGGTGTGAGGGTCGCCGAGCTGCTCGAGGATCCGGAACTGCGGCTGCGCCCGCTCGCCTGCCGCGACCGGCTGGATCGTCCCGTGCGGCAGGTGTTCGTCACCGACCTGCCCGACCCCAGCCGTTACCTGGACGGCGGCGAGCTGGTCCTGACCGGTCTGATGTGGCGGCGCGGCCCCTACGACTCGGCGCCCTTCGTGGCCGCGCTGGTCGCCAAGCAGGTCGCCGCGCTGGGCGCGGGCGAGGCCGTGCTGCCCGTGCCGGACGACCTGGTGGCCGCCTGCGACCGCTACGGCCTGCCGCTGGTCGCGGTGCCGCGCGAGACGCCGCTGTCGCGCCTCATGGCGATCGTGGTCCGCCGCCTGGACGCCGAGGCCGGCGCCCTCGGCGACGTCCCGGCCACGCACGCGGCGCTGCTGGAGCGGCTGCCCGCCGACGCCCGCCGCGAGTTCCGCCGCCGCGTCCTCGGCGAGCTGATCAGCTACGACCGCCGCCACCGCGGCGAGCTGCTCGCCACGCTCACCGAGTTCCTGGCCTGCTCGGGCTCCTGGACGGTCTGCGCGCGCCGCCTCAACCTGCACGTCAACACGTTGCGCTACCGCATCGGCCGCATCGAGGAACTCACGGGCCGTGACCTGTCGTCACTGGACGACCGGGTCGACCTGCTCCTGGCCCTGCGCGCCGAGTAGCCGGCGGCCGGCCGGCCTCCGCGTTCCGCCTTCTCTCTCACCCGCTTTCCCACCGGGCGCGTTCGCGTCATGCGGCGATTCTGGTCAGACCTGCCCCGATGATCTGCTGGAATCGTCTGTTGTGCCGTCAGCGTCCTACCGCCTCGTACGGCGCGCCGGTCCCGCGCGCGCCGTCCCACCCGTGCTCGACGAGCGGCAGCGGCAGGTCGTCGAGCACACGGGCGGGCCGCTGCTGGTGCTGGCCGGGCCGGGCACCGGCAAGACGACCACCATCGTCGAGGCCGTCGTCGACCGTATCGAGAACCGCGGCGTCGACCCCGAGCGGGTACTGGTGCTCACGTTCAGCCGCAAGGCCGCCGGGGAGCTGCGCGAACGCATCACCGGACGGCTGCACCGCACCACGCGCACGCCGCTGGCGCTGACCTTCCACAGCTACGCCTACGCGCTGCTGCGCCGCGACGCCGTCCTGAACGAGGAGCCCCCGCCGCGCCTGCTGTCGGGGCCCGAGCAGCTGCTGGAGGTGCGCAGGCTGCTGCAGGGCGAGCTGCTGGACGGCGCGCGGGATTGGCCGGAACGGCTGCGTCCGGCCCTGGCCACCCGCGGGTTCGCCGAGGAGCTGCGCGACTTCTGCCTGCGCGCCGCCGAACGCGGCTACGGCCCCGAGGAACTCGTCGCGCTGGGCCGCACCCGGGGCCGGGAGGACTGGACGGCGATCGGCCGGTTCATGGAGCGCTACGCCGACCGGTTCGCCGTCGACCCCGTCCCCACCTACGACTACGCCGACCTGATCCAGGTGGCGGCGGCGCTGCTGTCGGACGAGGACGTGCGCCTGCGCGAGCGCGACTCCTACGACGTGGTGTTCGTCGACGAGTACCAGGACACCGACCCCGCCCAGGAGTACCTGCTCCAGCAGCTGGCGGGGGATGGCCGCGACCTGGTCGTCGTCGGCGACCCCGACCAGTCGATCTACGGGTTCCGGGGCGCGGACGTCCGCAACATCCTGCAGTTCCCCACCCGGTTCCCCACGATCACCGGCGACCCGGCCCCCGTCGTGGCGCTGCGCGACTGCCGCCGCATGGGCCCGGAGGTGCTGACCGCGTCCCGCCGCATCGCGCGCCGGCTGCCCGCCGGTCCGCTGGCCGCCGAGCACCGCGACCTGCGCCCGGTGCGCGACGCCGACGGCGACGACGGCCCGGCCGACGAGGTCCGCGTGGTGATCGCCGACAGCGAGAGCCAGGAGTCCGCGCTGGTCGCCGACGAGCTGCGCCGCGCCCATCTGCTGGACGGCGTGCCGTGGTCGCGGATGGCGGTGCTGGTGCGCAGCGCCACCCGCCAGGTCCCGGTGCTGCGGCGCGCGCTCGCGCAGTCCGGGGTTCCGGTCGTCGTCGCGGGCGACGAGGTGCCGCTGATCGCCGAACCCGCCGTCCGGCCGATCCTGATGCTGCTGCGCGCCGCCCTCAAACGCGGGTTCCTGGACGAGCTCGTCGTCGAGGAGCTGCTCACCGGCCCCCTGGGACGCGCCGACGCCCTGGCCATGCGCCGCCTCAAGCGCGCGCTGCGCGACCTGGAGGACCTGTCGGGCGGGCAGCGTCCGCTGAGCGAGCTGCTGGTCGCCGCCGTGAACGACCCGCACGAGCTGATCCCCGTCCACGAGAAGGTGCGCGCCCCCGCCGAACGCATCGCGCACCTGATCGAGGTGGCCCGCGAAAGCGCCCGCAAGGGCGGCACGGCCGAGGACGTGCTGTGGGCGGTGTGGCGGGAGAGCGGCCTGGCCGACGAGCTGCTGGAGCAGAGCGTCAGGGGCGGCTCCCGGGGCGCGTCCGCCGACCGCGACCTGGACGCCGTCGTCGCGCTGTTCGACCACGCCGCCCGGTTCGTCGACCGCATGCCGCAGGCCGGTCCCGAACTGTTCGTCGACTCGATCGCCTCCCAGGAGATCGCCGGGGACACCCTCGCCGAGCAGGCCCCGCACGGCGAGGCGGTGCGGGTGCTGACCGCGCACCGCTCCAAGGGCCTGGAGTGGGACGTGGTCGTCGTCGCCGGGGTGCAGGAGGGCATGTGGCCGGACGTGCGGCTGCGCGGCTCCCTGCTGGGCGTCGAGGAACTGGTCGAGCACGCGGCGGGCGGCGACGTGCCGGGCGAGGAGGCCGCCGGCGCGTCCATGGCCGCCAAGATGCTGGACGAGGAGCGCCGCCTGTTCTACGTCGCCGTCACCCGGGCGCGGCGGCGGCTGGTCGTCACGGCGGTCGGCGGTGACGACACCGAGGAACGCCCGTCCCGGTTCCTCAACGAGCTGCTGCCGGGCGCCGCCGAGCAGGCCCAGCTCGACGAGAAGACCCGCTGGCTGTCGCTGCCCGCGCTGGTCGCCGACCTGCGCTCGGTCGTGGCCGACCCGTCCCGTCCCGAACCGCTGCGCCGCGCCGCCGCCGCGCACCTGGCCCGCCTGGCCCGCGCCGGGGTGCGCGGCGCCCGCCCCGACCACTGGTACGCGATCACCGCGCTGTCCGACCCCGGACCCGCGTTCGGCGACGACGAGCAGATCACCGTGTCGCCGTCGCAGGTGGAGACGTTCACCACCTGCGGCCTGCGCTGGCTGCTGGCCTCGGCGGTGGGCGCCCAGGAGGGCGGTCCCGGCGAGTTCAGCACCATGGGCAAGGTCATCCACGCGGTCGCCGAGATGGCCGGGGCCGACGACGGCATCACCGAGGTCGACGTGGCCAAGCGCCTCGACGAGATCTGGAACGAGCTGGACTTCCGCAGCGCCTGGTACTCCGACAAGCAGCGCGAGCAGGCCGCCACCATGGTCGACCGGTTCCTGACCTGGCACCGCGACAACCCCAACGAGATCGTCGCGCTGGAGGAGTCGTTCAAGGTCGACCTCGGCCGCGTGGTGATCAAGGGCCGGATCGACCGGGCCGAACGCGACGCCGAGGGCCGCGCCGTGATCATCGACATCAAGACCTCCACCACCGCCGTCCCCAAGGACGAGCTGGCGCGCCACCCGCAGCTCGGCGTCTACCAGTACGCGGTGATGCTCGGCGCGTTCGAGCGGCACGGCCTGATCGAGCCGGGCGGCGCCAAGCTCGTCCAGGTCGGCAAGGCCGCCTTCACCGCCCGCGCGCGCGAGCAGGAGCAGCCGCCGCCCACCGAGGACCCCGAGCCCGACTGGCCGAAGAAGCTCGTCGACCTGGTCGCCGCCGGGATGGCCAGCGACGTGTTCCAGGCCCGCGCCAACGACAAGTGTCGGACCTGCCCGGTACGGTCCTGCTGCCCGGTGCACGAGGAGGGCGGGCAGGTAGGCCCATGAAGATCGGTATCGCGGCCGGCGCCGGAGTCGGCGTCGGCGCCGGGGGTGGACCCGGGCGCACCGGTCGGCGGGGAGTGCGGGCAGGCGGGCCCGTGCGGATCGGTCCCGCGTCCGGCGATGGGAGGTGTCCTTGATCACACCGGGGGAGCTCGCCCGGCTGCTGGGGATCCCGGAGCCGACCGACGAGCAGGCCCGGGTGATCGAGGCGCCGCTGGCGCCGATGGCGGTGATCGCCGGGGCCGGGTCGGGCAAGAGCGAGACGATGGCGGCCCGCGTGGTGTGGCTGGTCGCCAACGGGTTCGTCCGGCCCGAACGGGTGCTGGGGCTGACGTTCACCCGCAAGGCCGCCGCCGAGCTGGGCGCCCGCGTCCGCAAGCGGCTCGACCGGCTGCGCGAGGCGCTGCCCGCCGACGAGCTGGCCCGCCTCGGCGGCGAGTCGGTGTTCGACGGCGAGCCGATGGTGTCGACGTACCACTCCTACGCCGCCCGCCTGTTCGGCGACCACGCGCTGCGCGAGGCGCTGGAGCCCACCATGCGGCTGATCTCGCCCGCGGTCGCCTGGCAGATCTGCTCGCGCGTCGTCGACGCCTACGACGGCCCCATGGACAAGATCGAATGGTCGCCGGACACCGTCACCAAGGCCGTCATGGAGCTGTCCGGCGACCTGTCCGAGCACCTGCGCGGCCCCGACGACATCCGCAAGGTCGGCGCCTGGCTGGAGGAGCGCTTCGCCGCGGTGCGCAAGCCGCTGAAGGCCCAGCGCGACATCCTCGCCAGGCAGGCCGTCCGCGAGCAGCTCATGCCGCTGGTGGAGGCGTACGGGCGGGCCAAGGCCGACCGCGAGGTCATCGACCACGGCGACCAGATGGCGCTGGCCGCCCGCATCGCCCACCGGCATCCCGAGGTCGGGATGATCGAACGGTCGCGCTTCTCGGTCGTGCTGCTGGACGAGTACCAGGACACCAGCCAGGCCCAGCTGGTCCTGCTCCGTTCGCTGTTCGGCGGCGGCCATCCCGTCACGTCCGTGGGCGACCCCTGCCAGTCGATCTACGGGTGGCGGGGCGCGTCCGCCGGCAACCTGCTGCGCTTCGCCCATGACTTTCCGCTGCGGCCCGCGCAGCGGCCCGGCGAGCGGGCGGTGCCCGCACCGGTCGTGCAGCTCAGCCGCAGCTTCCGCAACGGCGAGCGCATTCTCGAGGCGGCGGCGCGGGTCCAGGAGGAGCTGCGCGCCGACACCTCGGCGGTGCCGCGTCTGGTGCCGGGTGCGGGACGGGAGAAGCGCGGCCGTGTCGAGTGCGCGCTGTTCGAGACCGTGGAGGACGAGGCCGAGCGGATCGCCGCGCGCGTGGCCCGTCTGCTGGCCGGCGATCCGGCCATCGCGCCGGACGGCGGCGTCTGGGACGACGGCGAGCCCCTGACGTATTCGGACGTCGCGGTGCTGGCGCGCAAGCGCTCCCAGTTCCCGCTGATCCGCAAGGCGTTGGAGAGCCGGGGCATTCCGGTCGAGGTCGTGGGGCTGGGGGGCCTGCTGACCGTCCCCGAGGTGCAGGACGTGGTGGCGACGCTGCGGGTCATGCACGACCCGACCGCCGGGGCGTCCCTGGCGCGGCTGCTGACCGGGCCGCGCTGGCGGCTCGGCCCGCGCGACCTCGTCGCGCTCGGACGCCGGGCCCGTGCGCTGGCGCAGGAGGCCGCCCGTGACGTCACTCCGCCTGCCGCCGACGCTCCTGCCGAACCCGGGGCAGGGGCTGAGGCCGGTTCCGGGGCCGAGTCCGCCGCGCCGGAATTGCCCGACGACCCGTTGCGGCAACTGGTCAGTGAGCTGAACCAGGAGACCGGCGGTCTCGTCGACGCCCTGGACGACCTCGGCCCGACCGAGCAGTACTCGCCGGAGGGGTACGCGCGGCTGCGGCGCCTGCGCGACGAACTGCGGGCCCTGCGCCGCCAGGTCGGCCTGCCGCTGCCCGACCTGGTCACCGAGGTCGAACGCGTCCTCGGGCTCGACATCGAGGTCGCCGCGCGCGCCGGTCTCGACCCGGTCACCGCCCGCGCCGACCTGGACGCGTTCATCGACGCCGCCGCCACCTTCGCCGGGGACGCCGAGGACCCCACGCTCGGCGCGTTCCTGGCCTACCTGCAGGCCGCCGAGTCCGAGGAGTTCGGCCTGGAGGCGGGCCGGGTCGGCGAGAGCAACAGCGTCAAGCTGCTCACCGTGCACGCGTCCAAGGGCCTGGAATGGCCGGTGGTGATCGTGCCCGGCCTGTCCTTCACCCCGCAGAAGAGCGGCGGCCCCGCCAAGGGATCGATCTTCCCGTCCCCGCCGCAGAACGCCACCCGCTGGACCGCCAACCCCCGCGTCCTGCCGTTCATGCTGCGCGGCGACCGCGCCGACCTGCCCGACCTGCGCGGCCTGGAGAAGGACGACCTGGCCGCGTTCGACCGGGCGTGCGCCGAACGCGACCTGCGCGAGGAACGGCGGCTCGCCTACGTCGCGGTCACCCGCGCGTCCCACCTGCTGATCGCCACGGGCTACTGGTGGGGGTCGTCCGGCCGCCCCCTCGGCCCGTCCCCGTTCCTGGAGGAGATCCGCGAGGTGTGCGTGGCCGGCGCCGGCACGGTCGCCGTCTGGACGCCGCCGCCCGACGAGGACGTCACCAACCCGCTGCTCGAACGCGGCGACGAGGCGCCCTGGCCGCTGTCGCCCGCCGAGCGGGCCGCCCGGGGCGACGCGTCCGCGCGTGAACGCTATGACGCGATCGTCGCGGGCGCCCGCATGGTCGAGGACGCCATGACCGGCCGCAACCTGCACTGGGCCGGCGACGACGGGCTCACCCCGGCCGACCGGTCCCGCATGACCGCCTGGGCGCGGGACGTGGAACTGCTGCTCGCCGAACGAGACCGCGGCCGCGGCGGCGACGGCATGCAGGTCGAACTGCCCGCGCACCTGTCGGTGTCGGCGCTGGTGTCCCTCGCCCGCGACCCCGAGGCCCTGGCCCGGCAGATCCGCCGTCCCATGCCGCGCCCACCCGCCCCCTACGCGCGCCGCGGCACCGCCTTCCACGCCTGGCTGGAGAGCCGCTGGGGCCAGCAGCGCCTCATCGACCCCGACGAGCTGCCCGGCGCCGCCGACGAGGGCGCGGCCGACGACGCCTTCCTCGACCGGCTGCGCGAACGGTTCGAGGAGTCGCCCTGGGCCGCCCGCCGGCCCCTGGACATCGAGGTCCCGTTCGAGACCGTGATCGCCGACCGGCTGGTGCGGGGCCGCATGGACGCGGTGTTCCGCACCGCCGACGGCGGCTACGAGATCGTCGACTGGAAGACCGGCCGGCCCCCGACCGGCGCCGACGCCGACGCCGCCGCCGTGCAGCTGGCCGCCTACCGCCTGGCCTGGGCCGAGCTGGCGAACGTCCCCGTCGAGAAGGTCAGCGCCGCCTTCCACTACGTCCCCGACAACCGCACCGTCCGCCCGGCCGACCTGCTCGACGCCGCCGGCCTGGCCGCCCTGCTGGAGAAAATCCCCGTCGCCGCCAAACCACTGTGATTTGCCTCTGGTCACGGTGCGTCATTTCAGGGATGATCCGGGCAACAACGTCCAGGACGGGTATGACTGGCAGGACGGGTATGTAGGTATGCACTCACCGTGGCCGTTACCCGGCGTGGCGGGTCTGGGTTACGGCGGCGGCGATGTCGCAGGCGACGCGCAGGCGACGTCGTGGGCGAGGGGTAGGTAGGGGCTAGGCGAAGGCTGGGCGCGGCGGCTAGGTGAAGCCAGCCGGCGGCCAGGCGGCGGTTAGCCACGGCCGGGTACGGCTAGGCGACGAGCGGAGGCAGGGGCTTGGCGAAGCGGCACGACGAGACGGTGGTACGGGAGTTCTCCAAGCAGGCGGCCACCTTCGGTGACACGCGCCTCAACGTGGCGTACACGCGCCACCTGGCGCGGCTGGTCGAGTACATGGAGCCCGAACTGGACCTGGAGGACGTGGTGCTGGAGGTCGCCGCGGGCACCGGCCTGGTGTCGCGCGCGCTGGCCCACCGGGTCCGGCACGTGACGGCCCTGGACCTCACGCCCGCGATGCTCGAACAGGGCAAGCGCGAGGCCGACCGCGACGGCGTCACCAACGTGACCTTCACCCGCGGCAACGCCGCCGACCTGCCCTATCTGTCCCGCTCGTTCACCCTCGTGGTCTCCCGCTTCGCCCTGCACCAGGTCGCCGACCCCGAGGCCGTGCTGCGCGAGATGGCACGGGTCAGCCGCCCGGGCGGGGCGCTGTTCGTCCAGGACATCATCCGCCCGGAGGGCGTCACCGCCGACCCGGACCGCATCGAACGGCTGCGCGACCCCTCCCACAACACCCTGCTCACCCGGGAGCGCATAACCGAGCTGGTCGAGGCGGCGGGCGCCGAGGTCAAGCGCGCCGAGACCTTCGACTACGTCCGGCCGCTCGACCCCTGGCTGGAGCAGTCGCACACCCCGGACGACGTCGCCGTCGGCATCCGCAAGGAACTGGAGGCCGAACTGTCCGGCGGCCCCGCCACCGGCATGCGCCCCTCCATGGTCGACGGGGAGCTGTGCTTCACCCACACCAACCTGCTCGTCCACGCCTGCGCACCGTGAGCGCCCTGCGCGCGCTTCGCGCGTGCTTCGCGCCGTACATGCTTCGTGCGGAGGTGCTCCGTGCGGGGGGCGGCGCGTTCGGGGGGCGGATTCTTGCGGTGAGGGTGGATATGTGCCTGGTGACTTCGAGCAAACGTTCGACGCGTGTGACTTGAGTGCTCTATGTTGTCGAACATGAGTTCTAGCAGTGCTCTGGCCTCTTCCCCCGTACGGCGTCCGGAGCAGCACTCAGAGCAGCAGCGTTCGGAGCGGCGTCCGGAGCGTGAGCCCGCCGCGCTGGCCATGCGCATCGGCGTCGTCGCCGCCGAGGCGGCTCTGGCGACGTTCGCGCGCCACATCGACCTGGACGAACTCGCCGAGGGCGACGTCGACTTCGAAGGGGCCATCGGCCCCGCCGAATGGCCGATCTTCTCCCTGGTCATCGACACCCTGGCCGAGACGCACGCGGGCGACGGCCGCACCCTGGACGAGCGCCGCGCCGACGCCCTCAACGACCTGGCCCGCATCTGCCTGGCGGCCAAAGCCCGCGCGGGAGCCGCCTGACCGAGGGACGGGGCGGTTCGGAGATCAGTCCCACCAGAACGACCATGTGCTTGCGTTGACCAGCTCCCGGGCGTACTCCTCGAAGTCCCCGGTTCCCTGGTCGATGTTGTCCGGGCAGAAGGCGTAGTGCTCGGCCGCCACGGCCCGTGCGTGCTCGCGTGTCGGTGCCGGTCTGCGTCGAGCTCGGCGAGTTGGGCGTTGGCCGGGGCAGGTCTCGTCGCGCTGCTGCGGCTGGTTTCGACGGTGCGGTGTCGTGTCGGGGGTGGGGCGTTGCCGGTTGGGCTGTGTCCTGGGCCGGCGGTCAGTTCGGGAGGGCGTGGGGTCTTACCTTTCCGCTACTGGTTCGCGGAAGCTCGTCCACGAAGTACACGTCACGAGGCACCTTGTAGCGCGCGAGGTTCTCCTTGACGTACCGCTTGACGTCCTCTTCGTCGATCGACGCGCCCCGCTCACGGACCACGTAGGCGGCCAGCCGCTGCCCGAAGTCGGCGTCCTCCACCCCGACGACCGCGACCTCGGCCACATCGGGGTGGCGGCCGAGCAGGTCCTCGACCTCTCCGGGGAAGACGTTCTCTCCGCCCGAGACGATCATGTCGTCGGCGCGTCCGTCGACGAACAGTCGTCCCGCCGAGTCGAAGTGGCCGAGGTCACCGCTGCTCGCCAGGCCTTCGTGGACCCGTTTGCCGCCGCCACCGGTGTAGCCGGCGAACCGCAACCCGCCTCCGGTGTAGATCTCCCCGATCTCTCCGGAGGGGAGTTCCCGCCCGTCCTCGTCCAGGATCTTGATGGTGAGGCGGAAGGTCGGTCGGCCCACCGTGCCCGGTGCCTCGCGCAGATCTCGCGGGGTCGCGATGGTCGCCCATCCGGTCTCGGTGGCCCCGTACACGTTGTGCAGGACGTCCCCGAAGACGTCCATGAACGCCTCCGAGAGGTGCGGATGCAGCGCCGACCCGCCGGACACCACTACCCGGAGCGAGTCCGGCAGCGGCCGTCCGCGTGAGGCGTCCAGGATCCGCTGGAGCATGACCGGGACCGCGACCAGCGCCTCCACCCGGTAGGCGTCGACGGCGTCCAGCACCTTGCCCGGATCGAACCGGCGCAGCAGCACCAGCGGCATGCCCATGCCCAGTGCGACCAGCATGTACGCCATACCGAGGACGTGGAACAGCGGAGGCGCGACCAGGATCGGCGTCCCCGAACGCACCGGAACCCGCATCAGATGACTCAGCGCCGCCGGAACCACTGCCGCGAGCGAGACATCGTGACGTGCTCCTTTGGGGGTGCCGGTGGTGCCGGACGTGAGTATGACCACTCGGCTGGGGCGCGGCGGCTTGTACGCAACGGGCTCTGTGTCCGCCAGCTCCTCGATCGTGGGGAGGCGAGAGTCGCTCGGATGATCCGTCCACGCATGGACGCGCTGACCATCGAAGGAGGACTGCTCCACCACCTCGTCGAACTCCTGGTCGTGCAGCAGCAGCCGGACGCCTTCGCGCTCGGTGACGTCCCCCAGCTGCGTTGCGGAGAAGTCGGTGTTGAGCAGGACCACGTCATTGCCCAGCCGCGACGCCGCCAGCAGCGAGATGACGAACCCGCGATGATTGCGGCACAGCACCCCTATGCGGGCCTCCGGCTTCCCGGCGTCCTGCTGGTTGGGAGTTGCTTCGCCAGGTCGTGTGGGTGTGCGGGTCGTGGCAGTGGGTTCTTCGGTGGTGGTGGGGGTGGCGGCTGACTTCTTGTTTCGGGATGGAGTGGCGTTGGTGAGGCGCTGGTGCAGGGCGGTGGCTACTGCGGCTGCTTGCTGCTCCAGCTCCGCGTACGTCAGGGCGCCGCGTTCGTCGTGCAGCGCGGTCCGGGTGGGAAACCGCAGCGCCGCCATCGCTCCCAACGTCGCGGGCGTCGGACCGAACCGCGCACCCGCGAACACCAGCCGCACCGCCCGGTCTGGCCGGACCGGATGCAGCACGCCCACGTCCCGCACCGCGCGCGTAGCCCGCGCTCCCAGACTCGCCACCGTCCGCACACGGTCGAGCACCACAGCCGTTCTCCTCCTGACCAACCCGTCAATCAGGTCAATGACATACCCACCCACGAGCGAACATGTGGCGGCGGGCCGTGCTGTCCCCAGGCGTGCGGCGCTGCGGACCTGGTGATCCATAAGGCTCAGGGAGCATCTCACCGCAACGGTGAGCCTCGTGAGCTACGAAAATCAAGGCAGAATCAGGGAAGCGGCCACCTGGTACACCCGCGCCGCCCGCAGCGGGCACGTCAAGGGCTACAACCGCGTCAATGTCCTCAGCCACCAGCTCGTCACCGACATCACCCGGCTCACCAGTAGCCTTCCCCGACGCCGTTCCCGCCGACGCTCCCCCGACGGCAGCCCGGCCGGACGACACCCCGCTTCCGCCGAACGGACACCCGCGCGTGACGGAGACGCCAAGCCCGTGACGCAATCGCCGTCCGAGGCGCGCCGACGACCCGGACGAGCCGGCGAACTGGCTTGGTGGGTGCTCGGCGGCGGCGTTTCGGGCTGATATCAAGTAGCGCATGGCGAAGTACGCGGGCGGCGAATAAAGACTCCATGCCCCAGAGCACGTCTCGCTCTACTATTGCCTCTCCAAGCCGGCCTAGTCCTGAGGCGCTGAGCGCATGATGGACGTGCGCGATGTGGGGGCTCTGGGCAGATGAAGTGCCCCACCTGCCGTCTCTTTTTCTCTGTGAAGCCTGGCCGATGCGCCCATGCCGTCGCCCCGGTCAGAGCGGGCGCCTACGGGCGCCGAGGGGCGCCGCCGCCGAATGGTTCCGCCGGCTCGCTGAGAAGCAACCCGGGCCGGCCGCCTGATGCCTCTCAGAACATGCAGCGCATGCTGAACTCGGTGACCTAGTACGGGCCGTGAGTCAAGACCTTAATCGCCCCCGCAGCCTCCGCATCCCCCTTCTCCGCCGCTGTATCCGCCATATCCTCCGCCGCCGCCACCGTATCCGCCGCCGCCACCGTTCGGTGGGTCGTCCCAGCCGAAGGTGGCGGCGAGCAGGAAACCCAGGATGACAACGAGCGCGAGGGCTCCGGGGCCGTCCTTCTCCGGGTTGGCCGCGACGTAAAGGAAGACAGCGGCTATCAGCGCCAGGATTACAACGCGCACGCGCATGAGCACGACGGCCTCCTTAGCTTTACGAGGGCCTCACTCGGTCGGCCCGCCGGGTGCTCTGTTCGGGGGGCAGCAGGTGATGCGATAGGGAAGCTCAGGTATGTAGGTCTTCCAGTCCGCTCTGGACAGAGGACCGACCTCCGTGCACAGCATTTTCTTGATCGGGAGGATCCGATCAGGTGGGTGCGAAGATGGTCTTCTGTGATGCTGACGATCGTGGATCCGTCAGGTGAGAAGGCGAGCCCTCGTACGATTCCCGGAGAATCGGGGCCCGCCACCTGCCGCCAGGCCCAGACCTCCTTGCGGAGTCTTCTCCCGATCACGGTCGCTCAGGCCGTGCAGCGCCTTTGACGGCCACCCGCTCGCCGTCAGGACCGCAGCCCTCGTACACCACCCCTTGTCCGCCCGCACCAAGCCGTCCGTCGAGATAGAAACTTCCCAGCTGCCGTGGGTCGCCGGGAACGAGCGGTTCCACCAAGGCCGGCCTCCAAGGGGTTGCCCAACCTGGCTGGTGAGGGCTTCATCGTCCCTCAGAAAGACGCTCGTGTCTGCTCAATGGTTCGGCGGTGCAGAAGAGACCCCCGCGCTCCTGTCCTCCCAGACCGCGGTGGGCGGCGGTGCGGAAGCGGCTGCCGTCGCCGACGTCGATGGGGCAGCGCGGCGGTTCACCCGGTTCCGGTGCCGAGCTCCAGCACCTTGTACCCGGGGCCCGTCTCCAGCAGTTCGAGCATCCGCTGCACGAGGCTGGGGCCGAGCAGGAGCAGGTGGGCATGTCGGCCGGGGCGGCGGTCCGATCGATCCAGGAGTCGGGGTCGTCTACGACCCGCGCCGACCATGGCGACGGGTGGGATGAACAGGTGCCGGGTGACGGCCGAGACGAGGGTGTCGGGCACGAGGGCAAGTTGAGAACTGGGTGCTGCACCAGCTCAGTGCGGGTGTCCTGCTGTGGGTGACTCCTGCGGGGCAGTGGTACGTGGTGCGTCCCGATCCCTACCCGGAGGAACAGTCAATACGGGTTCGTGCGTCGGTGTGTCAGTGAAGTTGGCCGACCTGGTGCAGGTGGTCGAAGATGATCTGGTCGACGGGGGATACCCGGTCACGGTCGGCATAGGTCAGCCAGACGAGTTCTGCGATTTCACTGTTCGGCGTCGGCTGGCCTTGATGGTCGGCGGTGTAGCAGGTCATCTTCACGGTGACGCCGTCTGCGTGGCCGTGTGCTTGTGCCTGGAAGGTGCCCAGGTGCGTGGCGGTGGTCGGGACGATGGCGACGGCGAGTTCCTCGTCGATTTCCCTGACCAGGGTGTCGAGGTCGGTCTCGCCGGGTTCGCGTTTGCCGCCGGGGATGTAGTAGACGTCCTTGCCGTGTGAGCGGGTGCTGAGGATCCTGCCGTCTTTCAGGTGGATCCAGGCGATTTTGTCGATGGTCGTGGTCATCGCTTCATGCTTTCTGGTTACGGCGGGCCCGGCGGCCCAGGACGGCAGTATCGCCGAGGCGAACCGCTTGCGCTCCCCGGTGGACGGAGCGTAGGGCCGCTACTGCTCCAGGTAGTGGAACTCCGGTTTCGGGTGCATGAGGAAATCGTGGTGAGAGATGTTCCAGGCGTAGGCGCCCGCCATGGCGAATGCCACCACGTCCCCTGGTTGCAATGGGGGGACGGGGACGTCGCGTGCGAAGACGTCCTTTGGCGTGCACAACTGGCCCACCAGCGTCGCTCGCTGCGTCGGCTCCCGGGCGCCTCTGGACGGGAGGGAGACGAACGGCTGATTGTGGCCCTTGGTGACGGGCGTGCGCATGTGATGTGTGCCGCCGCGTAGCACCACGTAGGTCTCGCCATGTGTGGTCTTCACGTCCAGCACATCGGTGACGTACCAGCCGTGGTAGGCGGTGACGGCGCGGCCCGGTTCGATGCGTAGGCGGACGTTGGGGGCAGTCAGGGAGGCAAGCCCCTCAGCGTAGGAACCCCAGTCGAAGAGCCGGCCGGGGGTCGTGTAGTCCACCGCCATGCCGCCACCGACGTTCACCTCGGGGTCGGTGATGCCGCAGACGTCGCGTAGCCAGGGGACGGCCCAGCCCAGGATGTGGGAGGCCAGGTCGAGCATGGCTGGGGCGTCCAGGCCGGAGGCCAGGTGCGCGTGGATGCCGCGCAGGTGCAGCCAGGGGCGGTCGGCGATGAGCTTGGCGCACGTGTCCAG
Organism: Actinomadura sp. NPDC047616; assembly: GCF_040642915.1. Lineage (NCBI taxonomy): Bacteria > Bacillati > Actinomycetota > Actinomycetes > Streptosporangiales > Thermomonosporaceae > Actinomadura > Actinomadura sp. NPDC047616. Next base: position 179,882 of record NZ_JBEYTB010000013.1, read on the forward strand.
GGCGTCTTCGTCCATGCCGAAGGGGCCGCTCATCGAGAGGGCGGCGCCGGATGTCGCGACCGGCAGGTTGGCGCGTAGCAGGATCTCGGCCGGGCGCTTCAAGGAGGCCAGCCGGTGGAGTTCGTGGGGGCTTTCGACGTGCAGGCGGTGGACGTCGAGGTCAAGGGCCAGGCGCAGTTCTTCGTCGGTTTTGCCGGGGCCGCCGAAGGCCAGCCGCGCGTGCGGCAGCACCTGGCGCACGTGGACGAGTTCGCCTCCTGAGGAGACCTCGATGCCGTCCACGAACGGGTCCAGGGCGCGCAGGAGGGGCGCGTCGGGGTTGGCCTTGGCCGCGTAGTAGAGCTCCGGGCCGCGGCCTGCTGACGGCGATTTCAGGGCGCTGTGGAGGGCTTCGACGTGCGAGCGCAGGCCGGGAAGGTCGTACACGTAGGCCGGGAACCGTTCGAGCCGGCGGACGTACGACAGCACGTGCGATGGCATCTTCATCCGATGTGCCTTCCGATGGGCGTCCGGCTCACGTGCAGAGCGGCGCCTGGGTCGCCAGGGGGTTGGGGGCCGTCACGTATCCGGCGCCGCGATCAGCGGTGCGGGCCCAGCGTGCCCGCAGGTTCGCCTTGGCGGGGAGCGGTACGCCTGCGAGCAGTGCCCTGAGCTCTGGGCGGCGTGCGCCTTCGTAGGCGGAGAGCAGGCTGCGGGCGGTCGTCCACAGTTCGGGGTCGAGTTCGGGGTGCAGGTCGGCGACGGCTGCGGCGATCTCGGCCAGGTGGTTGACGAGCAGGCAGTAGACGACGCGGTTCCAGCCGCGTTCGGGGTCGTAGGTGAGGGCTTGGCGGATGCGTGGAGGCAGGTCCGCCAGTTCGTCGAGGAGGCCGTGGCCCGGGACGAGCTTGGTGCCCTCCAGGTCGCGGAAGACCGCGCGGACGGGCATGCCTTCGTCGTTCACGGTGATGAGGACGTTCTGTAGGTGCGGCTCCAGGACGACGCCGTGATCCAGGTAGGCGTGGAGGACGGGGAGTGCGACCCGTTTCACGTACTGCTGCCACCAGGTGAGGGCGCTGTCAGGGGAGGCCATCGCGGGGAGTTGAGCCAGAAGCGTTCCGTAGGGGTCCGCCAGGGCGCCTGCGAGGAGCGGGGTGCCGGGCAGGTCGCCTATGCCCTGCCGGAGGATGACGCCCAGGCCCTCGTAGAGGTGGCGGTCGGCGAGTGCCACGGTGCGGTAGGCGGGTTCGGCGAGCAGGACGCAGGCGTCGAAGCGGGCGCTGAGGGTGGCGAAGACGGGGCGCAGCAGGCGGTTGAGGACGGTGGCGCCGGTCAGTTCGTACCAGGCGTTCTTGCGGACGCAGTTGGTGATGCGCACGTCCAGGCTGAATTTGCAGAACAGGTCGGCGGCCGGGACGTACACGGTGCGGACGGAGGAGGTCGGTATGGCCTCCGGGCCGCAGGGGCCCAGGTCACGGACGAGGTCCTTGCGCAGGGCCCGCTGGAGTGCGGAGTGGTCGCCGAGCAGGGACAGTTGCCAGGGGTGGGCGGGGAGTGCCCGGTAGCCGGGGGGAACGGCGGGGCCGAGGGCCTCCAGAGGGTCGAAGGCGTTCGGTTCTCCTTCTTCTGCGAGGAGTTCCTCGCGGACCGCCAGCCAGTGGGGTTGGAAGCGGGCGCGGGTTTCGGGGGCGTAGGGCAGCCACTGCTCCGGGGCGCCCTGGCGTGCCTTGGGGGACGGGTGGAAGCGGTGTCCGGCGACGAGGGATTGCTCCGACTCCACATAGCGGCGGACGGCCTCGGACGGCAGTTCGCCGGGGGAGGAGTCACTTCGGGTCTTGAGGATGGCGGTCAGGGCGGTGTGGCTGTCGGCGACCTGGGCGGTGAATTCGGGGTTGGCCTGGCCTGTGGCGAGTTCCAGTTCTCCGGCCACGAGGTTGCTGAGCCGGTCCCAGGGTGCCGCGATCCAGTCGTCGTCGCGTCGTTCCTCGTACGGGGGGACGAGCCGGTATGTGGGTCCGGCCGGGGGACGTGCCAGGCGTGCGCGCAGGACGACCCCAACCCGGGGGAGGCGGACGATCAGGTGCGCGCCGTCCGGCCATATCTGTTGCTCGGGCGCGCAGACCTCCCGCACCAGGCAGTTGAGCAGCGCGGTCGCCGTGGCGTCGTCGGCGGTGAACGTCGTCGTTCGTGTCAGGAGCACGGTTCGTTGTCCCGGAGGTAGTTGGGCCCGGGCGGGCCGTAGTGCTTGTTGATGTCGGCGGCCCCCGTACGGGCCTTGTCCACGAGCGTCCCTGCGGTGACCATCGCCTTGGTGGGCAGCCGGTCGGCGTCGAGCGTGCGGGAGCGCAGGAACGCGTCGTCCGGGCCCAGAGCGGCGTCCAGCCGGTCCCGGATAATGGCCAGGCCGGTCCGCAGCGGCAGCAGCCCCCGTTCGGCCAGCCCGAAGGCGGGGGCGGCGGCGCACAGGTGCAGGGTGATCGTGACGAAGACGCGGGCGAGGGCCTCGGGGTCGCGCGTGGTCATGCGCGGGTCGGCGAAACCGGTGGCCGCGTCGGCGGCGGCGGGGCCGAGGGTGCCCGCCAGCCGGTCGGGGTCGAAGAGAGCCCCGTCGTTGTCCTTGAGCAGCAGGGACGGTTGGTCGTCCCCGGTGATGACCAAGGACACGTTCTGTTGGTGAGCCTCAAGGGCGATGCCGTAGCGGAAGAGGGTGACGTTCCAGCGCAGGAGCACGTTCAGGTAGGCGCCGAACAGCGTTGGGACGTCCCAGCGTTCGATGACGTGCTCGCCGTTGGGTGTCCTGGCCAGCAGGGCCGCTACGGGCACCACGTGTGCGCTCGCCGTGGCTTCGGGGAAGCGGCGGACCAGGTAGCCGAGCATGGGGGAGCCGGCGTGACCGAACGTCTGCTCGTCGGCCAGCAGCACCGGCAGGTCGGGTTCGTGGTCGAGTACTCGGCGCAGCAGGCGTTCGGCCAGTGCCCCGTCCGGCAACGTTCGGGGGACGATGGTGCGCCGGTTGCGCAGGCCCAGCGTGCTGGTCGGCAGCGGCATCTTCACGTGGGTGAGCGGGCCGACGGCGACCGTGCGCATCGACAGGGTGGGGGCGGCCTCTATCCGCGGATGGGGAGCGATGGTCACGTCCTTGTGGTCGGAGAGGTGACCTACCGAGAGGGGGTGCACCGGGAACAGGGCGGTGTCCGCGTTGAGGCCTACCTCTTCCGGGGTCGGCCACCACGAGGGGTGCGGTCCCGTGGTTGTGGTGAGTTCGTGGGGGATCGCGGCCCAACGCAGGGGGAAGGACGGGGCGAATTCGGGGGCGTACTGGCGTTGCTGCTCTTCGGTCAGGCCCGTCCGGGCCAGGCCCGTGGGGTAGACGGGGTGGTCGTTGTAGGCGGCCAGCGTGTCGTAATACGTGCCGGGGCCCCGGCGTTGCTCGTCGGGTACACGGGACAGCCGGGCCATGACTTCGGGGCGTGCGCGCTTGTGCAGGCGCAGGGTGGCGAGTGCCTCGCGGCACTCGCGCTCGAAGGCCGAGATGTCGTCGCGTGGGTCCGCCACGTGGCGGGCTATGCGCAGGACGTCGTCGAGCTTCAGGGGCTGGCCTGGTTCCACGGCCAGGTCGTGGAGGAAGCGGTCGCGGCGCAGTCTTATGGCCGGTGCGCCTGGCAGCGCCAGGGTCCGTTGTCCGGTGTCTATGAAGCGGCGCAGGTTGCCGTAGTCCTCGCGCAGCAGGGTGTCCAGGACGCGTGTGGCGAGTGCCTGTTCGGTCACGTGATCGTCCACGTGTGGGCGGCGCGGAAACGGGCTATGGCGGCTTCGACGTCGTCCTGGGCGGGGCCGATGGCCCGGATGGTGCCCAGGTAGTCGCGGTTGGTGCGGGTCAGCTCGAACGTCTCGCCCACGGCGCGCTGAGGCAGGTAGGACAGGCGTACCGCGCCGTCGGTCAGTTCGACGGCGCTGGGGGCGGCCGTGAGCGTGCCGGCGCGTTCGGCGATGACGACGTCCGCCACGGCGTGGCCGCCCGTGGTCGCCGGGGTGGCGGGCAGGGGTTCGCCCAGGTGCACCCGGAGGATCAGTTCGTGCAGGGGGACGCCCAGCAGGTCCGCCAGCAGGAAGTCGCAGTGGTCGCCGATGAGCCGGTAGTTCACCTCGATCAGGCGGGCTCGCCCCTGGTGCACGACGAACTCGGTGTGGCAGGCCCCGAAGCCGATGCCCAGGGCGTCCAGTTGCGCGAGAACCTGGTCGGTCTCAGGGGGCGGCGGGGCCCATTCCAGGCGTTCCTCGATGAAGTGCGGGGGCGGGGAGAGCCGTGTGCGGAACGACCCCAGCACTCGGATTTCTCGGCCGTCGCCGAGGGTCTCCAGGGTGTGCAGCCGTCCCGGCAGGTACTCCTCGGCCACCAGGGGGTCGGAACGGCGTGCCCGTATCTGTGCACGGCGTGCCGCCAGTTCTTCGGGGCCGTCCACGAGGTAGACGTCCTCGCTGGCCACGCCTTCGCGCGGCTTGAGGACGAGCGGGTAGGGAGCGTCCGGGGGGACGTGGTCGGCGTCGGCGGAGAACACCGGGTCCACCCCGGCCAGGTGGTGGCGCATGAGCGCCTTGTTCTTGGCGCGGGTCGCGGCGCGCCAGTCCTTGCCGGGGAGCCCGAAGTAGGCCGCGGCCAAGGCGGTGGGGGCCTGCAGGAAGTCGCTGTTGGAGAAGACCGCGCGAGGCGCGCCGTCCAGGGCGGCCATGCGGGCGACGATTTCCCGGTAGTCGGTGACGTCGCACTCCACGATCCGGCCCGGGTGGACGCCGGCGTGCTCGGCGGGACGGTCGGTGAGCAGCACGACGTCCAGGTCGTACGCGTTCGCCAGGTGTACGGCCGCGGGCAGGAACCCGTGGGTGACCGAGTCGGTCGTCTTGCCGGCGACGAGGTAGAGCGAGGCGGCCACGGCGCCCCTTCCAGGTGAGGTAAGCCTTGCCTAACTCGTTGATCACCATAGCGGCGGGGCCGTACCCCGCGTGCGAGAAACGCCGTCACGGCCCCAAGATGGGCGCATGGAACTCCTGGACCGGTGGACCGCGCTGGCCGGGCCGCAGACCCGCACGATCGGGGAACGGCTGGCCGCCCGGTACGCGGAGGAGCACCGCCGCTACCACACCCGCGACCACCTCACCGCCGTCCTCGACCTGGTCGACGAGCTGGCGCCCTACGCGGCCGACCCCGACCTGGTACGGCTCGCGGCGTGGTTCCACGACGCCGTCTACGACCCCGCCCGCGCCGACAACGAGATGCGCAGCGCGCGTCTGGCCCGTCGCATGCTCGCCGACACCGACCTCGCGCCGGACGCCGTCGCCGAGGTGGCCCGTCTCGTGGAGCTGACCGAGTCGCACGCCCCCGACGAGGACGACCGCAACGGCCAGGTCCTGTGCGACGCGGACCTGGCCGTGCTGGGCTCGGATCCCGAGCGCTACGCCGCCTACGCCGCCGCCGTACGCGAGGAGTACGCCTTCGTCCCGGAGGAGCTGTTCAAGGCGGGCCGCGCCGAGGTGCTACGGAGCCTGCTCGACCTGCCCGCGCTGTTCCACACCCCGGAGGCGCGCGGACGGTTCGAGGACCGTGCCCGGCAGAACATCAGGACGGAACTGATGCTGCTGAACGGGTGAGGGGACGCTCAGGTACGGGCGGTCTTGCGGCGGCGCAGGCCCGCGCGGGTGAGACGCAGCAGGAGTTCCTGGCAGCCCACGGGGCTGGCTCCCAGGGCGACCGCGGCCTCGTAGAGTTCGGACGGGACGTCATAGTGGTCGCGTTCGAACGCCCTGGGCGGGAGGCCCAGGTCCGCGGCGAACGTGTGCAGTTCCTCGAAGGACACGTCGCTGACCATGTGGGACCACACCCGGCCCCGGGCGGGCCACAACGGCGGGTCGATGAGGATCAAAACACCTCCACGGTGTGCCGGCGGGCGGATCCCCTACAGTGCCAGACGGAACAACCTGCAAGGGAGCATGGCCCATGGACGTAGCCGCGTACATCCAGGCCAACAAGGCCGAATTCTTCGCCGACCTCAAGGAGTGGCTGGCGATCCCCTCCATCTCGGGGCACCCGGGCCACACGGGGGACGTGCGGCGCTCGGCGCACTGGTTCGCCACGTATCTGCGCACCATGGGGTTCCCCACCGTGGAGGTGTGGGAGACCAAGGGCCTTCCCGCGGTCTTCGCGGAGTGGCCGGCGGCCGATCCGGACGCTCCCGCCGTCGTCGTCTACGGGCACCACGACGTCCAGCCGGTCGAGCCCCTGGACGAGTGGGAGACCGACCCGTTCACCCCTGTGGAGAAGGGCGACCAGCTCATCGCGCGAGGGGCCTCCGACGACAAGGGGCAGGTGTTCTTCCACACCCTGGGCCTGCGCGCGCTCATGGCCGCCGGGGACGCCACGGCCCCGCCCGTGACGATCAAGCTTCTGGTGGAGGGGGAGGAGGAGTCGGGCTCGGTGCACTTCGCCGAGCTGCTGCGCGAGCACCGCGACCGGCTCGCCTGTGACGCCATCGTCATCAGCGACACCACCATGTGGTCGGCCGACGTTCCGTCCATCTGCACGGGCATGCGGGGGCTCACCGAGGCGGAGCTGTCGCTGTACGGGCCGGACACCGACCTGCACTCCGGGTCGTTCGGCGGCGCCGTGCCCAACCCCCTGCACGCGCTGGCGGACCTTCTGGCGGCCCTGCACGACGAGGACGGGCGCGTCACCCTGCCCGGGTTCTACGACGACGTCGTGCCCGTCACCGACGAGGAACGGGAGCTGTTCGCCCAGCTCCCGTTCGACGAGGCCGCCTGGCTGCGCACCGCCGGAGGCAGCCGTGCCGCCCACGGGGAGAAGGGCTACACCACCCTGGAGCGCGTGTGGGCGCGTCCGACGGCCGAGGTCAACGGCATGTGGGGCGGGCACACCGGTCACGGCGGCAAGACCATCGTGCCGCGCGAGGCGCACGCCAAGATCTCGTTCCGCCTGGTCGCGCACCAGGAGCCGCGCAAGGTGCAGGAGGCGTTCCGCGCGTGGGTGGCCGAGCGCACCCCGCCCGGCATCAAGGCCGAGGTGACGATCCCCGGCGGTGGAGTGCGGCCCTGTTTCTCCCCGATCGACTCCGCCGGAGTGCGGGCGGCGCGGCGCGCCATGGAACGGGCCTTCGGGAAGCCGATCCTGTTCACCCGGGAGGGCGGCAGCGGCCCTGAGGCGGACCTGGCCGACATCCTGGGGGCGCCGCTGATTTTCCTGGCGGTCGGCCTGGATGAGGACCGCATCCACGCCCCCAATGAGAAGGTGGAGATGCCGCTGTTGCTCAAGGGGGCGGAGGCGTCCGCCTACCTGTGGGAAGAGCTGGCCACCGCCCTGCGTTAGCGCTGCCATCGGGGCCCCTGGCCCCGGCCGACCTGTCTGCTGGAAGGACGCACTCGTTGCCGGAGCCGTACGAAACCCTGGAGTGGCTGGCGCTGGCGCGCGGTGACGTCGACCGCGTGGCCGAACGCCGCCGCGACGACGCCTGGTTGCGGGAGGTGTGGGCCGACCCGGGGACGCGCGTGCTCGTCGTGGAACGTGGCAAGACGCTCGTACGGGACGACGGGGAACTCCGGCTGCTGCTGCTCACCCCGGAGGCGGCGCCCGAGGGGGACCGCTACCTGCTGGGGGTCGATGACGACGGCGTCGCCTACTTCGCCGTGGCCGCGCCCCTGCCCGTCGTGGAAGGCGCCCGGCCGGCGGGGCTGCGGCGCGTGGGGGCTGTGCTCGAAGACCGCGACTCCGGGCTGCTCACCCACGCCGTCGCGTTGGAGCACTGGCATGCCACGCACCGGTACTGCCCCGGCTGCGGCGGCCCCACCGAACTGGCTGCCGCCGGTCACGTCCGCGTGTGCCCCGCCGACGGCAGCGAGCACTTCCCCCGGGTCGACCCCGCCGTCATCATGCTGCTGCGGGACGAACGGGACCGCGTGCTGCTGGCCCGCGCCCCCGCATGGCCGCAGGACCGGCGCTCGATCCTCGCCGGATTCGTCGAACCCGGGGAGTCCCTGGAGCAGGCCGTGGCCCGCGAGGTGCGCGAGGAGGTCGGCCTGCCCGTCTGGGACGTGCGCTACCTGGGCAGCCAGCCGTGGCCGCTGCCGCGCAGCCTCATGGTCGGGTTCTTCGCGCGCACGGACGGCGACCGTCCGCTGCGCCCCGACCCGGAGGAGATCCTGGACGCCGCCTGGTACACGCGCGACGAGCTGCGGACGGCGATAGAGGCGGGCGAGGTGGTGCCGCCCGGCCCGCTGTCCATCGCCGCGCAGCTCATCATGCGCTGGTACGGCGGGCCGCTGCCCAGGACGCCGGAGTTCTGACGCCCCGGGGCGCAGCGCGCCTCAGGGGCCCGGCGCCCGGTCAGGGGCGGGCGCTCACTGGCCGTTGAGCTCGGCCAGGTGGCGCTTGACCTCCTTGGCGCTGGGGTTGGTCAGCACGACGCTGTCGCCGATGGTCACGGTCGGGACGGTCTGGTTGCCGCCGTTGACGCTCATCACGAACTCGGCGGCCGCCGGGTCGCGCTCGATGTCGATCTCGACCATTTCGATGCCGTCCCGGGCGAGCTGGCTCTTCAGCCGCCGGCAGAAGCCGCACCACGACGTGGTGTACATGGTCAGCTGCCCGGTGGACCGGGGGGCCTGGTCGGCGGTCGGGGTGGCCATCGGTGCTTCCGTCTCCTTCGGTCGGCTTGTCCGGGCTCGTCCGGACGCGGTGCCCGCGCCGGACGCCCCTACTGCGAACACCGCGCTCCGGCGCCGCATTCCGGAGGTTATCCACAGGCCGTGCGGAAGGGCCATCCGGTCCCCCGCGGCTGTCACGATGGAAGGCATGTTGGCAGACGGGGTTCTGGAAGGGCTCGATCCGGAGCAGCGCGCCGTGGCCGAGGCGGTGCGCGGCCCGGTGTGCGTGCTGGCGGGCGCGGGCACCGGCAAGACCAGGGCGATCACCCATCGGATCGCCTACGCCACGCTCACCGGCGTGGTGACGCCGCAGCGGGTGCTGGCGGTGACGTTCACCACCCGCGCCGCCGGCGAGCTGCGCTCGCGGCTGCGGCGGCTCGGCGCGCCGGGCGTGCAGGCCCGCACCTTCCACGCCGCGGCGCTGCGCCAGCTGTCGTACTTCTGGCCGCGGGTGGTCGGCGGCGAACCACCCAAGATCATCGAGTCGAAGATCGCGCTGGTGGCGGACGCGGCGCGGGCCCTGCGGCTGTCCTACGGCCGCACCGAGCTGCGCGACGTGGCCGGCGAGATCGAGTGGGCCAAGGTGACCCAGACCCGTCCCGAGGACTACGCCGCCGCGGTGGCCGCCGCGTCGCGCCGTCCCCCCGCCGACGTGGCCGACATCGCCGGCGTCTACGACATGTACGAGACGCTGCGCCGCGAACGCAACCTGCTGGACTTCGAGGGCATGCTGGAGCTGACCGCCGCGGTGCTCACCGAGCATCCCGAGGTGGCCCGGCAGGTCCGCGACCAGTACCGGTACTTCGTGGTCGACGAGTTCCAGGACGTCAACCCGCTGCAGATGCTGCTGCTGGAGGCGTGGCTGGGCGAGCGCGACGACCTGTGCGTGGTCGGCGACCCCAACCAGACGATCTACTCGTTCACCGGCGCCACCCCCTCCTACCTGCTGGACTTCACCAGGCGCTTCCCGGGCGCCAAGGTGGTCAAGCTGGTGCGCGACTACCGGTCCACGCCCCAGGTGGTGCGGCTGGCCAACGGCGTCATCGGGCGGGCGTCGGGCGAGGCGGCCAAGCGGTACCGGCTGGAGCTGGTCGCGCAGCGTCCCGACGGGCCCGACCCGGTCTTCGTGTCCTACGACGACGAGGTCGCCGAGGCCGACGACGTGGCCCGCCGCGCCCGCAAGCTCATCGACGAGGGCGTGCCCGCCCGCGAGATCGCCGTCCTGTACCGGGTGAACGCCCAGTCGGAGACCTACGAGGCGGCGTTCGCCGCGGCGGGCGTGCCGTACGTGCTGCGCGGCGCCGAGCGGTTCTTCGAACGGCCCGTGGTCCGCGAGGCGGTGATCCGGCTGCGCGGCGCGGCCCGGGCCGGGGCCGACGCCGAGACCGACGGCATGGGCCTGGTCGCCACCGTGCGGCACGTGCTGACCGGCGCGGGCTTCAGCGAACGGCCGCCCGAGGGCACCGGCGCGGCCCGCGAGCGCTGGGAGTCGCTGGCCGCGCTCGCCCAGCTCGCCGAGGACATGGCGGCCGCCGACCCGGCCGCCGGGCTGCCCCAGTTCGTGGCCGAGCTGGAGGAACGCGCCGCGGCCCAGCACGCCCCGGCGCTGGAGGGCGTCACGCTGGCCTCCCTGCACGCCGCCAAGGGCCTGGAGTGGGACGCGGTGTTCCTGGTGGGCCTGGTCGAGGGCACGCTGCCGATCGTCTACGCCGAGACCCCCGAGCAGATCGAGGAGGAGCGCCGCCTGCTGTACGTGGGGGTGACCCGCGCCCGCGAGCACCTCACCCTGTCCTGGGCGCTGGCGCGTTCCCCCGGCGGCGCGCGACGCCGCCGGGTGTCCCGCTTCCTGGACGGCCTGACGCCCAGTACCCAGACGCCGACCCCGGCGCGCGCCGACCGCTCCAAACGGCGCGGCGGCCGGGGCCCGCAGCCGTGCCGGGTGTGCGGCCGTCCGCTGACCGCCGCGATCGAACGCAAGCTCGGCCGCTGCGAGGACTGCCCCGTCGAGATCAACGAGGAACTCCTGCTCGCCCTGCGCGACTGGCGCGCCCGCACCGCCGGCGAGCAGCGCGTCCCGCCGTACGTGGTGTTCACCGACGCCACCCTGCAGGCCATCGCCGAACACGACCCCGAGTCCCTGGAGGACCTCGCCCGCATCCCCGGCGTCGGCCGGGTGAAGCTCCAGCGCTACGGCACCGACGTCCTGGCCCTCTGCCAGGGCGCCCCGCCGCCCGGGGGTGATCCGGCGAGTACGGGGTGAGATCCCTGCCACACCGGGTGGTTTGGAAGACTATCCGCCGTGAAGGAGTCCCTGAAGGAGCTGCTCGACCTGCTGGATCTCGAGCAGATCGAGAACGACATCTTCCGCGGCCGCAGTCCCGAGGAGCGCCAGCAGCGGGTGTTCGGCGGACAGGTCGCGGGCCAGGCGCTGGTCGCGGCGGGACGGACCGTCCCGGTCAACCGGCCGGTGCACTCGCTGCACGCCTACTTCATCCGGCCCGGCGACCCGCTGGTGCCCATCGTCTACACCGTGGACCGGGTCCGGGACGGACGGTCCTTCACCACCCGCAGGGTGCTGGCCATCCAGCACGGCAAGGCGATCTTCAGCCTGTCGGCGTCGTTCCAGATCGTCGAGGACGGGCCGGCCCACCAGGCGGCCATGCCCGAGGCGCCCGATCCGGAGACGCTGCCGCACGCGCTGGACCGGCTCACCCCGATCTTCGGTGAGCGGGCCGCCGCCGAGTTCGTCGGCCGGCGCCCGTTCGACGTCCGGCACGCCACGCCGCTCACCTGGGAGGCGGCCAAGGACCCGGCGCTGGCCACCCCCGAGTCCAAGGTCTGGCTGCGCGTCGACGGCGAGCTGCCCGACGACCCGATGCTGCACGTGTGCCTGATGACCTACGCCTCGGACATGACGCTGCTGGACACCGTCCTGCTCAACCACGGCCTGGCCTGGGGCGACAAGCGCACCATGGGCGCCAGCCTGGACCACGCCATGTGGTTCCACCGCCCGTTCCGGGCCGACGACTGGCTGCTGTACTACCAGGACACCCCGTTCGCCGGCGGCGCGCGCGGCCTGGCCCGCGGGCAGGTCTTCACCCGCTCCGGGGAACTGGTCGTGTCGGTGATGCAGGAGGGGCTGGTCCGGGTCAGCGACTTCTGACCAGGACCGCCCCTGTCGCCCTGTCATCGCCCTCAGGCGCGGGACATGTACTGCGCCGTGTAGTCGATCATTTCCTGGACGTACGCGGCTACGCGGCGCGGGCATCGTTCGCCGTTGTCGTCGGCATCCTCCGGCGGGAAGGCCAGGGCGCGCGCATGGCGCGGGGTGTCCCGGATCTGGACGGAATGGCCATCGGTATGCGGGCACGGCCGGTCGAGGGCGGCGAGGTCGAACGTCCTGAGGGCCTCGTTGTAGAGGGCGGCCACGGACGGCGCGGCCGACCCCCAGTAGCAGTGCTGGGCCAGGTGGGCCACGGCCAGGGCCAGTGGCGCGCGTTCCTCGGGACGCGCGTCCCCCAGCAACCTGCGGGACGCCCAGACGGCGGCCTTCTCGGCGGCGGGATCGATGCTGCTGTATTTCTGCCGTTCGATGTCGGAGAGCAGCGCGTCGAGGTCGGCCCGGCCGTCCTCGGTCAGGTAGCGCTCGTCCAGCTCGGCATCGGCGGGCGGGACCTCGAACCGTTCCCGCCGGGCCTGTGTGAGGTCCCGCACCGTCTCGGCGGCCAGTTCCCGCAGGTAGCCGGGGCAGTTCATGGCGTCGAGGTCCAGGTGCTCCGCGTCGCGGAACGAGTCGGCGGCCGACCCCTCCGGGTCGCCGATCAACGCCATGATCTCGGCCGCGCCCTCGGGGTCGGCCGCGTCGATCTCGGGGTGCTCGTGCTCGCCGGGAGCCGGGCAGACCGCCGTCCCGTAGAACTCCTCGGCCCGGGTCGCGGCATCGATCAGGTCGTCGAAGACGGAGACGTCGGTGATCTGCCACTTGGCGTACCAGCGGCTGGCGTACGCCGCGACCAGCATGGCGCGCCCGTGCCGGCTGCCGGGGGCGGTCCTCAGCTCGCCGGCGATCATCCCCAGCGTCTCCGGCGGCTCGCCGTACGGGTAGCCGTGGAGCATGTTGGCCAGTTCGTTCGCCAGGTCCTTGTAGTCGATCGAGCCGTCGTCCTTGTAGTACACCGAAGCTCCGAGTCGTGCGGGGATTGGGTGATCTTCAGACGAACGGCGCCCGTGTGCCGGTTCCATGACGGAACGACCAGGTCCGGGCCGAGTTTCGCGGCCGGGTCGCTGGGGCGGGGGTGCCGGCGCATGAGGTCCCAGGCCAGGGGGAACAGGTCGACTGGGTGATCGCGCCAATGGCGGATACTGGGGACGGGGCAGGGACCGCGCCCGGCCCGTGCGGTGCCTTCGGCTTCCCTTAGACGACCGCCGTCCCGCGCTGGTTCTGTCCGGATCGGGTGAATTCACCCACAAAACCGCAGGTCAAAAATACCTTGATTGGTTCGAGCGAGTACCCGTACGCTCGAACGCGAGCATTCAGACGGCCCTGCCGACCGGATCGTGTTCCGGGTCGGGGCCCCGAGGAGCCAGAGAGGTGGTGTGCAGTCCGGTGATCTCGACGACTTCCCGCATCGCGAAGCCGAACACCCGGGCCACGCTGCGTCCTGGCGCCGTGCCGGCGTATTCCGGCGTGTTCGCCGGCGCCGCCTCGGGGTCCGTCCTCGGCGGCAAAGCGGCTCTGATCAGCGGTGGCACGTGGTCCCTGCGACTGCGTGCGTTCGCCGATCCGCGTGATCTGTGCCGCGCGCAGCGTGTCCAGAACGAGCAGGGGCGGAGTGTCTTCGGACGGCTCTTCGAAGGCAACGACCTCATGGCTCCGGCCACGGCCCACGTGGGCGCCTCCCTCATCGAGATGAAGGGTGGCGTGTCGGGTCCGTACCCCTGGAGGCGACCGGTCTAGAAGCACCGGCAAGCCCCCAGGGCCGCGGATCCACACACCGGATCCGCGGCCCTTCTCTTTTGCCCAGACAACCCACCGACACGACCGTTGAGATCCAACGAGAGGAAGCAAGGGTGACCGTGATGCAGGGGGCGCTCGCGATGAGCGAGGAGGACCTCACGCTTCCGTGCCGGACCGACCCGGAGCTGTTCTTCGCCGAGGACCCCGCCGACGTCGAACTGGCCAAGTCGCTCTGCCTGGAGTGCCCGCTCCGCAAGGCGTGCCTGGCCGGAGCCCTGGAGCGCAAGGAGCCCTGGGGCGTGTGGGGCGGCGAGCTGTTCGTCCGCGGTGTCGTCGTGCCGCGCAAGCGGCCGCGGGGACGTCCGCGCAAGAACCCGCTGCCGGACGGCGCCGGGGTGTGACGCCTGAGGCGTCACGCATCGGGCCAACGAAGATCGCAATGCCGACACTCAGCCGCGCGGACCGGGGGAGTGCGGCTCCCGCCCGGGGGCCGCACCCCCCGGCCGTCAGGGAGAACATCATGACCATGGACGGCCGGGAGCGGACCCCCGCTCCCGCGCTGCGGGACCGGACCCTCGCCCTCGACGAGGCGGCCCGCCGCCAGACCGCCGCCCGCGTGCGGGCCATGCGCCGCGCCCGCCGCGACGCCCGCGTCCGGGCGGCCCGCGTCCGCCGAGCCCTGCTCGGCTGACCGCGTGAGCCGATGCCCGCGGATCCGGGCGGCCGGAGCCAAGGGCGACGTTGACAGCACAATGCGTTTCAGGAGCCCGCCGGTGGCAGGCGCTCGACCGCCCGTTCTTCTTGGATGGTTTGACGGGCGGCGCGCCTCCCGGCGGGTGAGGGAGCGTCCGGCGGCCCTACGCCTCCGCCGGGCGTTCCGCGAAGCGGGGCCCCGCGCATCTCATCAGTGCGCGGGGCCCCGCTCTGCGTCTTCGGGGAAAGCGGCTCCCGTCGAAGAATCCTCGCGAGCCGCTCGCGCGTTGGGAGAGTCTCGGTGGTCGGAGGGAGGGAGCAGTCAGCCGGCGAGTTCGTCGTCGTCCAGCCGGTCTTCGTCCGCCGCGTCGGGGGCGTCCGGCGTGTCGGGGTCGTCGGCGAAGCCGGAGATCCAGCGCAGGGACTCGGCGCGGGCGGGGATCTCGCATTCCAGCTGGCACAGCACGCCGGTGCCCGCCGACAGGACGCGGTGCACGATCACGTACTCGGGCGGCAGGTTCAGCTGGCGCACCACGTTGGTCGGCCGCAGGTCGGTGACGCGGGCGGCCATGTCGCGCAGCCACTCGCGGGTGAACTTGAAGGTGTCGGTGACGAACGGCTCGGTGATCGGGGCCAGGAACGCGTGCAGCGCCTCGGCGTCGATGGTGACGCCCTCGCGGATGAAGTCCTCGCGGCGCAGCGCGTCCTCGATCTCGTCGATCCCGGCCATGGTGCCGATGCGCAGCAGCCGTCCCATCCGGTACTGGAACTCCGGCGCGATGCGGTCGACGGCGCCGAAGTCCATCACGCCGAGCCGGCCGTCGTCCAGGACGCGGAAGTTGCCCGGGTGCGGGTCGCCGTGCAGCAGGCCGCAGCGGCGCGGGCCGGACAGCAGGAAACGGCAGTACAGCAGGGCCGCGTGGTCGCGTTCCTCCTGATCGCCGTCCGTGATGATCTTCGAGAGGGGGACGCCGTCCATCCACTCGGTCACCAGCACGTCGCCGGCCTGCGCGACCACGGCGGGGATGGAGAAGTCGGGGTCGTCGGCGTACGCCTCGTGCACGATGCGCTGCGACTCGGCCTCGACGGTGTAGTCGAGCTCCTCGGCGACGCGTTCGCGCAGCTCGGCCAGCATCGACTTGACGTCCAGGCCCGGCATCAGCACGGCGAACAGCTTGGCCAGCCGCGACAGCTGGTTGAAGTCGCTGAGCAGCGCCTTGCCCGCCCCCGGATACTGCACCTTGACGGCGACCGCGCGGCCGTCCTCCCACACGCCGCGGTGCACCTGCCCGATGGACGCGGCGGCCGCGGGGGTGTCGTCGAACTCCTGGAAGCGGTCGCGCCAGTCCTCGCCGAGGGCGTTCGCCAGCACCTGGTGGACGGTGGCGGCGGGCAGCGGCGGCGCGGCCTCCTGCAGCCGGGTCAACGTGGCCCGGTAGGGACCGGCGATCTCCGGCGGCAGCGCCGCCTCGAAGATCGACAGCATCTGGCCGAGCTTCATCGCCCCGCCCTTGAGCTCCCCGAGCACCTTGAACAGCTGCTCGGCGGTGCGCTGCTGGATCTCGACGGCCACCGCCTCGGCGGGCTTGCCGAAGGTGCGCTTGCCCACCCCGAGCGCGGTGCGTCCCGCGAAGCCGAGGGGCAGGGTCGCGAGTTTTGCGGACCGCGTCACCGCGCGGCGGGGGAGATCGCTCACGGTGACCATTGTCAGGGATGGCGGTCGTTCGCGCCACAACGATTGGCGGGCCGAACGCCCACCGGAACCCCTCACCCCCGCGCGAGCTGCGCCGATGAAGTAAGTGTGCGCTTTCTCACCTTGGCGGCCCAGGTGCGGCGGCCACCGCCCCGGGACGGGTCGCCGTGACCGCTGAGACGGACGGGGCCGGGCGGCTCGCCACCGCGTCGCGGCCCGTACCCCGCCCCGGCGCGGGACCTGTGGTGACGATGGCCCGTCCCGTGCCGTGGCGCCGCGCGTCCACCGGGGGAACGGCCCGCGTCGCGGCCGCGGAGACTCCTGCGGACGGCCATGCGCTCGGCCGCCAGGGACGCCACCACCGGCGCCGCCGTCTGCATCAGCCACGTGACGGCCTCGGGCGGCAGCCCCAGGCGCCGGGCCGTCCTGCGCGACAGCGGAGCGAGCATCCGGCCCGCCACCCTGCCCAGCGCCGCCCCGGCGACGCCGCCTCCGATCCGCGCCACCGTCCCCCGCGCGCCCGTCGCCCGCGCGCCCGTCGCCCGCGTGTCCGTAGTCCGCGCGCTCGGCCGGGCGTCCGCGTGCCGCGCGCCCTTACGGGCGGACGCGTGCGAACCGTTGGCCCCGTGCCGCGGCATTCTCGCCGTCCCGGGCACGTCGCGCCCGGCGGCCGTCCGTTTTCTTCGCCTGTACCTGATCACTGTGCCCCCCGAAGTCCGGTCCGGTGGAAGGATCCGCACGGCCGGGACCCCTACCGTCTGCGACCGTTCCGTTACGTACCCAGTCGATCACGGCGGAATGCCCCGGCCGCGGCGGACGGCTCGCCTTCCCCGTCGAGCGGCCCGCGGCGGCTCGGGGCGTCCCGATCTCCGACGGTAGGAGTGAGGTTCGTCACGGTCAACACCGCCCCCGCGTCCCTGGGGAAAGGCTGTGGAACCTCGTGGGGACCACGCGGCGCGGCCCTGTGGACAAGATCGTCTTCCGCTGTGGATACACGGCGTGGTTTGTTAAAAACAAGGGCTCTGACCTGCGGCGTTGTCAAACACCCCCTGTGGAGGACGCAAAAACTTAGGTACCGTTCTGGCGTGCCGCCAAATGTTGAGGTCCGCCGCAGCAGCCGACGCCGGCGGACGGTGTCCGCCTACCGTGACGGGGACAAGGTCGTGGTGATGCTCCCCTCGCGGCTCTCCAAGGCGGAGGAGGAACAGTGGATCGCCACGATTCTGGAACGGCTGGCGGAGAAGGAACGCCGCCGCCGTCCCACCGACGCCGACCTCCAGACGCGCGCCCGTGAACTGTCCCGCCGCTACCTCGGCGGACGCGTCGAGCCCGCCAGCGTGCGGTGGGTCGGCAACCAGCGCACCCGCTGGGGCTCCTGCACGCCGGACGACGGCACCATCCGCCTGTCCACGCGGCTGCGCGGCATGCCCGGCTGGGTCGTCGACTACGTCCTGGTGCACGAGCTGGCCCATCTGATCGTCCCCGGGCACGGCCCCGGCTTCTGGGAGCTGGTCGCCAACTACCCCAAGGCGGAACGGGCACGCGGCTACCTGGAGGGCGTCGCGGCGGCCGCCCACCTGCCGCTGGAGGCCGAGGACGAGGAGCTTCGCGAGGTCGCCGGGTGAGCGAGGCGACCGTGGCGCGGCGCAGCCTGTACGTGGCGGTGCTGGCCGCGCGGAAGGACGACGACGGAGACGACGCCGCCGCGGTCCCGCCGGGCGTCGACCCCGACGAGTTCCGGCTGGCGCTGCTGGAGGACACCTACGAGATCGCGGCCGGGCTCGACCTGGTCACCCCCGCGCTGGTCCTCGATCCGCCCGACCAGCCCGACGCCGAGGCGATCACCTGGCCCGGCACGCCGGTCGTCCGCGAGACCACCCTGACCGGCGCGTTCGCGGCGCTGCACGCGCTCGGCGCCACCGAGGCGGTGCTGCTGGCCGCCGACGCCCCCGACCTTCCCGGGCTGCACATCGGCAAGCTGTTCCGCGCCCTCGGGCACGCCCCGGCCTCCGCCTGCCAGGCCGACGGCGGCGGGCTCGTCGCGCTGGCCGCCCGGCTGCCGCTGCCGGACTGGCTGGACGGCGCCCTGCGCGAGGTCGGCCTCGACACCCCCGACGCGCTGGCCCGGTTGCGCGCCGCCGCGCCGCGTCCCGGCCTGGTCCCGCAGGGGCCCGCCTGGCACCGCCTGCGCACCCTCGACGACCTGGGTTTCCTCGACCCCGGCCTGGAAGGCTGGGAGAACACCCGCGCCCTGCTCGAAGGCCGCCCCCTCAGAACCTGAGAGCCTTGGCGACCAGGCGGCGGACGACGTCGTCGGCCGACTCGGGCAGCGCGTCCGGCGGGAACCACCGCAGATCCGCCGACTCCTCGCTGATCCTGTGCCGCGCGCCCGGCGGGGCGACCGCCGCGTACTGCACGTCCAGATGCCACGAACCCTGCCGATGGCAGCGCACCGCGTGCCGGTCGAGCTGGACGGGCCAGGGCCGCGACAGCCGCAGCCCGGCGATGCCCGACTCCTCCGTCGCCTCGCGCAGCGCCGCGTCCGCAACCGTCGCGTCCCCCGGCTCGCAGTGCCCGCCGAGCTGCAGCCACCCGCCGATCTTGCGGTGCAGGGTCAGCAGCACGCGCGTGGCCGTGGCGTCCAGCACGATCGTGCTGGCGGTGAGGTGACCGGCCGCGCACTCCCGCCACATGCCGTCGGGGTGGCTCTCCAGGTGCCGCAGGAACTCGCGCCGCAACCGGTCCTGCTGGGGGTCGGGCGCCCGCCAGGCGTCCAGCATCCGCATCGCGTCGGCGCGCAACGCGGTGCCCGGGGAGACGGAGGTCATGGGGCGCCGGTCACGTCCTGCCCACGCGCGGGTACCGGGAGTTGGCCGGGTGCCGCCGCCGTCGCTCCTGGTCGAGCGGCCGCTGCCAGCACAGCCCGGCGGCCCGCGCCGCCCGGCGCCTGATCATGGCCGTGGACGATCCCGGCGCGTACACGCATCCGTTGACCCGCTGACCGCCGCCGAAGCCGTGGCCGAACCCGAACCTCACGAGCCGGACCCGGAGCCGTCGTCGCCGGAGCCCGTGCCGCCGGGGCCTCCGTCGTCCTTGTCCTCGTCCTTCTCGTCGGCCTTCTCGGCGTCGGCCCGGCCCTCCGGCCCCTCGGGCGCGTCCTTCGGCAGGTGCTTGGTGAAGGCCGAGATGTCCAGATCGGACAGGCCCTCCACCTCCGGACGGCCGTGCACGTAGCCCTGGGGGTCGTCCAGGTCGTCGGCGGTCGGCAGCAGGTCGGGGTGCTCCCACACCGCGTCGCGGCCCTGCACCCCGCGCACCTCGGTGAGCGTCCGCCACAGCGCCCCCGCCTCGCGCAGCCGCCGCGGCCGCAGCTCCAGGCCGACCAGCGTGGCGAACGTCCGCTCGGCCGGGCCGCCGGTGGCGCGGCGCCGCCGCACCGCCTCGGCCAGCTTGACCGCGTTCGGCAGCCGTCCCCCGGCCACCTCGTTGACCACCGTGTCGACCCAGCCCTCGACCAGCGCCAGCGTGGTCTCCAGCCGGGCCAGCGCCGCCTTCTGCCGCGGCGTCTCCTCCGGCTGCAGCTGGAGCTCGCCGCCCAGCGCCCGCTGGATCGCCTCCGGATCGCTCAGGTCGAGGCCCTGCACGGCCTGCTCGATGCCCGACAGGTCGACGGTGATGCCCCGCGCGTACTCCTCGACCGCGCCCAGCAGGTGCGACCGCAGCCACGGGACGTGCACGAACAGCCGCTGGTGCGCGGCCTCGCGCAGCGCCAGGTACAGCCGCACCTCGTCGTCCGACAGCTCCAGGCCCTCGCCGAACGCGGCCACCCCGGCCGGCAGCAGCGCGCCCACGCCGTCCGGCGCCAGCGGCAGCCCCACGTCGGACGAGCCGACCACCTCGCGGGCCAGCCCCCCGAGCGCCTGCCCGGCCTGGCCGCCCACCATGGCCCCGGCCATCTGCTTGACCATGCCGATCAGCGGGCCCGCCATCGCCTGCACGTCGGCGGGGATGCCGCCCGAGCCCAGCGCGCCGCCCATCGAGTCGACCATCCGCTCGGCGATCGGGTCGCACACCTTCGCCCACACCGGCAGGGTCTGCTCGATCCACTCCGACCGGCTCCACGCCTGCGGCTTCTGCACGCCCGCGGGCAGCGTGGTGCCCTCGTCCAGCCACAGGTCGGCCAGCCGCAGCGCCTCCTCGACCTGGCGGCGCTCGGCGTCCACAACCGAGGGGTCGCCCTGCTCCACCACGGTGTGCCGGGCTATGTTCTTGGCCAGATCCCAGTTCAGCGGGCCGCCGGCCCCGGCCCCCGCCTGGGCGCTGCCGATCATGTCGGCGAAGCGGTGCAGCATGTCGGCGAACTGCCGCATGTCGCCCATGGCCTGGAACGGATCCTGGGGCTTGTCCTTGTCGCCTCTGTCGTCGTCACCGTCGTCGGGACGGTTGAAGCCGAAGGGAGTGTTGCTCATCGGTTCGCCCCTGGGATGCATGATGGGCTCATATCCGCAACGTTAGCCGGTCCCGGCGAACTCGCGTACACAGGGAAGGGGGCAGCTCCGTGGCAACGGGCAAGGTTCGCCCTCGGCGTAGCACGGGCCCGGTCGTCGCCGTGACGGGGGCGGCCGCCGGGACGGGGCGGCTGCTGGCCGCCCGCCTGGTCGAGCGCGCCGAGGTGCGCAAGGTGGTGGCGGTGGATGGGCACCGCGGCGACGTCCAGGGCGCCACCTGGCGCGTCGTGGACGTCCGCGACCCGCTGCTGTCGCACCGGCTGTCGGACGTGGACGTGCTCGTCCACCTGGACGTCGAGGCGTCCCCCGACATGGACCCGCGCGAGCGCCGCACCCACAACGTCCGCGGCGCGCAGACCGTGGTGACCGCCGCCGCGGCCGCCCGCGTGCGCCGCGTGGTCCTGGTCACCAGCGCCATGGTGTACGGGGCGTCGCCCGACAACCCGGTGCCGCTGCCGGAGGACGCCCCGCTGACGGCCGAGGCCAACACCAGCGTCGCCGGCGACTACCTGGAGATGGAGGAGCTGGCCGGGACCGCCGCCGTCAGCCACCCCGGGCTGCGCGTCACGGTGGTGCGGCCCGCCGCGCTGGTCGGCCCCGGCGTCGACACCGTCATCACCCGGCACTTCGAGGCGCCCCGGCTGCTGTCGGTCAAGGGCTGCGCCCCCGGCTGGCAGTTCTGCCACATCGAGGACCTGGCCGCCGCGCTGGAGCTGGTCGTCGTCGAGGACCTGGACGGGCCGCTGGCGGTCGGCTGCGACGGCTGGCTGGGCCCCGAGGAGGTCCAGGAGATCACCGGCAAGCGGCGCTTCGAGCTGCCCGCCGCCGTCACCTTCGGCATGGCGCAGCGGCTGCACCGCCTCGGCATGACCCCCGCGCCCGCCACCGACCTGCACTACGTCGCCTACCCCTGGGTCGTCGACTGCGCCCGGCTGCGGGCCGCGGGCTGGAAACCCGTCTACGACAACGCCACGGCGCTGCGCGTCCTGCTGGACGAGACGGCCGGACGGCACGCCGTCGTCGGCCGCCGTGTGGGCGGCCGGGAGGCCACCATGGCCACCGCTGCGGGCGCCACCGTCGCCGCGATCGGCGCCGCGGCCGCCATCCGCCGCGCCCGGCGCCGCCGCCGCTGAGCGTCCCTGTGAAACACGAGGCCCGGGGCCGCCCCCAGGGGCGGGCACCCGGGCCCTTGCTCGCGTGGACCGGCGCGGATCAGCCTCCGGCCGACGGCGAGGCCGACGGAGAGGCCGACGGGGACGGGCTCCCGGACGGCGACGGCGACGCCGACGGGCGGGCACCGGCGGAGGACTGCTCCGACAGCGTCCGCTGCGCGGCCTGGATCCGCTTGTAGGCCTCGCCCATCCCGGCGAAGTCGCCGGCGCGCTGCGCCTTGTCGAAGTCGGCGACGGCGTCCTGCAGCTCGCTGATGGCGCGCTGGGCCTCGGCGCTGAGCTGCACGTTGCCCTGCTGCTTGTTGTCGCCGCCCTGGCCGGAGGGCGGCGAGGCGGGGGCGGTGCTGTCGCCGAACAGCTTGTCCAGCGCCTCCGGCAGCGTGTTGGCCGAGGCGATCCGGTCGCCGAAGCGCACCAGCACCTGCCCGAGCAGCGGATACGGCTGCTGTTCCTCGCCACCCGCGGCCATGGCGTACATCGGCTCGACGTACAGCAGGCCACCCGCGAACGGGATCGTCAGCAGGTTGCCCGCGACGGTGCGGGTGTTGCCCAGCCGCAGCCGGTTCAGCGTCTCCTTGACCGACTGGTCGGTCTCGAAGGAGTTCTGCACCTGACCGGGGCCCTGCGTCGGCGGCGTGCGCGGCGTCTGCAGGATTGTGATCTTGCCGTAGTTGGGGCCGGGCTCGGAGTTCACCGACATGAACGCCGCCAGGTTCGGGTTGCGGCGCGGGTTGAACACCGTGGTCAGCGCGAACTCCTCGGTGGTGCCGCCCGGCATCCGCAGGCTCTGGTAGTACGGCGGCTGGCGGCGTCCCTTGGCGGACGGGTCCTCCGGCACCTCCCAGAAGCCCTCGGCGTTGTAGAACGCCGCCGGGTCGTTGACGTGGTACTTGGCCAGCACCTGCCGCTGCACCTTGAACAGGTCCTGCGGGTAGCGGAAGTGGCTCTCCAGCTCCGCCGGGATGCTGCTGCGCGGCTTCACCGTCCCCTTGAAGACCTTCATCCAGGTCTTGGCGACCGGGTCATTGGTGTCCCACTGGTACAGGGTCACCGAGCCGTCGTAGGCGTCCACCGTCGCCTTGATGGAGTTGCGCATGTAGTTGACCCGGTCGTTGGCCTGCCGCGCCACCGCCGACCGGGTGTCGGTGATGGTGTCGCGGGTGGCGTCGCCCAGGCTCATGCGCTCGGAGTACGGGTAGTTGTTGGACGTGGTGTAGCCGTCCAGGATCCAGGTGATGCGGCCGTTCACCACCGCCGGGTACGGGTCGCCGTCCAGCGTCAGCCACGGCGCGGCGCGCTGCACCATCTCCCGCGGGGTCCGGTTGTAGAGGATCTTGGCGTTGTCCTTGATCCCCCCGGACAGCAGCAGGTTCTTCTCCTGGAACTTGGTCGCGTACAGCAGCTTGTGGAAGAACGAGTCGATCGACACCCCGCCGCGGCCCGCGTAGGTGGTGCTGGCCTGCCCGTCCTGGCTGTTGTCGGGGTAGTTCAGCTCCTGCTGGCCGCGGCCGCCCACCACCGAGTACAGGGGCGAGTACTCGCCGAAGTAGATCTCCGGCCGGTTCACCTTGATCTGCGAGTTGGGGTTGACCGGCATGTCCGTGGTGACGAAGTCCGGCGCACCGCCCTGCGCGAACCGGTCGCCGTAGGCCGACACGAACCCGTAGCCGTGGGTGTAGACCATCCGGTCGTTCACCCAGCTGCGCTGGCCCGCCGGTGCGCTGGACAGCTCGCGCAGCGCCACCACCGCCGCCACCGTCCGGTCACCGATCTTGTAGCGGTCGACGTCAAGCGTGTCGGGGAACCGGTAGAACGGCCGGACCCGCTGCAACTGCTGGAACGTCGGGCCGACCACGGCAGGGTCGAGCAGCCGCACGCCCTGCAGGTCGTCCTTGGCCTGGCGCAGCCTGCCCGCGTCGCTCTCGGGCTGCCCGCCGTACGGGACGACCTGCGCCGTGTCGACGCCGTACGCCTTGCGCGTGAACTCGATGTTGCGCTGGATGTACTGGCGCTCCTTGGCCAGTTCGTCCGGCCGCACCTGGAACTGCTGGATCAGCAGCGGGTACACCCCGCCGACCAGGATCGCCGACAGCACCAGCAGCGTGAAGCCCACGCCCGGCAGCATCATCCCGCGCCGCACGATGTTCCCCACGAACATCGCCGCGCAGATCAGCGCGATCACCGCCAGGATCGTCTTGGCCGGCAGCAGCGCGTTGACGTCGGTGTACGACGCGCCGGTCGTCACCCCCCGCTCGGAGTGCACCAGCCCGTACCGGTCGAACCAGTACGCCACCGCCTTCAGCAGGACGAACAGGCCGACCAGCACCGACAGGTGGGCGCGCGCGGGCGGGCTGGCCTTGTCGCCCGGCCCCTGCAGCCGCAGCCCCCCGTACAGGTAGTGGACGGCCACCGCCGCCAGGAACGACAGGATCACGGTGGCGAACACCACGCCCAGCACCAGCCGCACGAACGGATAAGTGAAGACGTAGAACGACACGTCGCGGTGGAACTGGGGGTCCTCCACGCCGAACGGCGTGCGGTTGAGGAACGCCAGCACCACCGGCCACTGCCCGGCCACCGACGACCCCGCCAGCAGACCCAGCAGCCCCAGCAGCCCACCGGTGATCAGCCGCCGCCGCGGGTCCACCACCGTGCGGTAGCGCTCCAGGCCCTGCTGCTCCACCGACAGCGGCCGGTACGGCGGGCGCAGCCGGTAGGCGATCACCATGTTGGCGCCCACCACCAGCGCCACCAGCAGGCCCGATCCCACGAACAGCAGGACCCTGGCCCACAGCTGGGTGGTGTAGACCTTCGAGAAGTGGATCGAGCGGTACCACAGCAGGTCGGTGTAGACCGACGTGAAGATCAGGTACGCGACCAGCAGCACGGCCAGCGTCACCAGGACCGGCAGCACCAGCCGGGTCCGGCCCGTGCCGAGCCGTCGCCCGAACCCGGGTGTCCGGAACGTCAAGGGCGGCCCCTCCGTTCAAGGTGTCGTCCCCACCGGCGGCCTGCCGGTGCTGTCTATGCAACTTATCGAGTCGGCCGCGGGTTCCCGCACGTGTACGCGAGGTACGTCCGGGAAAACGCGCCTCGTGCCCGCGCGGTCGCGGAGTGTGAGCGGCGTTCGCCGTGGGCGCGAGCACCCCGCGCTCGCGCGAAGATGGACCCGTGAGCAGTCTTCTCGAAGAAGTCGTCCTGGACCTGGAACGTCACTCGGCGCAGGAGGGATGGGACGCCCCGCCGAAGCTGTACGCGCTGGTGCGCAGCTCCGATCTGCGCCGCGCCGAGCCCGACCTGGCCGACCAGCTCGGCCTGGCGCCCGACGTGGAGACCCTGGCCGCCCTGGAACAGGACCGGCTGCCCGACCGCGACACGGTCGAGGAGTCGCTGGCCGCCATCGCCTGGCCGGACGCGGTCGAGGGCTGCGCCCTGGTGATCGAACGGATGGTGCTGCCGCCCGAGGCCGAGCAGGACATCCCCGAGGACGAGACCGAGGCCGCCGCCTGGGCCGCCGAGCACCCCGGCCGCGAGGACGTGCGCATGGTGGTCGGCGTCCTGCGCGACGGCACCCGCCACTCGGCGCTGCGGCTGCGCCGCCACGACACCGACGACGAGGTCCTGGTCGGCCCCGACCTGGTCCCCGGCCTCGCCGACGCCCTGGTCGCCACGTTCGAACCCGACGAGCCCGGCTCGGCCTGAGCCGCGGCGAGCGCCCCGCGCGGGGGCGGGCGTGCACTCCAGGCGAACCGGGCGTGTCCCGCGGACGGTAACCTGCGGAGCGTGAGCGACGTCATCAGGCTGGTCGCGGTCCGCGACGCCCCACTGTCGGTCGGCGAGGTGTTCGACGCCGTCGGCGACCCGGCGGCGGGCGGGACGGCCGTGTTCGTCGGCACCGTCCGCGACCACGATCACGCCCGCGCGGTCAGCCGCCTGTCGTACAGCGCCCACCCCACCGTGGAACGCGAACTGCGCGCCGTGATGGAGAAGGTCGCCGCCGACTTCCCGGTGAAGGCGCTGGCCGCCGTGCACCGGGTCGGCGACCTGGAGATCGGCGACCTGGCCGTGGTGGTGGCCGCGTCCTGCGCGCACCGGGGCGAGGCGTTCGACGCCTGCCGCAGGCTCATCGACGACCTCAAGGCCCAGGTGCCGATCTGGAAGCACCAGACGTTCGCCGACGGCGGCGACGAATGGGTCGGGGCCTGCTGACAGGGCGGCGGAGCCCCGCGCCGGTGCCCGCGGCCCCGGCGCCGTCTCCCGGACCACGCCCCACCGACCACCTGACCGCCCCTCCGGCGGCCGCTTGACCTAGGAGCCTAGGAGCCGCACATGTCGTCTCGCCGCGCGGTCACCCTCGCCGTCGCCAGCGTGCTGGTCCTGGTGCTGGCGCTGGTCGGCTCGCTGATGCCGGTGCCGTACGTCGCGCTGATGCCCGGCCCCACCAGCAACACCCTCGGCGAGAACGACAAGGGCGAGGAGCTGATCAAGATCGAGGGCCGTCAGGTGTATCCCGACGCCGGGCACCTGAACTTCACCACCGTCACCTACCGCGGCGGCCCCGGCTCCCGTCTCGACCTGTTCACCGCCCTGCGCGGCTGGCTGGACGGCGACGTGGCGATCGTCCCCGAGGAGACGATCTTCCCGCGGAAGGAGTCGCAGAAGCAGGTGGACGAGGAGAACACCCGGCAGATGCGCGACTCGCAGGAGACCGCCCAGGCCGCCGCCCTGCGCGAGCTGAAGATCCCGATCTCCACCCGCGTCGTCGTCGACGCGGTGCAGAAGGGCCGTCCCGCCGACGGCCGGCTGCGCCCCGGCGACGAGCTGGTCGCCGTCGACGGCACCCGGGTCGAGCGCGTCGGCGCCGCCACCGAGCTGATGGGCAACCGGAAGGTCGGCGACCAGGTCACCGTGACGGTCCGCCGCTCGGGCGCCGAGCAGCGGGTCACGCTGACGACCGCCGCCAGCGACGACGGCCGTCCCGTGGTCGGCATCGTGCTGTCCGACCAGTACAAGTTCCCGTTCAAGGTCGACATCAGCGTCGGCGACGTCGGCGGGCCCAGCGCGGGCCTGATGTTCTCCCTCGCCATCGTGGACAAGCTCACCCCGGGCTCGCTCACCGGCGGCAAGTTCATCGCGGGCACCGGCACCATCACCGCCGAGGGGCAGGTCGGCCCCATCGGCGGCATCCAGCAGAAGATGATCGCCGCCCGCCGCGCCGGCGCCACCGTCTTCCTCACCCCCGCCGACAACTGCCCCGACGCCGCCAAGGCCCGTCCCGACGGCCTGCGCCTCGTCCGCGCCGACACGCTGAACGGCGCCATCCAGGCCCTCAACGCCATCAACACCGGCAAGGGGCAGGTCCCCACCTGCGGCTGACCCCGCCCAGGCCCCCGCCCCGCCGCCGAACGCGCTACGGCACGTCGGGTCGGGGACCGTGAGCCGGGGCGGGAGCGCGGTTCATGTCGGTGAGCGGCTGCGGGACCCGCGGCCCGGTTCGTCAACGCTGGTCCGCCACGAACTCCTCCCAGGTGCGCTTGCCGGTGTCGGCGTCCAGTGACAGGTTGTCGCCGTCGCGGTAGGCGCGACCGGCCTTGCCCGGCAGCGGGACGGGCAGCAGCAGACGGCGCTTCCCCGTGGCGCGCAGGTAGTCGCGGACGAGGTCGGCGATCCCGTACACCTTGGGCCCCGCGAGGTCGGGCACACGGCCCGCGGGTGCGCCGAGGGCCAGCTCCACCAGGCGTTCGGCGACATCCTGGGCGTCCACGGGCTGCCAGCGCATGCCGGGGACCGGGACGACGGGGGACTTGGCCAGGGTGCGCGCCAGATCCCAGGCAAGGTAGTGGAACTGGGCGGCGCGCAGGATCGTGTACGGCACGCCGGAGTCGATGATCGCCTGCTCGGCGGCGGCCTGTGCGCGCATCCACGCGAGCGGCACCCGGTCGGCCCCGATGACGGAGATGTGCACCAGGTGACGGACGTTCGCCTTCCCGGCGGCCCGCGCCAGGTTCCGGGCCGCCACGTCGTCGCCCTTGGCGCCACCGGCCAGGTGCACGACGACCTCGACGCCGTCCAGCGCGGGTTCCTCCTTGGTCAGGTCGCACCGGATGTCGCCGCTGCCGCGCCCGAGGGTGCGCACCTCGCCGTGCTCACGGAGGAGGGGAACGACGATCCGCCCGAGCCTGCCCGTGCCACCGGTCACCAGAATCATGGTCTCTTCTCCCTGCCGGATAGGTTGTTTCACCTGGACGACCCGGCAGGCGGAAGGAACGTGACAGCGTGGACTTCGACGAGCATCGGCCCAGGCTGCGGGCGGTCGCCTACAGGATGCTCGGGTCGCTGGCCGAGGCCGACGACGCGGTCCAGGAGACCTGGCTGCGCTTCGACCGCACCGACACCCGCGACGTGGAGAACCTCGGCGCGTGGCTCACCACGGTGATCGGCCGGGTGTGCCTCAACATGCTGCGCGACCGCAGGGAGACGCCGGAGATCCACATCCCCGACCCGATCGTCACGACCACCCCCGAGGACGAGGCGGAGCTGGTCGACTCGGTCGGGCTCGCGCTGCTGGTGGTGCTCGACACGCTGGCTCCGGCCGAGCGTCTGGCGTTCGTGCTGCACGACATGTTCGCCGTCCCGTTCGACGAGATCGCCCCGGTGATCGACAAGAGCCCCGCGGCGACGCGTCAGCTCGCCAGCCGGGCCCGCCGCCGTGTGCAGGGGCACGCCCCCGTCCCCGACCCCGATCCGGCCGTCCAGCGCAAGGCGGTCGACGCGTTCTTCACCGCCACCCGCGAGGGCGACTTCGAGGCGTTGCTCACCCTGCTCGACCCCGACGTGGTGCTGCGCTCCGACGGCGGCACGGCCCGCCCCGGCCTCACCCAGCTGCTGCAGGGCGCGCACACCGTCGCGTCGCAGGCGGTCACGTTCGGCTCGCTGGCGCCCCACGTCCGGCCGGTGCTGGTCAACGGCCTGCCGGGCGTCGTCGTCCAGCCGGACGACCGGCCGATTTCGGTGATGGCCTTCACCGTCTCCGGCGACCGCATCGTCGCCATCGACGTGCTGGCCGACCCCGACCGCCTCCCCACGGTCACCGCCAACGCCCAGCCCTGACCCCCGTACACCCGGCTCGCCCCACCCCGGAGCTTTGTTCACCCGCCTCCATGGGGTCCGTCGAGGCGGACGTCGACGCGCAGGACGGCGCGCAGGTCGCGGCAGGCGGCACGACGGACACCTCGCGCCATCCGCATGACGCCGCGCCGCCACTCGCGTCGGCCGATTTGGCCGATCTTCCTGGATGCCCTAGAGTTAACACGTCGCCGCGGGGTGGAGCAGTTCGGTAGCTCGCTGGGCTCATAACCCAGAGGTCGCAGGTTCAAATCCTGCCCCCGCTACCAGGCAGAGGCCCTGGGAAACGAACCTTCGGTTCACTTCCCAGGGCCTCTTCGCTTTCTTGCGGAGGGCGACCGCCCTGGAACCCCCGCCCGCCCCCTCGCCACCCGCTTCACTCGCGGCTCCTGGCCTCCTGCCCACGCGCTCGCGTGCTCAGGGTTTCCCGCCCGCTCCGCGTTCGGTTCGGGGGTTCGCCTTCGGCTCGGGGCTTTGCGCTTGCTTCGCGTGCGGTTGTGGCCTGCCCGCTTCGCTCGTGGCTCAGGATCTTGTTCCCGGTTTGTGTGGCGCGGGGCCTCCGCTCGCTTTGCGTTCGGTTTGAAGTCTCCCGCTTGTTTCGCTTGCGGTTCGGGGGCTCCGCTCGCTTTCGCTGGGCGGTGGCCTCTGGGGGGTGCCTGGGGCGGCGGGAGCCAATGGGTGGGGGGATCTCCAGGGGTTGGCCAGATGTGGCTGCATGGATCTCTTCTGCCTTATCTGGCAGATGTAAACAAAGCTCAAGATCCGCATTGACCTCCTCATAAGCCTCATATGACGATCGCCTCGCTGCTCGGGGAGAGCCGCGCGCGTCCCGCCCGAGCGGGGGCTCCTCGAGAACCCCCACCTTTCTGGAGGCGCAGTGAGGCGCAGAACCATCTCTGCGGTAGCAGCGCTGGCCCTTGGAGCGGGACTGCTGGTCGCCACACCGGCGGCCGCCGCACCGGGCCGGACGCGCGACCAGGACAAGATCGAGGTCTTCGCCGGCGAGCTCACCGCGGGTCAGCTCAAGCAGCTGAAGGCCCTCGGGCTCGACCACGAGGACATCGCGCACGGCAGGCCGTCGGGCGGCAAGATCCCGATCGAGGTCACCATGAGCCGGGCGCAGGGCGAGGCGCTGCGGGCCAAGGGCGTCCCCCTCCGGCTCAAGACGGTCAAGGGTCAGACGGCGAGCCAGCGGGCCCGGACGCTCGCCGCGGAAGGCAAGGTGTACCGGCCCTACTCCGGGGCCGGCAACCTCCGCGAGGAGATCGTCAAGGCGGCCGCCGCCCACCCGAACATCGCCAAGGCCGTCGACATCGGCACATCGCTGAAGGGCAAGCCGATCACCGCCGTCCGGGTGACGAAGGGCGCCCGCACGTACCCCACGCGCGGCCCGCGTCCGGCCGTGGTCTACCAGGCGACCCAGCACGCCCGGGAGTGGATCACCGCCGAGACCGTGCGCCGCCAGCTCCACTACTTCCTGGACAACTACGGGAAGAACGCGGAGATCACCAAGCTCGTCGACACCACGGACCTGTGGTTCATCCCGGTCGTCAACGTCGACGGCTACGACCTCACGTTCGACCCCGACAACCGGATGTGGCGCAAGAACGCGCGCGACAACGACGGGGACGGCAAGCTCACCACGGCGGACGGCGTCGACATCAACCGCAACTTCCCGCACAAGTGGGGCTACGACAACGAGGGGTCCTCGCCGTCACCCGACAGCCAGACCTACCGCGGCGCCGCGCCGGGGTCGGAGCCGGAGACCAAGCTCCAGGACGCCTTCGTCAAGCGGCTCCGCCCCAAGTACCTGATCAACTACCACTCGGCGGCGGAGCTGCTGCTGTACGGCGTCGGCTGGCAGCAGCAGACGCCCAGCCCGGACGACCACATCTTCCGGGCGCTGCTCGGCGACGACGACAAGCCCGCCGTGCCCGGCTACGACCCGGACCTGGCCGCCGAGCTGTACATCACCAACGGCGACACCGACGGCCACATGACCGAGCGGCACGGGACGCTGACCTTCACACCGGAGATGGCCACCTGCCAGACCGCCAGCGCCGCCGACCCCGACGACCAGTGGAAGCCCGAGGACTGCGCCAGCGTCTTCCACTTCCCGGACGACGAGAAGCTGATCCAGCAGGAGTTCACCAAGAACCTCCCGCTGGCGCTCGCCACGGCCAGGTCGGCGCACACCCCTGACCGGCCCGTCTCCGTGACCGGCGTCACCACCCCGGACCTGGTCGCCGACGCCTTCGAGGTGTCGCACGGCAGGACCCAGCCGGTGGCGGTCACCGCCCGCCGCTCGCTGAAGGGCCTCGCGCTGCGCTACCGCGTCAACGGCGGCCGCACCCAGTCCGGCTCCGTCCGCGAGTGGAAGGGCGGCGAGCGGTACGGCGACGAGGGACGGCTCTACTACGGCGAGTACCGCGGCACGGTCCGCGGCACCAAGCCCGGAGACAAGGTCGAGGTCTGGTTCGAGGCCCGCAAGCAGCGCACGAAGGTCTCCAGCCAGAAGTTCACCTACACGGTCGCCAAGGACATCGGCGGCGACGTCCTGGTGCTCGCCGCCGAGGACGTCACCGGCGCCAGCCCCGCCCAGGGCGCCACGGAGGCCAAGTACGCCGCCGCGTACACCAACGCCCTGAAGGCCGCCGGCCACAGGCCCGACGTGTACGACGTCGACAAGAACGGCCGTAAGGCACCGCACCACCTCGGCGTGCTGAGCCACTACAAGGCCGTGGTGTGGGAGACCGGCGACGACGTCATCCCGCGCGCGTCCGGCCAGCCGGCCGGTACGGCGGCCAAGCTCGCCTTCGACCTGGAGCTGAGCGTCCGCGACTACCTCAACGAGGGCGGCAAGCTTCTGCTCACCGGCAAGTACGCCGGGTTCGCCCAGGGCGCCGACGGCTCGTACTACTACGAGCCGGACGCCCCGGGGCAGCCGGAGTGCGCGCAGCCCTCCGACCCGCCGTGCCTGCCGCTGTTCAACGACTTCCTGCAGTACTACCTGGGTGCCTACAGCTACGTGAGCGACGGCGGCACCGGCCAGGACGGCAAGCCGTACCCGGTCAAGGGCGCGGGCGGCTCGTTCAACGGGTTCCAGGCCCCGCTGAACGGCGGGGACTCGGCGAACAACCAGGACCACACCGCCTCGTTCCTGAGCACGTCCAGCTTCCTGCCGAAGGACAAGTTCCCGCAGTTCGCCGCCGAGGCGCCGATCAAGTGGGACCGGCCGGGCGGCGCCCCGTACGACCCGCGGACCGGCAGCTGGTACGCCTACAGCGGCCAGGCCGACGTGTCGTACAAGCGGCTCACCCGCACGGTCGACCTGACCGGCAAGAGCGACGGCAGGCTGACCTTCCAGACCTCGTACGAGACCGAAGCCGACTGGGACTTCCTCTTCGTCGAGGCGCGCACGGAAGGCCAGGACGACTGGACGACCCTTCCCGACGCCAACGGCCACACCCAGCAGGCCACCGGCGAGAGCTGCGCCTCGGGGTGGCGGGCGCTCCACCCGCAGCTGAACCACTACCAGGGCCAGGACTGCTCGCCCAAGGGCACCACCGGCACCTGGCACGCGGCCAGCGGCAAGTCCAACGGCTACCAGGAATGGTCGATCGACCTGTCGGCGTACGCCGGTAAGAAGGTCGAGCTGTCGATCTCCTACGTCAGCGACTGGGGCACCCAGGGCCTGGGCGTGTTCCTGGACGACGCCAAGATCACCTCTGGTTCGGAGACGCTCGCCGAGACGTCCTTCGAGACCGACCTCGGCGGCTGGACCGTCGCCGGCCCGCCCGAGGGTTCGGCCCCGGCCGCCAACGACTGGACGCGCAGCCAGCGCGCCTTCGAGGAAGGCGCCGGGCTCGTCACCAAGGACACCGTCTACCTGGGCTTCGGCCTCGAAGGACTGTCCACCACGGCCCGCAACGACTTCGTCAAGCGGGCGATGGGACACCTCCTGTAACCCTCGTATGTGAACGCGGCCCGTCCGACCTCGTCCGGACGGGCCGCTTCACGTCCGCCGCACCCTCCTGTTCTCGGGGCGCGTCTCTAGGCGTCGACGCCGTCGGCAAGATCCGCATGCATGCGGCGCCGCCGTGCCCAACGTCGGCCCGTCATGCCTTCTCCTTTGAGGACACGGCGCCGCCGTCCCGTCATGTGATCCGACAGGTGGCGATCCCTCGACTGCGAGCTACGTGTGCGTCTTCTACGTTGCCCCAGTACTCGTGGAGGGCGCTGATTCGGTCGCCGCTCACTCGGACGATGATGACCTCCCAGTTGAGGTAGCCCTCCGTCGACGGGGAACCGCCCCGGGAGTCGTACTCGTAGAGGACCCTGTCACCCATCCGGGTGGTCGAACGGCGCTCACCGATGACCCGGTTCCCGTTCGAGGCGTGGAACCGCGCCCATTCCTCCACGGCGCGACGGCCGCTCTCGCCCTCGTGGCGGCCTCGCCACTGTCCCTCGGGGAACCAGAACGAGAAACGCGGCGCCAGCATCGCCAGGAACGGCTCCCACTGGCCGGTGCGCCAGCCCTGGTCGAACCGGTCCATGGCCCGGTCGGCGGTTCGCCGTACCCCTCCAGACGGCAAAAGCTGCGTCGCCGGGAACGTCACCGTGGCCGCGCCGGTGAGCCCGAGCATCGTCCTTCGGCTGAGATCGGTCATTCCGTACCTTCCTCTGGGGTGTCGGACGCCAGTAGATCGAGGAAGGCGGAAAGCTCCGATAAATGCGATCGATCATCTTGAGGTCCGCAGGCTACACGCCGGCCGTCACCGAACACCGTGGCCGAGGGCGGTGAAGGCCCGGTGGGCGAGGTGGAGGGCCTTGTCCAGGGAGCGCTCCTGTTCGGGGAGCGTTGAGAGGGCGAAGACGGTGCTGCGCATCGCCGCCACGCAGGCGCGGGCGAGGACGGTGGCTCTCAGGTCGAGGTGGTCGTCGTCCTCGCCCGACGCGCGCAGGCGGTCGGCCAGGACATCGGCCAGGCCCGTCTCGAGTTCCAGCAGGACGGGCCATGCCGGGCGGGTCGGCTGGGACAGGAACCGGGCGGGTGGTCCGCTGAAGAGGACGGCCAGGCCCGAATCCCGCTTGTCCGCGAGGGTGAGCAGGGCGTTGAAGACCGCGGTGTAGGGGGGTTCCGCGTCCGGACGCGCCCGCACCGCGTCCTGCAACTCGGGGATCAGGTCGAGGATCTCTCCCAGGACCAGGTCCTCCTTGGAGGGGAAGTAGCGGAAGAAGGTCCGCTCGGTGACTCCGGCGGCCGCCGCGATGTCGCGCACCGTGGTCCGGGTGTAGCCGTGCTCGGCGAACAGGCGGCGCGCCGTGTCCTGGAGGGTCTTCCGCGTCGCCGCCTTGTGCTCCTCACGCCGTCCCATTGTGATCTTCGTCTCCTCGCCCGGAAAGTGTCATGACTGACAGGATTCTAGCTAACGTGTCAGTCATGACACTTTTTGGAGGGTGGTTTGCGCGCCGGAGGGGCCCGAAGGGGCGGACGATCGCCGTGGTCGCGGCGGGCGCGGTGCTGGCGGGCGCGGCGACCGCTGAGGTGCTGGTCCGGCACCAGGCGGCCGGGCGGTTCGCCGTCGGGCTGCGGCGGACGGTCGACGCTCGTCCCGAGGTCCGCCTCGGCGCGACGCCGGTGCTGGTGCAACTGGCCCAGGGCGGGCTGGCGCGTGTGCGGGTGAGCGCCGACGACGCGACGGTCCGTGGTGTGGCGGGCGTGTCGTTCGAGGCGGAACTGCGCGATGTCAGGCGGGCGGGCGACCGGGTCAGCGTGGCGGGGTCCCGCGTCGGCGCGGAGGTGCCCAGCGAGACCCTCGGCCGGCTCGTCGCCGATCAGACGGGCGCAACGGCCAGGGTCACGGCCGATGTGACGGCGGGGAGGTTGATCGTCCATACCGGCCCCGCGGGGATGGTGGCCGTGTCGATGCGGCCCCGGCTGGACGGCGCCAAGGTCGCGTTGGAACCCGTCGACGCGTCGATCGCCGGGCGGCCGCTCGGGGACCTCGCCGGCCGGCTCGCCTCGCAGGGCCGCGCCGTGGACCTGTCCGGACTGCCGTTCGGGCTGGTGCCGACCTCCGTGAACGTCACGCAGGAAGGGCTGCGTCTGCGGCTCGCGGGACAGCGCGCGACCTTCCCGTTCCTCACCGTCATGGGGCTGAGCGCGGTGGTGACGGTGCTGTTCGCGGTGCTGGTCTCGATCACTCTGCTGCCCGCCCTGATGGGTTTCGCCGGTCACCGGTTGACACCGCGGGCCGGGTCGCGTGCCGCTCGCCGCGCCCTCGCGGGGGTGCGGGCGCGTCCCGGGGCGGGTGAGCGCTGGACGTCGTTCGTCGTGCGCAGGCCGCGGTTGATGGTCACGGCCGTCACCGCCGTGCTGGTCACCGTCGCGATCCCGGCCACCGGCCTGAGCCTGGCGCTGCCCGACAACGGTTCGGCCGCCGAGGGCAGCGCGCCGCGGGAGACCTACGACCAGGTCACCCGCGCGTTCGGGCCGGGGTTCAACGGGCCGCTGCTGATCCTCGCCGAGACCCGCGGCGGCGAGACCGGACGGCAGGCGGCCGCCGAGGTGAGCGGAGAGCTGCGCGCCCTGCCCGGCGTCGCGTCCGTCTCCCCGCCGCAGTACAACGCGCGCACCGGCAACGCGGTGATCCAGCTGGTGCCCAGGAGCGCGCCGGACGACCCCGCCACCGGTGACCTGGTCGAGGACGTGCGGTCGCGTGCGGACGCCATCGGTGCCCGCACCGGCGCCGGCATCTCCGTTGATCATGATCGCGGTGTTCGCGAGCTTCGTCGCCGTGGACGACGCCGCCATCAAGCCGATCGCGCTGTCGCTGGCGTTCGGGGTGCTGGTCGACGCCTTCCTCGTCCGCATGACGCTCGTCCCGGCGGTGCTGGCGCTGGCCGGACGCGGCGCCTGGTGGCTGCCGCGGATTCTCGACCGGACCCTGCCCCACCTCGACATCGAGGGCGAACGCCTGCGCGGCGCCGGCCAGTCCGGGGAGGGCGCGGAGGTGCGGGCGTCCGAGACCGTCCCGGTCAGCCGTCCGTCGTGAGGTCGGGCAGGGGACGGTGGGCGATGGCGCGGGCGGACTCGCGGCTCATGCCGAACATGCGCAGGACCTGCTCGGCGAGCTCGTCGCAGGCGCCGTCGTCGATGAGGTCGGGGCGTTCCAGCCACAGGTGCAGCAGTCCCAGGAGCGAGCCGCCGGCGGCCGCGAGGGCGACGTAGGGGTTGTCGACGTGGAAGCGGCCGGCCTCGGCCGCGCGGCGGATGTCGCGCAGCGCCCGCGGCGCGATGCCGTGGTCGGAGTCCAGGTAGGACAGACCCGTACGGGCGAGGATGCGCGCGATCTGCGGATGGGTGTGGACGAGCCGTCCCGTCAGGCGCCAGGACGCGGCGAAGATCTCCGCGGGGTCGTCGAGGCCGGCGGTGCGCTCGTCCAGCAGCCGCCCGTGCTCCTCCAGCACGTCGGCGATGGCGGCGCGGAACAGCTCGTCCTTGCTGCTGAAGTGGTTGTAGAACGAGCCGAAGCCGACGTCGGCGGCGTCGGTGATCTGCTGGATGCTCACCTCGGCGGTGCCGTGCTCGGCCAGGAAGGCGCGGGCGGCGTCGATCAGCGCCTGCCGGGTGCGTGCCTTGCGCCGATCGAGCCGTGACGGTCGTGAGGGCCGTGGCGGCCGTCGTGCGCCGTCGTCACCGGGGCCGTCGTCACCCGTGGTGGACGCATCCGGGTTCGCGCCGGTCGCAGCCGAGGTCATGCCGCAATCCTAGGCGATCGCAGTGTTGATGATTTCATCACCATTGATGCTCATCTCCTCTTGATCTGGCTAGGATCAGGACTGATGATTTCATCAGTAGCGATGACGGCAGGGGAGAACGATGGAGGAGACGACGCCCCGCCCGGCGGGCGCGGCGGAGATCACGCACAGCCCACGGGGCGCGTCGCGCGGGGAGCATCCCGGGCGGTCCCGCAAGCCGGTGATCAAGGTCGCCGACCTGGCGTGGCTGGAGTTCGAGAAGCCGGACCTGCACCGCGCCGAGGTGTTCGCCCGCGACTTCGGCTTCGCCGTGGCGACCCGCAGGCCCGACGCGCTGTACCTGCGCGGCA
Organism: Actinomadura sp. NPDC047616; assembly: GCF_040642915.1. Taxonomy (NCBI): domain Bacteria; kingdom Bacillati; phylum Actinomycetota; class Actinomycetes; order Streptosporangiales; family Thermomonosporaceae; genus Actinomadura; species Actinomadura sp. NPDC047616. The sequence goes on from NZ_JBEYTB010000013.1 coordinate 216,832, forward strand.
CGCTGCCGGGCACGCACTGCCTGGTCGTCCGTCGCGGACCGATGTCCCGGTTCGTGGGGCCGGTGTTCGCCGCGGCCGACAGGTCGGACCTGTCCCGGCTGGCCCGGGCCGCCGGGACGGACGTGCGCGAGCTGGACGGGCCGGGCGGCGGACGCGTCGTCGCGTTGCGCGACCCCAGCGGTGTCCCGGTCCGGGTCGTGCACGGGACGGAACAACTGGGGGCGCTGCCCGAGCAGACCCCGCTGCCCCTCAACTCCGGCACGACGACGCGCCGCACTAACGCGCCGCAGCGTCCGCCCCGGGAACCCGCCCGGGTCCAGCGGCTGGGTCACGTGGTGCTGGAGACGCCGGTGTTCCACCGGGCGCTCGACTGGTACCTCGACAACCTCGGCATGATCGTCAGCGACTTCCTGTTCCTGGACGGTCAGCGCGAGCGCGGCCCGACGATGGCGTTCATCCGCTGCGACCGGGGCGCGGACCCGGCCGACCACCACACCCTGGCGATGCACCTGGGGCCCGGCACGGGCTACGTGCACTCGGCGTACCAGGTCGCCGACCTCGACGCGCTCGCGGCGGGCGGGGAGTACCTCGCCGAACGCGGCTACCGGCGGGCGTGGGGGATCGGCCGGCACATCCAGGGCAGCCAGATCTTCGACTACTGGCGCGACCCCGACCGGCTCATGCTGGAGCACTTCACCGACGGGGACCTGTTCGACGCCTCGGTCGAGGCCGGATGGGCGCCCATGTCGGCCACGGGCCTGGCGCAGTGGGGCCCGCCGGTCACCCGGGACTTCCTGGGCACGCGGCCCTCTCCCGCCCTCGTCCGCACCGTTCTGCGGGCGCTGCGCGACGACAACGAGATCGACACCGCCCGCCTGGCGGGCCTGATGAAAGCGATGAGCACATGAGCATCCGCGTGTTGCGCACCGACGGGGCGTGGTGGGTCGAGGCCGAGGGGCGCGCGGTGCCCGTCGTGACCGAGGCCCGCACGACCGCCGAACTGCTCGCCGACCGTGCCGCCGTGGAGAAGGCCGCCGCCCGTTCGGCCCGCGACGGCGACGACGTGGTGGACGTCGCGGACCTGGCGCCGCTGTCGCCGGTCACCACGCCGTGCCGGGTCGTCGCGCAGATGGTGAACTACCGCTCGCACGCCAGGGAATCCGGCTTCGACCCCGCCACCGTGCAGCCGACATTCTTCCGCAAGTCCTCGGGCTCGGTGAGCGGCCCCGGCGACCCGGTCGTCAAGCCGCCGCACGTCCGGCTGCTGGACTACGAGATCGAGCTGGGCCTGGTCATGGGCGCCGAACTGCCCGTCGGCACCACCGTCACCGACGACGAGCTGCCCTCCTACGTGGCCGGGCTCGTGGTGACCAACGACGTGTCCGCGCGCGACGTGCAGCTCACCAAGGGACAGTTCTACGAGAGCAAGTCCTATCCGACGTTCACCCCGACCGGGCCGTGCCTGGTGCTGCCGACGCCGGAGGAGTTCGCCCGGCTGGACGACCTGCGCCTGCGGCTGTCGGTCAACGGCGTGCTCCGCCAGGACCGCACCCTCGCCGACATGATCGTCCGTCCGGCCGAGGCCCTCACCGCCCTGGCCCGGTTCCAGTCCCTGCGGCCCGGCGACCTGCTGCTCACCGGCACGCCCGGCGGGACGGCGCTGAAGGCGCCGGGGAAGCTCAAGGAGAGGATCGGGGCGCTGCTGCCGCCCGCCACGAAGTGGAAGATCTTCTTCGCGGGCGAGGCCGGGAACCCGGCGTACCTGCGGGACGGCGACGTCGTCACGGCCCACATCGGCACCGCGGACGGCGCCCTGGACCTCGGCACCCAGTGCACCACCGTCGTCTTCGCCGGGGACGCCGCGTGACCGGTGACGACACGCCACCCGAGCCCGGAACGCTCGTCCCGGTGCTGATCGCCGGAGCGGGCCCGACCGGGGTGACGGCCGCCACACTGCTCGCCCGGCACGGCGTGCGGAGCCTTACGGTCGATCCGCATCACGACGTCTACCCTCGGCCGCGCGCCGTGCATCTGGACGATGAGGTGGCGCGGATCCTGCAGCGTCTCGGCGTCGCCGAGGAATTCGCGGCCATCAGCCGTCCCGTGCCGGGCATGCGGTTGGTGGACGGGGCGCTGCGCACCATCGCCGAGTTCCGCCGCGACCGGATCGGCGGCGTCAACGGATGGCCCCAGGCCAACCTGTTCGACCAGCCGGAGCTGGAATGGCTGCTGCGGTCGAACCTGCGCCGCCATCCCCTCGCGGAACTGCGCGGCGGCACCGAGGTGGTGCGGATCGAGCAGGTCGCGCACGGCCGTCCCGCACCGGTCCGCGTGCTGCTGCGCGACCTCGCGAGCGGAAGCACGTACACGGTCTGGACGCACGCCCTCCTCGGATGCGACGGCGCCAACAGCACCACCCGCCGGGCCGTCGGCGCGCGCATGCTCGACCTGCGCTTCGAGGAACGCTGGCTGGTCGTCGACGTCCGCCACGCCGGCCGGCTGAGCGACTGGGACGGCGTCCAGCAGGTATGCGACCCGCACCGCGCCGCCACCTACATGCGCGTCGGTGAGGACCGGCACCGCTGGGAGTTCCGGATGCGTCCCCGCGAGGCCGAGGCCGACCTCACCGCCCCCGACGCTTTGTCCCGGCTGCTGGCGCCGTGGACGCGGGACGTCCCCTGGGAACGGCTCCACCTGCTGCGGCACGCCGAGTACACCTTCCGGGCCCAGGTGGCCGACCGGTGGAGACGCGGACGGGTGTTCATCCTCGGCGACGCCGCGCACCTGACGCCGCCGTTCATCGGCCAGGGCCTGGGGGCGGGACTGCGCGACGCCGCCAACCTCGCCTGGAAGCTCGCCCTGGTGCTCGGCGAAGGGGCCGACGAGCGGCTGCTGGACACCTATCAGGCCGAACGGCGCCACCACGTCACCCGGATGATCCGCCTGGCGGTCACCGTCGGCTTCGCGATGACGGGCGGACAGGACCGCGCCGCGTCCCTGCGGCGGCTCCTGCTCGCCGGGGCCTGCCGGGTGCCCGGGCTCACCGACGCCGCCCTGCGCACCACCTCACCGAGGCTCCCCGCCGGTCCGCTCGTCCGCCGCCCGCGCGTGGGGGGCTGCCGCGACCTCGCCGGGACGCTCGTCCCCCAGCCGTGGCTGACGGTGGACGGACGGCGGCGGCGCCTGGACGAACTGCTCGGCGAATCGTTCGCCGTCCTCGGCGACGGGCCGGTTCATCCCGCCCTGGCGTCCCTGGCACGGCGCCTCGGCGCACCGGTCATCGACGTGAGCGCCGGACCCCAGGCTCGGTGGATGCGACGCGCCGGAGTCGGCGCCGTCCTCGTCCGTCCCGACCGGGTCGTGATGGCGACCGCCCCCGTGCCGCCGCGTCGCGGCCGTCCCGGGGCGGAGATCGTCCGGGACGCCGCGACCTGGCTTCCCCTCCTGCCCGCCGATCGGACCCGCCCGGCGCCTTCCCCAGTACCGCGCCACGCCTACGCCCACCCCGACCCGACCTGACCGAAGGGCAGATCCGCATGCATCCCGCCCCACACACCCAGGGCGACCGCCCCCTGGTCCTCACACCGGACGACCTGGCCGCCGTGGAGGCCGTACCGCTCGCCGAACGCGACCTGCCGTCCAGCACCTACGACCTGCTGGCCAGGACGGCGGCCAAGGTCCCCCACGCCCCCGCGCTCCACCTGCTCACCGAAGGCGGCGCCGACTGGCGCCGGCCCCTGACGTGGTCGTACGGGGACCTGCTGCGGCACGTCCACCAGGCCGCCAACCTCTACGTTTCCCTGGGCGTACGGCCCGGCGGGGTGATCGGCCTGCTGCTGCCCAACACCGGCGCCACCTACGCCGCGCTGCTGGGGGCGCAGGCCGTGGGCATCGCCAACCCGATCAACCCCCTGCTCGCGGCCGACCACGTCACCGGCATCCTCGCGCTCACCGGCGCCGAGGTCCTCGTGGCGGCGGGCCCTTCCCTCGCGCCGGGGATATGGGAGAAGGCCGTCCAGGTCGCGGAGCGGCTGCCGGGGCTGCGGGCGCTGCTCTCCGTCGGAGCCGCGGCCGGACACGACGCTGCGGCACGGCACGACGCCGTGGCCGGACATGACGCCGCCGCTCTGGCCGTCGGGGACTTCGTTCGCATGGCGGCCGGCCAGCCCGGCGACCGTCTGCGGACGCCGCACCGGCCCCGCCCCGACGACCTGGCGGCCTACTTCCACACCGGCGGTACGACCGGCACGCCGAAGGTCGCCCCACACACCCACGCCAACGAGGTCTACATGGCCTGGGCGATGGGCTGTTCGGGGGGCTTCCTGGACGACTCGGTGATCCTCGGGGGCCTGCCGCTGTTCCACGTCAACGCCGTCCACGTCACCGGGCTCGCCCCGTTCATGCACGGGCGTCCCGTCGTGAGCCTCGGACCGCTGGGCTTCCGCGACCGGCGGCTGATGCGCGACTTCTGGCGCATCGTCGAACACTTCCGGGTCACGACGTTCTCCGGCGTGCCCACCGTCTACGGCGCGCTGCCGCCGGTGCCGGACGACGCCGACATCTCCAGCCTCCGGGCCGGGGTCGTGGGCGCCGCGCCGCTGCCGGCCGGAGTCCGCACGTCCTTCGAGTCGTCGGCGAAGGTGCCGATGCTGGAGGGATACGGGCTGACCGAGGGAACCTGCGCCACCGCGACCATGCCCGCGTTCGCGCCGCGCCCCGGTTCGGTCGGCCTCCGGATGGCCTACCAGCAGGTCAAGGCCGTCCAGGTGGACGCGGGCGGCATGCCCGTCGCCGACCTCGCCCCGGGCGAGACCGGCATGCTGGCGATCAAGGGACCGAACGTCTTCCCCGGCTATCTGCGCCGCGGCCCGGACGGGCGGCCCGTTCCCGACCCGTCCGGGAAGATCGTCGACGGCTGGCTGCTGACCGGCGACCTCGGCCACGTCGACGCCGAAGGCCACGTCTACCTGACCGGCCGGGCCAAGGACCTCATCATCCGCGGCGGCCACAACATCGACCCCCGGCCCATCGAGGAGGTCCTGCTCGCGCACCCCGCCGTCACCTCCGCCGCGGTGGTCGGCCGTCCGGACCCGCACGCGGGGGAGGTCCCGGTCGCCTACGTCACCCTGCGTCCCGCGGCCCAGGTCACCGAAGGGGACCTGCACGCCTGGGCGGCCGAGCGGGCACCGGAACCGGCGGCCGCCCCCAAGACGGTCCACGTCATCGACGCGCTGCCCCTGACCGCCATCGGCAAGGTCTTCAAGCCACGGCTCGTCGAGGACGCCGTGGAACGCGTCGTCCGCGCCGAGATGGAGACGGCCGGGCTCACCGGCACCGTCACCGTCACCACCCGCGACGGCAGGCCGCACGCCACGATCCACGCCGAAGCGGGCGACGTCGCCCCGCTCGCCGGTGCACTGGCCGGCTACCCATTCACGCACTCCTTCGCCTGACGGCCCCGTCCGAGGCTCCGCGTCGGACCGCTCCCTCCCGCGTCCCCGCGTCATTTTCCGCTGCTCCGCGAACCGGAGGATCGCTCATGAACCGCCACACCCAGCCCGAGCCGCCACACGGCAACGACCGACGACACGGCCCCGCACGCCGACGGCTCCTGCGTACGGCCGTGGGGGCGGTCGCGGCGCTGCCGCTCGTCGGCGCGGCCGCCGCGTCCCCCGCCCAGGCGGCCCCGCTCCCCACCCGGACGCCCATGTTCCGCAAGGGCACCACCGAACTCGTCCTCATCGGCACCGCCGCCGGGCCGGTGCCCATGCACGGACGCACCGGGATCGCCTCAGCGCTCGTCGTCAACGGGCGCGTCTACGTCATCGACCTGGGCCACGGGGCGTTCGACCAGTTCGAACGCGCCGGGCTGAACATCAGGAACCTGGACGCCATCTTCATCACCCACCTGCACTCGGACCACATCGCCGACCTGTACACGCTGCCGTTCCTGCGGTTCGGCGGCATCAACCCCATGACCCACCCTGTCCACATCTACGGTCCCGGACGTGCCGGCGCCCTGCCCGAAACGGACGAGAGGCACCCCGTCATCCACCCGGAGAACCCCACCCCCGGCCTCACCGACCTGATCAGAGGGCAGATCGCCGCCACCGCCTACGACCTCAACCTGCGCATGCGCGACGAGGGCTGGCCCGACATCCGCGGCCTGGTCCGCCCCCACGACATCGCCGTGCCGCCGGTCGGCGCGGGACCGCACGGCCCGATGGCCCCGCCGATGCGACCGTTCACCGTGATGTCCGACGACAACGTCAAGGTCAGCGCCATCCTCGTCCAGCACCCGCCGGTGTTCCCGTCCTTCGCCTTCCGCTTCGACACCGAGCACGGATCGGTCGTCTTCAGCGGCGACACCACCATCACCCCCAACACGGTCACCCTGGCGCGCGGCGCCGACATCCTCGTCCACGAGGTCATCGACCTGCAGATCGTCAAAGCCGCCCCCGGCCTCACGCCCGACCAGATCGAGCACCACATGAACAGCCACAGCGACGTGACGCGGGTCGGCAGGGAGGTCGCGCAGAAGGCCGGTGTCGAGCGGCTCGTCCTCAGCCACCTGGCCCCGGGCGACAAGCGGCTCGTCCCGGACGCGGTGTGGAAGCTCAAGGCGAGCAAGGGCTACGACGGCCGTGTCATCGTCGGAAACGACGGCATGCGCATCCGCGTCTGACCGCCGCCGGACGGTGGCCTTTCGGGGCGGCCGTGTGCTGGGCATGGTCAGCGTGGCCGGTCTGACACCGTCGGGCGGGGCTGTGACCGGCCCCGGGACGAGGGGCACACCTCTGTGCTCCACCAGTGCACGGCGCCCTGAGCGGCTCGCTGGGCATGCCGCCAAGGCCGCGGTGCCGAGGCTCGCGGGAAGCGTCATCGGTTGGTAAGGGTTGGGCGGGCTGTTTTCCGGTGGGATGGGCCGTGACGGAGATCGTGGACGGGGTCGTTCGTTGCGGGAGGAACGATGGGCACGTTGTTGCGCAGGCCGGTGGTGTGGGTCGTAGGCGGGGTGCTCGTGGTCGGGGCGGCCGTGGGACTGGCGTTGTTCCAGCCGTGGTTGCTGTTCGTGGACGAGGAGGTCAACGAGGCCGGGCCGGCGGTGGTGAGTTCGCCGGGGGCGGCCGCGACGCCGACGGCGACCGGGCAGGCTCAGGGGCAGGACGTGGGGCCGCGGGTGTTGGCGTCGGGGGCGTTCATCTCGCACGAGCACGAGACGTCCGGCATGGTGAAGGTGATCCGGCTGGCGGACGGCAGGCGGGTGCTGCGGCTGGAGGAGCTTGACACCTCCAACGGGCCCGACCTGCGGGTGTGGCTGTCGGACCAGCCGGTCAAGGGCGGCACCGCCGGGTGGGGCGTGTTCGACGACGGCGCCTACGTGGAGCTCGGCAAGCTCAAGGGCAACAAGGGCGACCAGAACTACGCCATCCCCGCCGACGCCGACCTGGACGAACTCACCAGCGTGAGCATCTGGTGCAAGCGGTTCAAGGTGTCGTTCGGGGCCGCCGAACTCCGGGCCTGACCGTCCCCGCCGGGCGGGTCCCGCACCCGCCGTCCCGCGCGGCACGGACGAATTGGTTTGCGCGCCACCCCCAGGACCCATAGAGTTAAGGCGTCGCCGCGGGGTGGAGCAGTTCGGTAGCTCGCTGGGCTCATAACCCAGAGGTCGCAGGTTCAAATCCTGCCCCCGCTACCAGGTAGAGGTCCCGGGTGTAAGTCTTCGGCTTGCACCCGGGACCTTTTCGCTTTTCTCCCAGGAGGGCGACCCCTTGGAACCCCCGTCCGGCCCTTCTTGCGGCCTGGACAAGTCGGCCGTGGTCCGGATCACAAGCTGGAACGCGGGGCTTGTCGTGTGTGCCGTCCGAGAGGGTGTGTATGGGGGAGCGGTGGGGGCTTCTTATGCTGGGGGACGTGCGGAATCTTGGGGCGGCGGCGCTGGATGTCGCGTGTGTGCTGGTGTTCGTGGCGATCGGGCGGGCGTCGCATGAGGAGGCGGCGAGCCTGGCCGGGTTCGCGGGCACGGCGTGGCCGTTCCTGGTGGGGCTGGCGGTGGGCTGGCTGGTGACGCGGGCGTGGCGGCGGCCGGAGGCGTTCGTCCCCGCCGGTGTGGGGATCTGGGTGTCGACCGTGGCGGTGGGCATGGTGCTGCGGGCCGTCTCGGGGCAGGGGACGGCGGTCGCGTTCATCGTGGTGGCGACGTTGTTCACCGCGTTGGTCCTGCTGGGGTGGCGGGGCGTCGTCAAGGTGGTGCGGCGGCCCGCGCGGGCCTGACGCCAAAGATCCGGGCGTGTGGAATGTCCGGTTGCTGATCGTTTCGGTTGACGGGATGCCGCGGCGCTGGTGAAGTTACCCCCGAGTTTTTACTCGGTGGGAAGGGACGTCATGGCATCTGCCCTGCGGGACTGGCTGGACAAGCCGAACGCCGGACGCGGAGTTCACCTGGCGACCGACGACGGCGGTTGGGAGTTCCGCGACTACGGGGAGCTGGCGGCGGCGGCGCGGCGGACGGCCTGGGCGCTCCTGGAGACGGGCGTCGAGTCCGGCGACGTGGTGTGCGTCGTCCTGCCGACCGACTTCACCTGCGTGGAGACCTACTTCGCGGTGTGGGCGACCGGTGCCACGGTGTGCCTGCTGACGCCGCCGCTGTTCCAGGACGGCGACGAGTACGTCGCGCACGTGGCGGCGATCCTGCGGCAGGCGCGGCCCAGGGTGACGATCGCGTCGCAGGACCTGGCTCCGCTGATCGGGCGGGCCATGGCGGACGCGGGGCTGCCCGGAGAGCCGTGGATCCCCCGGCAGGCGGAGCGGGAGGCCGAGGTCAGGGAGCCCGGGGAGCTGGCGCTGCTGCAGTTCACCTCCGGGTCCAGCGGCGCGCCGCGGGGCGTGATGGTCACCTGGGAGAACCTGGAGGCCAACGTCGAGCTGATCTCGCGGACGGCCGGGTTCGGGGACGACGACGCGGTGGCGTCCTGGCTGCCGCTGTACCACGACATGGGGCTGATCGGCTGTTTCATCACGCCGATCTCCCGGCAGGCCGAGCTGCGGCTGATGCGGCCCGACCACTTCATCCGGGACCCCGCGCGGTGGCTGCGGTGCTTCGCCGAGGCCAGGCACACGGCGGCGCCGCCGTTCGCGTACGCCTACTGCGCGCGGCGCGTCAAGCCCGAGCAGCTGGAGGGCGTCGACCTGTCCGGCTGGCGTACCGCGATCATCGGGGCCGAGCCGATCGATCCGCACGCGCTGGAGTCCTTCGCGCGGCTGGTGGAGCCGTTCGGGTTCTCGCGGCACACGTTCATGCCCGCGTACGGGATGGCGGAGACCACGCTGCTGGTCACCGCGGACCAGCGGCGCAGGGACCCGCTGGCGGTGCGGCCCGACCCCGAGTCGCTGGAGTTCGGGCGGGAGGTGCGCGTCCTGGACTCCCACACGCTGGGCCCCGCGTCGGTGGGCGCCAAGGCGGGCTGGGTGGTCGGCTGCGGCACGCCCCAGCCGGACGTGCCGGTGACGATCGTGGACGACGACGGGCGGGAGCTCCCCGAGGGGCATCTCGGGGAGATCGTCGTCGGCGGCGCGTCGGCCTGCCCCGGCTACTACGCGGGCGCGGAGGGCAAGTCGACGCGGTTCGAGAACGGGCTCGTCCACACCGGGGACGCGGGCTTCTTCCACGAGGGCCAGCTGTTCGTGCTCGGGCGGATGGGCGACAGCATCAAGGTCCGCGGCCGGTCGGTGTACGTGGAGGACCTGGAGTCCAAGATCGCCGAGTTGACCGGGCTGGGCAAGGGCCGCATCGTGGTGGTCGGCGTGCCCGGCGCCGGCACCAAGGGGCTGGCGCTGTTCGCCGAGACGAACGACGCGCCGTGGGCCGCGGACGTGCGGGAGACGCTGCGCCGCAGGCTCGGCGCCGACGTCGAGCTGACGATCGTGGTGGGCGGTGGGCTGATCCAGCGCACGTCCAGCGGCAAGCCGCGCCGCCGCTTCATGTGGGAACTGCTGCAGGCGGGGAAGATGCCCGGGGCGCGGATCGTCCCGCCGACGTAGATCGTTGACCGGCGGCGTCGGTAGCGGACACGATGTCCATGACGTTGTGAAAGGCCGACAATGCCCGCTGTGACGACATCCCTGCTTCGCCTCGGAGCCCGACTCGGGGCCACCGCGCAGAACGCGCTGGAGGTGGCCCGGTTCGGCGGGCTGGACACCGACGAGGACGCCTCGCCGTACGAGGTGGTGAGCGCCCAGCGGGTCTACCGGCTGCGGCACTACTTCCCCGGGGGCGACGACGCCGAACGGCCCGTGGTGCTGCTCGTGCCGCCGTTGATGATCACGGCGGAGGTGTACGACATCTCCTCGCGGGTCAGCGCGGTGCGGGTGCTGCGGGAGCTGGGTGCGGACCCGTGGGTGGTCGACTTTGGCGCGCCCGAGCGGGAGCCGGGCGGGCTGGAGCGCACCATCACCGACCACGTCCTGGCGGTCAGCGACGCCGTCGACCGGGTCCGGAAGGCCACCGGGCGGGACGTGCACGTCGCGGGCTACTCGCAGGGCGGCATGTTCGCCTACCAGGCGGCGGCGTACCGGCGCAGCGAGGGCGTCGCGTCGCTGGTGACGTTCGGCAGCCCGGCCGACACCAGCGTGGGGCTGCCGTTCGGGGTGCCCGCGTGGCTGGCGGCCGAGGGCGCGGGCCGCCTGCCCGAGGGCCTGATCGGCGGCTTCGCCGTGCCCGGCTGGGTGACCCGCACCGGGTTCCAGCTGCTCAGCCCGGTCAAGTCGGTGCGCAGCCGGGTCGACTTCGTGCTGGCGCTGCACGACCGGGAGCGGCTGGCGCCGCGCGAGCGGCAGCGCCGGTTCCTGGAGCGCGAGGGCTGGGTGTCGTGGCCCGGTCCGGCGCTGGCGGAGTTCATCCGCCAGTTCATCGCGCACAACCGCATGCTGACCGGCGGGTTCGTCATCGGCGACCGGGTGGTGACGCTGGCCGACATCTCCTGCCCGGTGCTGGCGTTCGTCGGCGAGGTCGACGAGATCGCGCCGTCCGCCATGGTGCGGGCCATCGGCCGTGCCGCGCCCCGCGCGCGGGTGTACGAGGCGTGCCTGCGGGCCGGGCATTTCGGCCTGGTCGTGGGGAGCCTGGCCGTCGCGCAGACCTGGCCCGCCGTCGCCGAGTGGGTCCGGTGGCGCGAGGGGGACGGCGACCTGCCCGAGATCGTGCGGCCGATGGAAGGTGAGGAGCAGGCGGCGGCGTCCCCGCCGGGCGGTGTGGCCGCGTACGGGCTGCAGCTGGCGGTCGGCGTCGGCGCGAACGCCGCGCGGTCGGCCGTGGTGACGGCGGCGCGGGCCGTCCACGGGGTCCGCCAGATCGCCCGGGAGGCCGGGCAGAACCTGCCCCGGCTGGCGCGGCTGGAGCGCATCCAGGCCGACACGCCCATGTCCATGGGGCTGCTGCTGGACGAGCAGGCCGACCGCGCCCCCGACGACGTGTTCTTCCTGTACCGGGGACGCGCGTACACGCAGGCCGCCGCCAAGGGACGCATCGACGCGGTGGTCCGCGGGCTGATCCACATCGGGGTGCGGCAGGGCGACCCGGTGGGGGTGCTCATGGAGACGCGGCCCACCGCGCTGGCGCTGGTGGCGGCGCTCAACCGGCTCGGCGCCGTGGCCGTGCTGCTGCGTCCCGACGGCGACCTGGAACGCGAGGCGGCGCTCGGCCAGGTCGACCGGATCATCGCCGACCCGGAGAACGCCGCGCGCGCCGCCGCGCTGGCGGGCGTCCGGGCGTACCTGCTGGGCGGCGGCCAGGTCCGGGGCGACCGGACGCGCGGGCTGCCGCTGACCGACATGGAGCGCATCGACCCGGACCAGGTGGCGGTGCCCGGCTGGTACCGGCCCAACCCGGGACGCGCGAGCGACCTGGCGTTCGTGTGCTTCACCGGCGACGGCGAGCACCTGCGGGCCAACCGGATCACCAACCGGCGCTGGGCGCTGTCGGCGTTCGGCACCGCGTCGTCGGCGTCGCTGTCGGCGGCCGACACCGTGTTCAGCATCACCCCGTTGCAGCACCCGTCGGCGCTGCTGATGAGCCTGGGCGGCGCGGTGGCGGGCGGGTCCCGGCTGGCGCTGGCCACCGCCTACGACCCCGAGACGTTCTGGGACGAGGCCCGCCGCTACGGCGTGACGGTCGCGTCCTACACCTGGACGCTGCTGCGCGACCTGGTGAACGCGCCGCCGCACCCGGGCGAGCGGCACCACGCCGTGCGGCTGTTCATCGGATCCGGCATGCCGCGCGGGCTGTGGCGGCGGGTGGAGGAGCGGTTCGCGCCCGCGCGCGTCCTGGAGTTCTACGCCAGCACCGAGGCCGAGGCGATCCTGGTCAACCTGACGGGCAAGAAGCCCGGCTCGCTGGGGCGTCCGCTGCCCGGCGGCGCCGGGGTGCGCCTGGCCCGCTACGACCTGGAGAACGGGCGGCCGGAGCAGGGCGCCGACGGGTTCGCCGTCGAGTGCGCGCCGGACGAGATCGGCGTGCTGCTGGTGCGGGTCACGCCCGGGGCCGCCGCGTCCACGCGCCGCCCGCTGCGGGGCGTGTTCGCGCCGGGGGACGCGTGGCTGTCCACCGGCGACCTGTTCCGCCGCGACGCCGACGGCGACTACTGGCTGGTGGGGCGGGAGAACGAGCTGATCCGCACGGCCGAGGGCATCGTCCCGCCCGGCCCGATCCGCGACGCGCTCGGCGACCTGCCGTACGTGGACGCGGTCGCGGTGTACGGGGTCCCGGCCGGGGACGGCACCGAGATCGCCGCGGCCGCGATCAGCCTGCGCGACCCGGACACCCAGGTCAAGCCGGTCGACCTGGCCGAGGCGCTGCTGCGGGTGCCGCCGGAGATGCGGCCGGCGCTCGTCCGCGTGGTCGACGAGATCCCGGTGACCGGCGGGCGGCGGCTGCGGACCGCCCCGCTGCGCGCGGAGGGTATGCCGCGCGCGGGCGACGGGCGGGCCTACGTCCGCGACTCCGCGGGCGCGTACCGTCTGCTCGCCTGAGCGGCCGCCGGGCGTCCCTGGACGGTCCGCTGGGCGGTCCGCTGGGCGGTCCCTCCCGAAGATCCCTGGACGCGCGCTCGCCCCGTGCGTTACAACAAAGCTACATAAATCGCGTTTTTGTAGCTTCCCCCTCGGGGGCCTGGGAGGGTCCATGGCCACCAGCATCCTCGCCCCGCCACCGCCCGGCAGCGGGCTCAAACCCGTGCCCGGCGTGCCGGGCCTGCCGTACATCGGCAACACCCTGCAGGTGATGCGCGACCCGTTCGGGCAGGCCCGCAAGCGCTACGAGCAGTTCGGGCCCGTCTCGTGGGGCTGGCTGCTCGGCCAGCGCACGGTGACCGTCCAGGGACCCGAGGCCGCCGAGGCCGTCCTGGTCAACCGGGACAAGGCGTTCGCCAACGGCCCGGCCTGGAGCTACTTCATCGGGCCGTTCTTCTACCGCGGCATCATGCTGCTCGACTTCGACGAGCACCTGCACCACCGGCGCATCATGCAGCAGGCCTTCACCCGGGACCGGCTGCGCGCCTACATGGACGCCATGGCGCCGAGCATCGCCCAGGGCCTGGACGCCTGGGAGCCAGGCCGCGGCTTCACCGTCTACGACCACGTCAAGCAGCTCACCCTCGACCTGGCCACCGACGTGTTCATGGGCGTCGAGCTCGACCGCGCCGAGGCCGACCGGATCAACGGCGCGTTCATCGACGCGGTCCGCGCGGGCACCGCCTACGTGCGCTTCTCCGTGCCCGGCCTGCGCTGGCACAAGGGCATGCGCGCCCGCAAGGTGCTGGAGGAGTTCTTCTACCGGCACCTGCCCGCCAAGCGGCGCCACGGCGGCGACGACCTGTTCGCCGCGCTGTGCCAGGCCGAGACCGACGACGGCCACCGCTTCACCGACGAGGACGTCGTCAACCACATGATCTTCGCGTTGATGGCGGCGCACGACACCACCACCATCACGCTCACCACCATGGCGTACTACCTGGCCAAGTACCCCGAGTGGCAGGACCGGGCGCGCGCGGAGTCGCTCGCGCTCGGCAAGCCGGTGCTGGGCTTCGACGACCTGGACGCGCTGACGACGGTCGACCTGGTGATGAAGGAGGCGCTGCGGCTCGTCGCGCCCGTGCCCGCGCTGCCGCGCCGCGTGGTCAAGGACACCTCGATCCTCGGCCACCACGTCCCGGCCGGAAGCGTCGTCGTCGTGCCGCTGCTCACCAACCACCACATGGCCGAGTGGTGGCCGGAGCCGGACCGGTTCGACCCCGAGCGGTTCGCCCCCGAACGCCGCGAGGACAGGGCGCACCGGTTCGCCTGGGCGCCGTTCGGCGGCGGCGCCCACAAGTGCATCGGCCTGCACTTCGCGGGCATGCAGGTCAAGAGCATCATGCACCAGGTGCTGTGCCGCTACGGCTGGAGCGTGCCGGGCCGGTACGAATGGCCGCTGGACACCACGTCACTGCCGTCGCCCAAGGACGGCCTGCCCGTGCACCTGTACCGGCTGGAGGGAACCCGATGAGCAAGGTCGTGGTGATCACCGGAGGCGCCCGCGGCATCGGCCTGGCCACCGCGCGGGCCGTCCGCGCCAAGGGCGCCGACGTCGTCATCGGCGACATCGACGAGGCCGCCGCCAAGGACGCCGCCGACCGCCTCGGCGTGCGCGGGCTGGCCCTCGACGTGACGTCGCGCGAGTCGTTCACCGCGTTCCTGGACGCGGCGCGGGCGGCGGCCGGCCCCGTGGACGTGCTGGTCAACAACGCGGGCATCATGCCGATCGGTCCCGTCACCGGCGAGAGCGACGCCGACGCCCGCCGCTGCCTGGACGTCAACGTCCACGGCGTCATGCTCGGCACCAAGCTCGCGCTGGAGCGCATGCTGCCGCGCGGGCGGGGCCACGTCGTCAACATCGCGTCCCTGGCGGGCGTGATGCCGGCCCCCGGCCTCGCCCTCTACAACGCCAGCAAGGCGGCCGTCGTCGCGTTCACCGAGGCGGCCCGGCTGGAGGTGCGCGACCGGGGCGTGCACGTCAGCGCGGTCCTGCCGAGCTTCACCAACACCGAGCTGGTCGCGGGGACGCGCAGCCCCAACGGGCAGCGCAACTGCGAGCCCGACGAGGTGGCCGCCGCCGTCGTCGACGTCATCGGCCGCCCGCGCCCGCAGGTGGTCGTCCCGCGCCGGCTGGGCGCGCAGGTGCGCCTCAGTGCGCTGTTGCCGGACGTCCTCAAGCGCGCCGTCGCCCGCCGCTACGGACTGGACCGCATCTTCCTGGACTTCGATCCCGAGGCCCGCCGGTCCTACGACGCCCGCATCCGCGGCTAGCCGTCGACCGGCCCGCCATGGCCGCCCGGGGGTCAGCGCACTCGCGGGCGGCCGTCGCGGGCGAAGGCGCGGCGGGCGTGCGGGAAGTAGCGGACGGCCTCGGGCAGCAGCGGCCAGAGCGGGTCCAGGCGGCGGACGGCGGCGGCGAAGCGGCGGTAGCGGCGTTCGTCGGCGGCGCTCCAGGGCAGGCCGAGCAGCTCCCGTGTGCGGGGCGGCATGCCGCCGACGGTGATGAAGCGGGCGACGGCGTTCAGCGGCGGGCTGACGCGGCGCCACAGGGCGCGGGGAACGCGGCGCGGCGCGGGCAGGCCCTTGGTGACGTACCCGACGCCGTAGCGGGCCGTGCGGTGCGGGACGACCACCTCGTCCAGCATGCGCTTCCAGTACGCCTGGAACGCCTCCCAGTCCTCGGGCATGGCCCGGTCGCTCACCCCGTACATCCGGAACCACGTCCTGGACTCGGCGTAGATCCGGCGGCGGTCGGCGTCGGTCAGCGGGCGGACGAACGTGTCGATGCCGTACATCAGGTGGTCGACGAACGTGGCGTGCGCCCAGTAGTAGGTCTCCGGGTCCAGCGCGTGGTAGCGGGAGCCGTCCGGCATCGTGCCCTTGATGTCGCGGTGGTAGTCGCGGACGCGGCGTCCGGTCTCGGCGGCGCGCGGCCCGCCGTACACCGTGTCCATGATCGGGCCGACGGAGCGGCGCAGGCGGGCGAACGTCTCGGCGAAGAACACCGAGTGGTCCTGCACGCCCTGGCCGAGGGCCGGAAGCATGTTCTGCAGGACGGCCGCGCGCGGCCCCACCAGCATCATGCGGGTGTCGGCGAAGTACCGCCAGGTGAGCGAGGTGGGGCCGAGCGGCGGGTCGGCCGGGGCGTGGTCGTCCGTCATGCGCACCGCCGGAGAGGGAGAGGAACAGAACAACGTGAATTGTAACTTCGTCGTTCAACTGTAGGGTGCGGGCTATGACCACCGATGCGTCCGCGCAGGCCGGGCTGCTGACAAGGCTCCGCACCGGCGGCCCCGACACCGACGACCTGGACGCCCGGATCCTGGACGCCGCGCTGGCGGAGTTCGAGACCTACGGGCTGCGCCGCGTCAGCGTCGAGGACGTCGCCAAGCGAGCCCGGGTCGCACGCACCACGATCTACCGGCGGTTCACCAACAAGGAGCAGTTGCTGCAGGCCGTGATCCTGCGCGAGGTCCGCCGCTTCCTGACCGCGATCGCCGAGGCCACCGAGGGCCTGCCGACGCCGGAGGACGCGGTGGTGGAGGGGTTCGTGGTGGGGCTGCGCGGCGCCCGCACGCATCCGCTGATCACCCGGGTGCTGCAGAGCGAGCCGGACGCGTTCGTCGCCCAGCTCGGCATGAACGGCGGCGCGGTGCTGCTGGCCGCCCGCGACATCCTGGCCGGCCGGCTGCGCCGGGCCCGTCCCGGCTCCGGCGAGGACTGCGAGACGGTCGCCGAGGTGCTGCTGCGGGTGGCGCTGTCGCTGCTGCTCGTCCCGGGCGGCGGGCTCAGGCTGGACGACGAGGACGACATCCGCGCCTTCGCCCGCGCCCACCTCACCCGCATGCTCCGCCCCGTGGACGGCTGTGATCCACGTGCCACCGCGTCATGACTTTGCGTATTGTTCAACTCGCGCAACGTGGTGGGTGGGCCGGTGAAGTCGTCCCGTGCTCCCTGCGCAAGCGGGGGTGATCCGCAGGGGTGATCCGCCGGGCCATGCGGGTTCGGATCCTGTCCCCGCCATGGTGAAGGGCTCGGACCGTGGGACGCGGTCCGGGCCCTGCGCGTTCTGGGGTGGACGGTCGCGTACGCTCGGAAGTACTCGAATCTCGTTCTAATTTTCAGGGGAGAGGCGCATGCAGGCGGTCGTTCAGACGCGGTACGGCAAAGTGCGGGGACATGCCGACAACGGGGTGACGGCCTTCCTCGGCATCCCGTACGCGGCGCCGCCGTTCGGCCCCAGGCGTTTCCAGGCACCGCAGCCGCCCGAGCCGTGGGACGGCGTGCGCGACGCCACCGCCTACGGCCCCACCGCGCCCAAGCCCGGCTACCCGCGCCCGTTCGACGTGCTGCTGCCCGACCCGGAGATCCCCGGGGAGGACTGCCTCAACCTCAACGTCTGGACGCCCGACCCCGGCGGCTCCGGCATGCCGGTCATGGTGTGGATCCACGGCGGCGCGTTCCGCAACGGGTCGGGCGCGGTGCCGGTCTACAACGGCGCGAACTTCGCCCGCGACGGCGTGGTCTGCGTGACGATCAACTACCGGCTGGGCGTGGAGGGCTTCGCCCACCTGCCCGGCGCGCCGGCCAACCGGGGGCTGCTCGACCAGATCGCCGCGCTGGAGTGGGTGCGCGACAACATCGCGGCGTTCGGCGGCGACCCCGGCCGCGTCACCGTGTTCGGCGAGTCGGCGGGCGGGATGAGCGTGTCCACGCTGCTGTCGCTCGACCTGGGCCTGTTCCGGCGCGCCGTCGCGCAGAGCGGCGCGGGCGGCGTCGCCCAGACGGCCGAGGACGCGCTGCTGGTCACCAAGGAGATGGCCGCCCGGCTCGGGGTCGAGCCGACCGCCGAGGGGTTCGCCCGGCTCGCCCCGGCCGAGATCATCCCGGTGCAGTCGGCGGTCGCGGCCGAGGTCGCCGCGTTCCCCGACCCGAACCGGTGGGGCGCCAGCACCGCCGCCGGGGGCATGTCGCTCACCCCGGTGATCGACGGCGACCTGCTGGAGCGCCGCCCCGAGGAGGCGGTCGCGGCCGGCGCGGGACGCGACGTCGACCTGCTCACCGGCTACACGACCGACGAGTTCCGGCTGTTCCTGATGCCGACCGGGCTGGCCGGCGCGCTGCCGCCCGACGCGGTGGGCCTGGTCGCCGCCGGCATGGGCGTCCCGCCGCACGTCGTGGACGGCTACCGCGACCGGCACGCCGGCCTGACCCCCGGCGAGCTGCTCGCCACGATCATCACCGACAGCCTGTTCCGCATCCCGGCCAACCGGCTCGCCGAGGGCCACGCCGCGCACGCGCCGACCTGGATGTACGAGTTCGCCTGGCGGTCGCCCCGGCCGGACCTCGGCGCCTGCCACGCGCTGGAACTCGGCTTCGTGTTCGACAACCTGCGCTTCGAGGACACCGAGGGCATGGCGGGCCCCAACCCGCCGCAGCGGCTGGCGGACGCCATGCACCGCGCCTGGGTGGACTTCGCCACCGACGGCGACCCCGGCTGGCAGCGGTTCGACGCCGACGCCCGTCACGTCAAGGTCTTCGACGCCGTGGCCGACGCGGTCGTCCGGGACCCGCACGGCGACGACCGCAAGCTCTGGGGCTAGCCGAGCAGCCGGTCGACGACGTGCTCGGCGATCGCCAGTGACGACGTGGCGGCCGGGGACGGGGCGTTGCGCACCGTGACCACGGGCCCGAGACGGCCGATGCGGAAGTCGTCGACGAGGGAGCCGTCCGGGTCCACCGCCTGCGCCCGTACCCCGGCCGGGGCCGCCACCACGTCGCCGGCGGTCAGCTCGGGGACGAACGCGCGCGCCTCGGCCACGAACGCCCGCCTGGACGCCGACCCGTACATCTCCTTCAGGCCGGTGCGCCAGTGCCGTCGCGCCAGCCTCCGGAAACCGGGCCAGCGCAGCGTGTCCCACACGTCGGCCGGGCGCACGTCCCGCCACCGGTAGCCCTCGCGCGCCAGCGCCAGCACGGCGTTGGGGCCGACGTCGACGCCGCCGTCCACGCGCCGGGTGAAGTGCACGCCGAGGAAGGGGTACCGGGGGTCGGGCACCGGGTAGATCAGGCCGCGCACCAGATCGGTGCGGCCGGGGCGCAGCCGGTAGTACTCCCCGCGGAACGGCACGATCGCCGGTGCCGGGAAGTCGCCCGCCAGGCGCGCCACCCGGTCGGACTGCAGCCCCGCGCACACCACGAGCAGGTCGAACGTCAGCTCCTCGGCGGGGGACGACACCGCGACCCGTTCGCCCACGCGGCGCAGCCCGACGACCTCGAAGCCGAGCCGCACCTCGCCGCCCGCCGCCGTCACGTCGTCGGCGAACGCCCGCGCCACCGCCGGGAAGTCGACGATCGCGGTGCTGGGGGAGTGCAGGGCCGCCACCCCGGCGGCGTGCGGCTCCACCTCGCGCAGCTCGGCGGGTGACAGCCGGCGCAGCCCCGGGACGCCGTTGGCGGTCGCGCGGCGTTCGATCTCCGCCAGCGGCGCCAGCTC
Source organism: Actinomadura sp. NPDC047616 (assembly GCF_040642915.1). NCBI lineage: Bacteria > Bacillati > Actinomycetota > Actinomycetes > Streptosporangiales > Thermomonosporaceae > Actinomadura > Actinomadura sp. NPDC047616. The sequence goes on from NZ_JBEYTB010000013.1 coordinate 236,396, forward strand.
GGTCTCGTCCCGCGCCACGACGACCTTGCCGCACTCCACGTACGGCAGGCCGCGCTCGGCGCAGTACTCCTTCAGCAGCCCGATGCCGCGCCTGCACAGCGTTGCCTTCAGCGAGCCGGGCGCGTAGTACAGGCCCGCGTGCGCGACGCCGCTGTTGTGGCCGGTCTGGTGGACGGCGACGCGGTCCTCCTTGTCCAGCACCGTGACCCGGGCGCCGGGCCGCGCGAGCGACAGCCGCCGCGCCACCGCCAGCCCGAGGATCCCGGCCCCCACCACGCCGATGCGCATCTCCGTCACGCCGACGAAGATACGCCGAACCGTCCGTGTCGCCACCGGCACGGGCCGGTAAGGTGATCAAGTTCCTGAGGATTTGGACGGGTATGGCGAGTCCGCTGCACGCACACGACCCGCGCCGTGTCGGCCGGTACGCGCTGGAGGCACGGCTGGGCGCGGGCGGCCAGGGCGTGGTGTTCCTCGGGCGGGATCCGTCGGGCGGGCCGGTCGCGGTGAAGATGCTCCAGATCGACGAGGCCGCGGCGCGGTCGCGGTTCGTCCGGGAGCTGGAGACCGCCAAGCAGGTGTCGCGGTTCTGCACGGCGCAGGTCCTGGACGCCGACGTGTCCGGCGACCGCCTCTACATCGTCAGCGAGTTCGTCGAGGGGCCGACGCTGGCCGCGCTGGTCCGCGACGGCGGCCCGCTGCGCGGCGCCGACCTGGACCGGCTGGCGATCGGCACGGCGACCGCGCTGGCCGCCGTGCACGCCGCCGGGATCGTGCACCGCGACTTCAAGCCCGCCAACGTGATCATGAGCCCGTCCGGTCCGCGGGTGATCGACTTCGGGGTGGCGCGGGTGCTGGACGCGGCGGCCGAGACCGTCAGCCAGGTCGTGGGCACCCCGGCCTACATGGCGCCCGAGCAGGTGTCCGGCGAGCCCATCTCCCAGGCCGCCGACGTGTTCGCGTGGGGCGCCACGATGCTGTACGCCGCGACGGGACGCGCCCCGTTCGCCGCCGACACGATCCCGGCGATCTTCAACCGGATCCTCCACCACGAGCCCGACCCGGGCCCTCTGGGCGGTGTGCTGCGTGAGCTGGTGGCCGGCTCGCTGGCCAAGGATCCGGCGCCGCGTCCCGGCGCCGAGGAGATCCTGCTGCGGCTCATGCGCGAAGGAGCGGCCGGGCCGATCGCGGAGGGGCCCGCGGGGGACGGGGTGCCGGACGAGACCGTCCGCGACACCGTCACCCTGCTCGCCGAAGGCACCACCCGCGCGTCGACCGCGCCCCCGCCGGGGCCCGGACCCGCCATGCGGCCGACCCCGCCGCAGGAGTACGCGCCACCGCACCCCGGCCCACCGCCCGGCTCGCACCCCGGCCCGCAGCCCGGCCCGCAGCCCAGCCCGCAGCCCAGCCCACACCTCGGCTCGCAGCCCGGCCCGCCGCCATGGTCGACGCCGCCGCAGCAGCCCGTTCGGCCGCCGTGGCCCACGCCGACGCACCCCGGCCCGGCGCGTCGCGGTTCGCGACGGCTGCTGATACCGCTCGGGGCCGCGTTGGCCGTCGCCGCCCTGGCGGTGGCGCTGGTCGCCTACTCCGTCCGCGAGCGGGAGGGCGGCGGCGCACCCGGCGCATTCGATGCCGGCGCGGGCTCGTCCGGCGCCACGTCCACGGCCGCCCGCGTCGCGGCGCCGGAACGGATCCGCGCCGCCGGGACGCTGACGATCGCGACCGACCCCACCTACCGGCCCATGTCGTTCACCGGGACGGACGGCATCACCGGCTTCGACGTCGAACTGGCGCGGGAGATCGCCAAGAGGTTCGGCGTCCGGCCCAGGGTGGTGAACACCACGTTCGACAGCATCCTCACGCACGTGCAGGACGGGAGGGCCGACCTCGGGGTCTCCGGCATCACCGACCTGCGGGGCCGCGAGCGGGTCAGCGACTTCGTCACCTACCTGCGCATCGGCACCAGCCTGCTCGTCCCGGCCGGGAACCCCGGGCGGCTGAAGCCGGACGACCGGTCGCTCTGCGGCCGGACGGTCGCCGTCGTGGCCGGAACCGTCCAGGCCGAGAGCCTCGGGGGCTCGGGCGCCCACCGCGCCAGGTGCGAGGAGGCGGACATGCCCGTCCCGCGGGCCCTGGAGCGCACCGCCCTCCCCACCGTCCAGCAGGCCCTCACAAGCGGGGCGGCGGACGCCGCGCTGGTGGACTCGGCGATGGCCGGCTACCTGGTCAAGGAGCGGCCCGGGGCGTTCGCGGTCGCCGGGCCGCTCGCCGATCCCCAGCCGCAGGGCATCGCGGTGCGCAAGGGCGATCGCGAGCTGGCCACGGCCGTCCGCGAGGCGCTCCGGCATATGATCGCCGACGGTGCGTACGCGCGGCTGGCCGACCGCTGGGGCCTGACGGCGGGCAAGATCACCGACCCTCGGATCAACGGGGCGACCGACTGACCCCCGCCGCCGCGGGCCGCGGACGCCGCGTCAGCTGCCGAGGCGCTTGCGGCCCTGGGCGCGCAGGCGGCGGCGCTGCGACGGGTCCAGCATCAGGTAACCGACCACGGGCAGGGCGATCACGCCCAGCACGATCAGCATCGCGATCAGGGGGCCGAGGATCTTCAGGGCGACGAGTCCGACGGCCACGCCGCCGATGACGAGGACCACCTTGGGCATTGCGACACCTCCGAGGTCTCTTACCCGGCAAACGGCCGTGGCGGGCCGGTGGTTCCGGATCCGGGCCCTTTCCACGATATATCGCGTGCCGGGTGCGCCCCAGCCCCCCGAAGCGCGGCCTCACAGCCCCGAGGCGCGGCCCCTAGATCTTCAGTGAGAGCTGCCCGCCGCCCAGGATGCGCAGGACGTCGGCGTGCAGGCGGCCGTTGGTGCACACCACGCTGCCGCCGTCCGGGCCGGGCACTCCCGACAGGTCGGTGAACATGCCCCCGGCCTCCTCGACGATCACCTGGAGGGCGGCCAGGTCCCACAGCGACACCTCCGGCTCGGTGGAGATGTCGACCGCGCCCTCGGCGACCATCATGTGCGACCAGAAGTCGCCGAACGCCCGGGTGCGCCAGACCGCGCGGGTCAGGTCCAGGAAGCGGTCGAGCCGGTCCTGCTCCTCCCAGCCGCCGAGGCTGGAGAACGACAGCGACGCGTCGGCCAGGTCGGAGACCGCCGAGACCTGGATGCGGCTGGCGCGGGTGAGGCTGCGGCCGGTCCAGGCGCCGCCGCCGCGGGCCGCCCACCACCGGCGGTTCAGCGCGGGCGCCGAGACCACCCCGACCACCACCTCGTCGTTCTCCATCAACGCGATCAGCGTGGCCCACACCGGCACGCCGCGCACGAAGTTCTTGGTGGCGTCGATCGGGTCGATGATCCAGCAGCGCATGCCGTGCCCGGTGCGGCCGAACTCCTCGCCGAGCACCGCGTCGCGCGGCCGGGCCCGCTTGAGGGTGCCGCGGATATGCTCCTCGACACTGCGGTCGGCGTCGCTCACCGGCGTCAGGTCCGGCTTGGTCTCGATGGTGAGGTCGAGCGCACGGAAACGCTTGGTCGTGATGTCGTCGGCTGCGTCCGCCAGCACGTGCGCCAGACGCAGATCGTCGGAATAGCCCGCCACGCCGTGCAACGCTACCCCGATCACGGGGTGCGCCGACACACTTACCGGTGCGCATCTCTCCGGCGGCGAACGGGTGAAAGCATGTGGGGCATGGCGCACGAGCTTCCCGGCTGGGTCGCGGAACTGACCGACCCGCGCCGGGCCACCACCCTGGACGAGCTGGCCGACCGGCTGGTGCCGCTGGCCGAGCACGCGATCGACGTGTCGCGGCGCCTGCAGGCGCTGCTCAACGAGCTGAACGACCCGTTCCGGCGGGAGGCCCTGTACGGGCGGGTGGAACGGCTCAAGGCGCGCGCGGACGAGGCGCTCGGCGAGGTCGGCGACGAGCTGGCCGCCGCGGGGGAGGAGCGGCTGGAGCGCGTCCGGGCCGCGCTCCCGGCGCAACCGTCCGTTCCGGAGGGCGGCGGGCAGGCCGAGGAGCTGCTGCGGCGGCTGGACGCGGCGGTCGTCCCCGACCTGGCCCGGCGCCGGCAGCAGGTCGCCGAGCAGGTCGCCGAGCGCACGTCGGCGGCGCTGAAGGAGGCCACGCAGACGCTGCTGACCCGCGTGGAGGAGCTGGCGTCGGCGGTCACCGACCTGATCCACGACGTGCTGCCGCTGGCCCGCGAGGGCCTGGAGCTGGCCAACCGCATCTCGGTGCTGTCGGGCCGGTGCCGCCAGGCCGGGGGCGGGCCGATCCCCGAGCCGCTGCGCGAGGCGGGGGCCGAGACGGCGCGCGCGTTCGACGAGGCCGTCGCCCGGCTGGAGCTGGAGTGGGCCGCGCTCGGCGCCCGCTCGGCGACCGTGCGGGCCGCGCTGCGCGGCGCGGAGGAGGCCGCGTTCAGCCATGTCGCGGGCGTGCTGACCCGGTCGGTGCGGGAACTGGCGCCCGAGCACGTCCGGTCGCTCGACGAGGCCGAGGCCAGGGCCCGCAGCCTGCTGGAGGAGCTCACCCGAGGGTGAACCGCCCGGACCGCCCGGGCGGCCGGTCAGATCGCCTGGGGGAAGCGGAACAGCCGTCCGGGGTCGTAGGCCGCCTTGACCTTGGTGAGACGGTCGAGGTTGGCGCCGTAGTAGGCGCGGCGCCAGTCCGCCAGGTCGGGGTCGATGTAGTTGACGTACGCGGCGCCGCGCAGGTGGGCGTCCATGGCCCGGTGGGTGCCGCGCAGCCAGGCCAGGTCGTCGCCGTCGGCCAGGTACTGCAGGACGAACAGCCCGCCGCGGTGCGGGAACGCGGTCTCGCCCGGCTCGGTCCGGCCGATCGCGCCGCCCATCGCGTCCATGAGCACCGAGCGTCCCGACCGGTCGTTGCCGCGGGAGAACCGCGCGACCAGGCCGTCGACGGCGTCGTCCGGCAGCGGGCGCAGCGCGACGTGCGACTTGCCCGAGTAGTCGGTGCGGGGGAACCGCCCGTCCGGCCGCTGCCCCGGCAGGTCGCCCTGGGCGTGGCAGGCCCCGACGGACTGGCCGGAGCATCCGCCCATCGCCTTCATCGCGTCCAGGTACGGGCGGCGCCGCGAGTCCCGCGCGCTCGGGTCGCGGCCCACGGCCGCCACCAGCCGGTCGACGTGCGGGCCGGGATCGGTGAGGGCGGCGCCGGAGACCTCCACCGTGGGCGCCCCGGCCGACGGCTCGCTGTTGATCTGCAGGCTCGTCCACACCTCGCCGGGCGCGGACGGCGCCCACCGCTGCCACCCGCGGATCACGTCCGCGGCCCGCGACCACGGCCAGCCGACCGAGAACGTCGTGACCTCCTCGGCGTCGTGCGTGCGGTAGGTGAACCCGACCGCGACGCCGAAGTTGCCGCCACCGCCGCCCCGGCACGCCCAGAACAGGTCGGGCTCGCGGCGGGCGTCGCACTCCAGCACCCGCCCGTCGGCGGTGACGACGCGCGCGGACTCGAGGACGTCGCACGTCAGCCCGTACGCGCGGGACAGTACCCCGAGCCCGCCGCCCAGCGTCAGCCCGGCCACGCTCACGGTCGGGCAGGTGCCGCCGGGCACGCCCGCGCCCCGCTCGGCGGCCTCGGCGTACAGGTCGATCAGCCGGGTCCCGGCGCCCACCACGGCGCGGCCGCCGTCGATCCGCACCTCGTCCATCGGGGACACGTCGACGACCAGGCCCGTCCCGGTGGACCAGCCCGCGTAGTTGTGCCCGCCGCTGCGCACCGCCACGGGCAGCTTTTTGACCGTCGCGAACGCCACGCACTCGGCGACGTCCTCGGGCGTGGCGCAGTAGGCGATCCCGGCGGGGCGGACGGAGTCGTAGCGCGGGATGTACAGGCGGCGCGCCCGGTCGTAGTCGGCGTCGCCCGGGCGGACCAGCCGTCCTTCGAGGCCGCGTTCCAGGGCGTTCCAGTCGGCCGGGCCGGTGGGACGGGCGGTCGTCGGCCGTGACGGCGGCGTCTCGCGGCCCGGACGGGGCGCGGCGTCGTCCGAGCAGCCGGCCGCCGTCGCCAGCGTGGTCAGTCCCGTCGCCCTGAGGAACGCGCGCCGCTCCATGGGAACAAGTCTTACATTCGCCCCATCAGTCGCGTTGGGAAACGCCGTCGGGGACCGGGCTGCTGACCCCCAGGCTGCCCAGCAGCCGCAGCGCGGTCTCCGACGGCGACCCCGCCTCCACCGTGTAGGTGGTCAGCATCTGGTCGCGGTTGTCCGGCAGCCGCAGCGTCTCGTAGTCCAGCTCGATCCGCCCGACCAGCGGGTGCAGCACCACCTTGCGGCCGTTGCTCTTGTCCTTGACGTTGTGGTCGGCCCACCAGCGCCGGAAGTCCTCGCTCCTGACCGACAGCTCGCCGACCAGCGCCGCCAGCTCCGGGTCGTCCGGGTACTCGCCCGCCGACAGCCGCAGGAACGCCACCGTGTCCTTGGCCTTGACCGTCCAGTCCTCGAACAGCGCCTGCATCTCCTCGTTGAGGAAGATCAGCCGGGCCCAGTTGCGCTCGGCCGGGGGCAGCGCGCCGAAGTCGGTGAACAGCGCGCACGCCAGCCGGTTCCACGCCAGCACGTCGCAGCGCCGCCCGAACACGTACGCCGGGACGCCCTCGGCCATCTCCAGCAGCCGCCGCACCCCGGGCCGCACCCGCTCGGCCCGCGCCGGGGGACGCCGCCGGGCCGAGCGCGCCGGACGGGCCAGGTTCCGCAGGTAGGCGCGTTCGTCGTCGTCGAGCCGCAGCGCGCCCGCCACCGCGTCCAGGACCTCCTCCGACACGTTACGGGTGCGGCCCTGCTCCAGCCGGACGTAGTAGTCGACGCTCACCCCGGCCAGCTGCGCCAGCTCCTCGCGGCGCAGGCCGGGCACGCGGCGCCGCCCGCCGAACGGCGGCAGCCCCACGTCCTCCGGCTGCAGCCGGGCCCGCCGGGAGCGCAGGAACTCGGTCAGCTCGGCACGCTTGTCCATGTCGTCCAGTATCCGGCACCGGCTCCGGACGAGGGTGGTCCCACCGGACCCAGGCACGGCCGGATCCCGGAGCCGGCGGGAGCCCTGGAGATCAGTGGTCGGGTTCGCCCTCGCGGCTGCCCAGCAGGCGGCGCAGCGAGTCCAGGCGGGCCCGGCCGGCGTGGCCGTCGGCGACCCAGCCGTCCAGGCCGCACCCCTCGTTCAGGTGGTCGCAGTGCGGCGGGCAGCGTTCGGCGGCGCCCTCGGCCAGGTCGTCGAACGCCTCGATCACCCGTTCGGGACGCACGTGCGCCAGGCCGAAGCTGCGCACGCCCGGGGTGTCGATGATCCAGCCGTCGCCGCCGGGCAGCTCCAGCGCGATCGCCGAGGACGAGGTGTGCCGGCCGCGGCCGGTGACCGCGTTGACCTGGCTCACCGCCCGCTCGGCCTCCGGGACCAGCGCGTTCACCAGCGTCGACTTGCCGACGCCGGAGTGCCCGACCAGCACGCTGACCCGTCCGGCCAGGTGGCCGCGCAGCTCGCCGAGATCGCCGCCGCGCCGCGTCACCACGTACGGCACGCCGAGCGGCGCGTAGATCTCCAGCAGCGGGCCGGGGTCGGCCAGGTCCGACTTGGTCAGGCACAGCAGCGGGTCCATGCCCGCGTCGTACGCGGCGACCAGGCACCGGTCGATCAGCCGGGGCCGCGGCTCGGGGTCGGCCAGCGCCGCCACGATCACCATCTGGCCGGCGTTGGCCACGATGATCCGCTCGAACGGGTCGGTGTCGTCGGCCGTGCGGCGCAGCGCCGACGCGCGCGGCTCGACCCGCACGATCCGCGCCAGCGTGTCGGGGTCGCCGGAGGTGTCGCCGACCAGCGCGACCCGGTCGCCCACCACGACGCCCTTGCGGCCCAGCTCCCGTGCCCGCATGGCCGTCACGGCGCGCTCGTCCGGGGTGCCGGGGTCGACCAGGCAGCGGTAGCGGCCCCGGTCCACCGCGGTCACCATGCCGGGGACGGCGTCCTCGTGGGCGGGACGGCGCCGGGTGCGCGGCCGCGAGCCGCGGCGCCCGGGCCGCACCCGAACGTCGTCCTCGTCGTAGTCGCGTACTCGGCGTGCCAGTGGTCCCGCCTCCCTTTCACGTGCCTTTACGCAGGCCGCACCATCGCTGTCCACAGGTCGGTGAATTCTGGCAGTGTCTTGCCCACCGTGGCCGGGTTCTCCACCTGCACCCCCGGAACCGCCAGGCCCAGCACCGCCGCGGCCATGACCATCCGGTGGTCGTCGTAGGTGTGGAACACCCCGCCGTGCAGCGGGCGCGGCCGGATCTCCAGGCCGTCGGGCAGCTCGCGGGCGTCGCCGCCCAGCGCGTTCAGCTCGCGGACCAGCGCGGCCAGCCGGTCGGTCTCGTGCCCGCGCAGGTGGGCGATGCCGGTGAGGCGGGACGGCGAGGACGCCAGCGCCGCCAGCGCCGCCAGCACGGGGGTGAGCTCGCCGACCTCGTGCAGGTCGGCCTCCAGGCCCTCGAACGTGCCGGTGCCGCGCACGGTCAGGCCGTCCGGGCCGGACGACACCCGCGCGCCCATCCGCGCCAGCAGCCCGCGCAGCGCGTCACCCGGCTGGGTGGTGTCGGCGGGCCAGTCCGGCACGGTGACGCGCCCGCCGGTCACCAGCGCCGCGCCCAGGAACTGGGCGGCGTTCGACAGGTCGGGCTCGATGTCCCAGTCGCGGCCGCGGATCGGGCCGGGCGCCACGCGCCACTCGTCGGCGCCGGTCTCGACGCGGGCGCCCGCCTCCCGCAGCATCCGCACCGTCATCGCCAGGTGCGGCGCGGACGGGACGGGCGGCCCCTCGTGCCGCACCTGCACGCCCTCGTCGAACCGCGGCGCGGCCAGCAGCAGCCCCGACACCAGCTGCGACGAACCGGACGCGTCGATCGTCACCGTGCCGCCCTTGACCGCCCCGGCGCCGCGCACCGTGAACGGCAGCGCGCCGCGTCCCGCGTCGTCGATCTCCGTGCCGAGCGCGCGCAGCGCCGTGATCATCGGGCCCATGGGCCGCTCCCGGGCGCGCGGGTCGCCGTCGATCGCCACGTCGCCGTCGGCCAGCGCCGCCACGGGGGGCAGGAACCGCATCACCGTTCCCGCGAGCCCCACGTCCACCCGCGCCGGTCCGGACAGCGCGGCCGGGGTGACCCGCCAGTCCGCGCCGTCCTCGTCGATCGCCACGCCCAGCGCGCGCAGCGCCTGCGCCATGAGCAGGGTGTCGCGGCTGCGCAGCGGTCGCCGGACGCGCGCGGGGCCGTCGGCCAGCGCGGCCAGGATCAGCGCCCGGTTGGTCATGGACTTGGAACCGGGCAGCCGGACGGTGGCGTCCACCGGGGCGTCGGCGACCGGCGCGGACCAGTGCGAAGAGGGCATGCGCCCAAGGTTATCGGCACGGCCCGCGCCCCACCGGCGGCACGGAGATCACACGGCGGTCACAGTGGGCGTCACAGGGGGACGGGCAGCAGCGTCCGCCCGTCGCTCACCCGCACCTCGAAGCGGGCGATGTCGCCGCGCGACAGCGCGGTGCCGCCCTCACGGCCGCCGCCGCTCCACGGCGTCGGGCGAAGGGGCGGGCGCAGGGGCGGGCTCGGGCGCGGCGGCCTCGTCGCGAAGGTCGGACAGGACGTCCGCCATGCCGCGCATCTGCCGGAGTTCGGCGCGGCACTGCCCGCAGCCGTGCAGGTGCGCCTCGAACGCCCGGCGGTCCTCCTCCTCCAGCAGGCCCAGGGCGTACGCACCGACATCGGTGTGCTCGACCGGCGAGCCGCTCACGCCGTCACCCCCCTCTCCTCCAGTGCGACGCGCAACGCGCGCAGTGCGTAGTACACGCGGGACTTCACCGTTCCCACCGGCACGCCCAGCACCTCGGCGGCCTGGGCGACCGTACGGTCGCGCAGCACCGTCTCGGTCAGCACCTCGCGGTGGGCGTCCGACAGCGACGACAGCGCCTCGGCCACGACCACCTTGCGCAGCACCCTGTCCAGCCCGTCCGCCGCGGGCAGGCTCTCCAGCGGCCCGTCGCCGACCTCGGGCGGCCGGGCACGGCGGCGCCGCCTGCCGTCGATCACGATACGGCGCGCGATCGTGGCCAGCCAGGGCATCGGCGACACGCCGGGCTCCAGCCGGTCCGCGCCCCGCCAGGCCCGGATCATGGTCTCCTGGACCACGTCCTCGGCCCACTGCCGGTCTCCGCCGGTCAGCCTGAGCACGAACGCCGTCAGGGCCGCACCGTGCTCGCGGTAGAGCAGGGTGACGATCCGTTCGGCGTCCGTCGCGGCTCCGGGTGCTGCCATGGCCGGGCCTCTCCGGTCGGGGAGGGAACGGGCGGTCGCACGGCAGTACGGCCACGGACGGACGCCGGGTTCAACGGATTTGAGATCCCCTTAAGGATCTCTTCGGGAACGCGTCAGCGCTTCACCGTGCGGGCGGCGCGCCGGACCGGCCGGGCGCCCCGGCGACGCGCCTCGCGCATCTGCCGTGCGGCCTCGCGCCGCGCGTTCCTGATCTCCGCCGCGGTCTGCTTGCGCAGCACCTTGGCCTCGGCGGCGGCCTGGATCCTGGCATCGTGCGCCTGCCGGCGCAGCTCGGCCGTCCGCGGGCTGCGGCGCGGCTCGGTGGCCACCATGAGCAGCGCGCCGAACAGGCCGGCGTTCTTCAGCAGGTGCGAGCGCTCGCTGGCACGGCGTTCCGGGTCGTCCTCGGTCCAGTACCGGTGCTCGGTCACCAGGGCGGGCACCAGCTGGGCGGCCAGCAGGAAGGTGGTCAGCCGGCGGAAGCGTCCGGTCAGCAGCAGCGCGCCGGTGCCCAGGCTCAGCGCGCCCTGGATGCGCACCAGGGCCTCGGGGTCCTTGGTGGGCAGCCAGTCGAACCGGTCGGCGATCGGCTTCACCGCGGGCGCCACCTGCTCGGCGCGCGGGCCGGGATCACGGAGGGTCTCCAGGCCGGTGATGATGTACGGCGCCGCCACGAACGGGCGGGCCAGGGTCGTGATGGGTCGCATGGTCGCCTACATGCCCACGGCGCCGACGGTCAAGCACGGCCCCGGATCCGTGCGGGTTGTCACGGGCGCGGTGCAGGATGGGACGCATGTGCGGTCGATATGCCACGGCAAGGGCGCGTCAGGAACTGCTCGACCAGTTCCAGGTGCAGTTCGACGCCACCGAGCAGAATCTGCAGCCCGACTACAACGTCGCCCCCACCAAGCAGGTGCCCGCCGTCCTGACCCGGGCGGCCAAGGACGCGGCCAAGGACGCGGCCAAGGACGCGGCCAAGGACGCCGCCAACGGCGCCGCCGGGGACGTCCCCGACGAGCGGCACGCCGTCCGGCAGCTGCGGACGCTGCGCTGGGGCCTGGTGCCGTCCTGGGCCAAGGACCTGTCCATCGGCAACCGGATGATCAACGCGCGGGCCGAGACGGTGCACGAGAAGCCGTCCTTCCGCCGCGCCTTCGCCCGGCGCCGCTGCCTGCTGCCCGCCGACGGCTACTACGAGTGGTACACGCTGGAGTCCGAGGCGGCCGAGGGCGAGAAGAAGAAGCGTCCCAAGAAGCAGCCCTTCTACATCCGCCCCAAGGACGGCTCGGTCCTGGCCCTGGCCGGGCTGTACGAGCTGTGGAAGTCGCCCGAGGACGAGTGGGTGTGGACGTGCACCGTGATCACCACGGACGCGCCCGACGAGCTGGGCCGCATCCATGACCGGATGCCCATGATCGTCCAGCCGGACCGCTGGGACGCCTGGCTGGACCCGGACCTCACCGACCCCGACCGGGTGCGCGGCCTGCTGGTGCCCGCGATGGCCGGGACCATGGAGGCCTATCCCGTCTCGACCGCCGTCAACAACGTCAGAAACAACGGGCCAGAACTCATAAAGCCAACGGCAAACGGGGATATACCTCCCAACCATTCCGACGCCCTGTTCTGAACGCCGCGAGCGCGGCGTTCAGAGGCGAGGAGCCCTGCACCCGGGGGCGTACCGGGAGGAGTTCGGAGCATCGTGGACATCGCCGCCGCCCGCACCCGCCTGCAGGAGGCGCTCGCCGACGTGGACCGTTCCATCGCGATCCTGAAGGGCGAGCACCCCGAACGGGAGAACTCGGCCTCCGACGCGGGCGCCATCCTCTCCGACAGCGACCGCGTCGAGGCGGCGCTGGAGTCGCTGGAGCGGCACCGCGCCGCGGTCGCCCAGGCCCTCGACCGCATCGCCGCGGGCACCTACGGCCGCTGCGTGGAGTGCGGCGGGCCCGTCCCCGAAGGCCGCCTGGAGGTCCGCCCCGAAGCCGCCCGCTGCCTGGCCTGCCAGGCCCGGCACGACAAGGCGCTGCGCTGACCCCGGCTCACACCCGCCGGGCGCTGGCGAGCAGATGGACGCCCAGGGAGTCGTCGCGGACGGGGGCGCTCAGTTCGGTGCGGACCAGGCGGGCCAGCGCGCGCGGGGTGCCGGCCAGCACGTGCTCGACGGTGGACGGGGACAGGGCCGTGCGCGGCCTGATCCACTCCACCTCCAGACCCGCGTCGGTGAGCAGCTCGCGCAGCTGGTCGACCCAGAAGCAGCGGGTGATCGTGCCGTCCGGCCACGGGACGAGCAGCACCTCGGCGCTCGGCACGTCCGACAGGTGCGCCCAGCGGCTCTGCTCGGCCAGCAGCGCCATGCCCAGCGTCAGTGAGTCGACCGACAGCAGCACCCGGCCGCCGGGACGCAGCACCCGGGCGATCTCGGCGACCGTCGACTCGGTCACCAGATGCCGCGACAGCGCGCGGTCCTCGGCGACGACCGCGTCCACGCTGGCGTCCCGCAGGCAGGCCAGCGACCCGGAGTCGGCGATCACGCGGCGCGCCACGCCCGCCGCCGAACGGCGCGGGGCGCGGCCGCCGCGGCGCGGGTCGGCGGAGGCCATGGCGGGCGGCGGGCCCGCCAGGTCGGGGGCCGGGGGCGGGCGCAGCCGCGGCGCCGCCGTGCCGTTCACCCGGCCGTCGGCGGTGTCCCCGCCGTCCCCGCCCGGCGGGGTGACCAGCGGGTCGAGCATCTCCAGGACGGTGTGGCCGGCGGCGGCCGCCTGCGCCGCGCTGCCCGTGCGTCCCCCCGAGATGTCCAGGACCAGCGACGGCCGGCGCGGCAGCCAGCGGGCCAGCTGCGCCGCCGCGACCGCCCAGTAGAACGTCCAGTACAGCGCCAGGGACCGGCCGTCGCCCGGCGCGGCACGCAGATCCGCGACGCTGGGTTCGGGAGGTTGCGCCGGCAGCGGTAGCAACGGTTTGCTCCTGTTCTCGCCCTCTATGTGGACTTCTTCCCCGTGGGTGCCGCGCGTCACCCTCCGTGGTCCCCGGGATTCGTCCTACCCGGGAATCGACGCGCCGGTCCGTGCGTTGCACCGTCTCACAACCGTCCGCGTACGGGCGTCCTCCGACCCGCGAGACGACCGAAACCGTCGCGAAAAGGGCCACTGGGCGTGCCGTACGGGACCGACAACGATCCGTACAGCGGAGGTGCTGCTCGATGACCACGGCCGTTGCCGAGCATCCGGGGGACGCCGCGGTGCAGCCGCCGCGGAACGCCCCCTATGGTCCGGTCCGGCTGCGCGGCCCTATATCGTCTGTGGCGTACGGCGCCGCCAAAGGCGCCATCACGGACGAAGGGGGTGGTCAGGTGGCCGCAGCGGAGCGACAGCGGAGCGAGGAGCGCCTGAGCCGCCCGTCACAGGGGAACGGGGCGCAGGAGACGCGGGCCCCGGCGCGTTCGAACGCCACCGAGACCGTGGAGCAGCGGCAGGAGCGCTTCCAGCGCGACGTGCTCCCGTTCCTGGACCAGCTCTACTCGGCCGCGTTGCGCATGACGCGCAACCCCGCCGACGCGGAGGATCTCGTCCAGGAGACCTTCGCCAAGGCGTTCGCGTCCTTCCACCAGTTCCGGGAGGGCACCAACCTCAAGGCGTGGCTGTACCGGATCCTCACCAACACCTTCATCAACTCCTACCGCAAGCGGCAGCGGCAGCCGCAGCAGTCGGCCACCGAGGAGATCGAGGACTGGCAGCTGGCGCGGGCCGAGTCGCACACCTCCAGCGGCCTGAAGTCGGCCGAGGCCGAGGCGCTGGAGCACCTGCCCGACACCGACGTCAAGCGGGCCCTGCAGGACCTCCCCGAGGAGTTCCGCATCGCGGTGTACCTCGCCGACGTCGAGGGCTTCGCCTACAAGGAGATCGCCGAGATCATGGGCACGCCCATCGGCACGGTGATGTCCCGGTTGCACCGCGGGCGGCGGCAGCTGCGCGGCATGCTGGAGGACTACGCCCGGGAGCGCGGGCTGACCCGGGCGGGGGAGGGATCGTCATGAGCTGTGGCGACCACCACGACACGCCGTGCAGCGAAGTGCTGGCCAGGGTCTACACCTATCTGGACGGCGAGCTCGACCAGAGGGGCTGCGGCGAGGTGCAGCAGCATCTGGACGAGTGCGGGCCGTGCCTGCGCGAGTTCGGCCTGGAGGAGGCCGTCAAGAAGCTGGTCGGCAAGTCGTGCGGGTGCGAGCCGGTGCCCGGCGACCTGCGGGCCAAGGTGATGGGACGCATCGAGCAGCTGTGCGGGGAGCTCAAGGAGGCCGAGGGAGCCGGGGAGGCCGGCGAGGCCCGGGCCGCCGGGGCCGCCGGCAAACAGGCGGCCGGCAAAGCCGAGAAACAGGCCGCCGACTGATCTAGGGTTTCCGGCGTGCTCGTACTCGTCACCGGCGCTGCCGGATTCATCGGCTCCCACCTGGTCGACCGGCTGCTCGCCGACGGCCACCAGGTCATCGGCGTCGACGACTTCTCCTCGGGCCGCAACGCGCGCGCGGACGTGGAGATCTGGCGCATGGACGTGGCCGACCCGGCGCTCGCCGGCCGGGTCGCCGCCCGAAGGCCCGAGGTGATCTGCCATCTGGCGGCGCAGGTCAGCGTGCGCGCCAGCGTCGCCGACCCGCTGCACGACGCGCGCACCAACGCGCTGGGCACCGCCAACGTGCTGGAGGCCGCGCGCGCGGGCGGCGCCCGCAAGGTGGTGTTCGCCTCCAGCTGCGCGGTGTACGGGGTGCCGGACGCGCTGCCCGTCCCGCCCGACGCCGAGCTGCGGCCCGCCTCGCCGTACGCCGCGTCCAAGGTCTCCGGCGAGGTCTACCTGCGCACGTACCGGGCGCTGCACGACCTGGACTTCACCATCCTGACGCTGGCCAACGTCTACGGGCCGCGGCAGACCCCCGAGGGCGAGGCCGGGGTGGTCTCGATCTTCACCGACGCGCTGCTTGCAGGCCGGCCGACCCGGGTGTTCGGCGACGGCACCCAGACCCGCGACTACGTGTACGTGCTCGACGTGGTCGACGCGTTCGCCCGCGCCGCCGGGGACGCGGGCGGCGGCGGCCGGTTCAACGTCGGCACCGGCCTGCAGACCACCGACCGCGAGCTGCACACCCTGGTCGCCGAGGCGGTGGGCGCGCCGGACGACCCCGCGTTCGCGCCGCCGCGGCCGGGCGACCTGCCCGCGATGGCCGTCGACCCGGCGGCGACCGAACGGGCCCTCGGCTGGCGGCCGCGCGTGCCGCTGCGCGACGGCCTCGCCGCGACCGCCGCGTGGGCGCGCGAGCGGGTGGCCGCAGGAAGCGCCTGAGGTGCGGATCACCTAAGGTGACGATTAGTTCACGCTTTGCTCACGATTCGCCGCATGCCTGTGTGACCTGCGCCGCTCACGTTAGGCTTGTGCCGGAATCAGCGACGGGAGCACTCGCATGCCCCGGCGGCCGGGTCCTCGCGCTCGCCCGGGCGCTCGGGGCCGGTTCACGGGGGGAGGCGAATGCCATGCTCAAGCGTGTGAGGACGGCCGGGCTCAGTCGAGACCGGGGCGCCTCGGCGTCGTCGCTGAGGATGCCCGAGGGCGTGTCCTGGGTCTAGGTGGGCACCGGCACCACCGGCCCCGGCGGCGGCCCCACGTTCCGTTTCCGAAGGTGCGGCAATGCGTGGACTACCACTGGCTGCCTGGGCGTACGTCTGCGGCGTGGTCGCCCTGGCGGCCGGGCTCATCGCGACGTCGTCGTTCCGCGAGCTGGACTGGTCGAAGCTGGCGGTGCTGGCCGCCCTGTTCCTCATCTGCGACTCGGCGCCGGCGCTGCTCAACGTCGAACGCGCGCGGGTCTCGCTGAGCTTCGCCGCCAGCCTGGCGTCGGTGGTGCTCCTGGGTCCCGCCGGGGCCGCGCTGCTGGGCCTGTCGGCCGTGGTCACCGGACAGCGGCTGTTCGCGCCGGTGAAACGGCTGTTCAACGGGGCCCAGTTCGCGCTGTGCGGGTACGCCGCGGGCACCGTGTTCGAGGCGCTCGGCGGCAGCCCGCCCCGCTTCGGCCAGGCCGACTGGGTCGAGCAGGTCATCGTCCCGTTCCTCGGCGCCCTGGTCACCTTCGTCGGCGTCAACCTGCTGCTGATGGCCGGCATCCTGCTGCTGTCCAAGCAGGCGGCGCCGCGCGAGCTGCTGCGCGAGAGCGGCCAGCTGTCGGTGGGCTGCCTGGGCTACGGCATGTTCGGGCTGCTCATCGCGGGCCTGTGGCAGCACGTCGGCACGTTCGCGGCGGTGCTGGTGCTGCTGCCGCTGTTCATCGCCCGGTGGGCGCTGGAGCAGACCCACGCCCAGCAGCAGGCGCACGCCGCGACGCTGGCCGCGCTGTGCCAGGCGGTGGAGACCAAGGACTACTACACCCGCGGCCACTCCGAACGGGTGTCCCGCGGTTCGGTGATGATCGCCCAGGAGATCGGCATGCGCGCCGACCGGGTCGAGGCGATCCGCTACGCGGGCATGCTGCACGACGTCGGCAAGCTCGGCGTCCCCACCAAGGTGCTGCAGAAGAACGGGACGCTGACCGAGGAGGAGTTCGCCGCGATCCAGCTCCACCCGATGCGCGGGCTGGAGATCGTCCGTGAGATCGGCTTCCTGGACGAGGCGCTGGCCGGGATCATGCACCACCACGAGAAGATGAACGGCACCGGCTACCCCATGGGCCTGGCGGGCGACGAGATCCCCGAGTTCGCCCGCGTGATCTCGGTGGCCGACGCGTTCGACTCGATGACGTCCACCCGCTCCTACCGCTCGGCGCTCAGTATCGAGAAGGCGGTGGGCGAACTGCGCAAGTGCGCGGGCGACCACTTCGACCCGGTGATGGTCGACGCGTTCCTGCGCGCGCTGGAACGCGACGGCTGGGACCCGCCCAAGCCCGTGGTGCTGCCCGACGACGACGTGGTGGAGACCACCCAGCAGGACCACGACGATCCCAGCGCCCCGATCCGGGTCGCCGGGGACGGCGCGCGGCGGTAGGGGCCCGTGAGCGCCCACCACCCCCGGAGCGCCTGGCAGAACGTCGACTCCGGGAAGCTGCTGGTCATCGCCGCCGCCGGGCTCTGCGTGGCCGTCGCCGTCACCCGGGTCACCACGGTCGGCCTGCAACAGCCCGACGTCGCGGTGCTCTTCGGGGTGCTGATCGCGCTGGGCGAGCTGTTCCGCATGGTCATGCCCGGCAACCGCGAGGTCGCCCCGGTCGCCACCGCGGGCGCCCTCGGGTACGCCCTGCTCGTCGGCGTCGGCCCCGAGAACGCCCCGCCCGGGGCGCTGCTCGGCGTCCACCCGGCGCTGCACTCGCCGCTGCAGGTGGTGGCGGTGACCGCGGCCGGCATGCTGGTCGGCTCGCTCCCGCACGCCGCGGTCGGCCGGATGCCGCGGCCGGACGCCATGGCGCGGCGGCTGTTCACCGTGGCGGTGGTGGCGCTGTGCTTCCGCCCCCTGCTGTCACTGGACCTGGACTGGCAGTTCCTGCTGGCGGCGATGTGCCTGACCGTGGTGATCTCCTGCTTCACCGACGTGGTGGTCGCGGCGTGGATCCGCGCCGAGACGGTGCGGGCCCGGTTCGGCATCGCGCTGCGCGACGAGATCCGCGCCAAGATGGCGCTGTGCGCGGCCACCAGCGCCACCGCCATGCTCATCGCGGTCGCCACCACCGTGCTCGGGCCGGTGGCGCTGGCGGTGTTCACCGCGCCGATCCTGGTCACCCAGTTCGCCTTCCGCCGCTACTCGGGGGTGCGGGCCACGTACCTGCAGACGGTGCGGGCGCTGTCGCGGGTGACAGAGGTCGGCGGCTACGTCGAGACGGGGCACTCGCGGCGGGTGTCGCGGCTGGCCGTGGGCATGGG
Source organism: Actinomadura sp. NPDC047616 (assembly GCF_040642915.1). NCBI lineage: Bacteria > Bacillati > Actinomycetota > Actinomycetes > Streptosporangiales > Thermomonosporaceae > Actinomadura > Actinomadura sp. NPDC047616. The sequence goes on from NZ_JBEYTB010000013.1 coordinate 254,595, forward strand.
CCGTGAGCTGGGCATGTGCGAGGAGGAGCTGCTGGAGCTGGAGTACGCGGCCCTCATGCACGACATCGGCCAGCTGTCGCTCGGCGACCCGATCCCCGGCGGCGCCACCGTGCTGGCCTCGCCCACCGAGCAGCGCCGCATCGCCGAGCTCGGCGCCGAGGTGATCAAGCAGACCGGGGTGCTGGACCGGGTGGCGCACATCGTCCGGCTCTCCTCGCACCCCTACCGCACCGCCGCGTCCCCCGGCGAGGGGACGGCCTCCCACACCTCCCGGCGGAGCAAGGGCGAGCCGGCCGGCGCCGACGACGGCGTGGAGCGGCCGGTGCCGCCGCCGCTGGCCAGCCGCATCATCAAGGTCGCCAACGCCTACGACGACCTGGTCGGCGACTCCTCCGACCGCGACCGGGGCGCCGCCGTGCTGGAACGGCTGCGGCTGGACTCGGCGTCGGAGTACGACCCCGCCGTGGTGGAGGCGCTCAGCCGCGTCGTCGACCGCCGTCTCCGCTCGTAGCGCGCCCCGCCCACCCGCCGCACGTGTTCGCCGCGCGTGTCGCCGGACGTGTCGCGGCCGGTAGCCGGACGTAGGGGACATAGGGGGCGGCGGACAAAACTACCGGCTGGTATTTGTCGCTCGCGCGCCCGGACGCGTCGCCCGCGCGCGGACTAGGGTCGGCCACGTCCGTTCCGGCGCGCCGTCGCGTGTACAGGTGTACAGGTGGAAGGAGAACCCCCTGGTGTTCGAGTCCGTGCTCGTGGCGAACCGCGGTGAGATCGCCAGCCGGATCATCCACACCGTGCGTGCGATGGGCCTGAAGGCCATCGCGGTGTACTCCGAGGCCGACGCCGACCTGCCGTTCGTCGCCGAGGCCGACGAGGCCATCCTGATCGGGCCGCCGCAGCCCGCGCGCAGCTACCTGGACGCCCCGCGCATCCTGGAGGCCGCGCGCCGCACCAACGCGCAGGCCGTCCACCCCGGGTACGGGTTCCTGTCGGAGAACGCCGCGTTCGCCCGGCAGGTGATCGACGCGGGCCTGGTCTGGATCGGTCCGCCGCCGCTGGCGATCGCCCGCATGGGCGACAAGATCAACGCGCGGAACCTGATGAAGGAGGCGGGCGTCCCGGTGGCGCCCGGCGTGTGGGAGCCGGTGCCGGACGCCGACACCGCCGCCGAGGAGGCCGAGCGCATCGGCTACCCGGTGATGGTGAAGGCCGCGGCGGGCGGGGGCGGCATCGGCATGGCCGCCGTCCGCGACGAGGCGGGCCTGCGCGCGGCGTTCGAGACCGCCCGCACCCGCGCCGAGCGGTTCTTCGGCAGCGCCGACATCCTGCTGGAACGGTACGTGGAGCGGGCCCGGCACGTGGAGGTGCAGATCCTCGGGCTCGCCGACGGCACCGTGGTGGCGCTGGGCGAGCGGGACTGCTCGGTGCAGCGCCGGCACCAGAAGGTCGCCGAGGAGACCCCGTCGCCGGGCGTCGCCGGCGAGCTGCGCGAGCGGATGCTGGCCGCGGCGGTACGGGCGGGCGAGGCGATCGGGTACCGCGGGGCGGGCACCGTGGAGTGCCTGGTCGACCCGGCCACCAAGGACTTCTTCTTCCTGGAGATGAACACCCGGCTGCAGGTGGAGCATCCGGTCACCGAGCTGGTCACCGGCATCGACCTGGTCGAGCAGCAGCTGCTGGTGGCGGCGGGCGAGCCGGTGTCGTTCACCGCGGTGGAGCCGCGCGGCCACGCGATCGAGCTGCGCGTGTACGCCGAGGACCCGGTGCGGTTCCTGCCCGGCCCCGGCGAGATCAGGGTGTGGGAGGAGCCGGTCGGCGACGGCATCCGCATCGACGCCGGGTACGCCGAGGGCAACACCGTCACCCCGCACTACGACCCGCTAATGGCCAAGCTGTGCGTGCACGCCGACACGCGGGACGACGCGGTCCGGCGGGCGCGGGCGGCGGTCGGGGCGTTCCGCATCGAGGGCCCCAAGACCAACCTGCCGTTCCTGGCCGAGCTGCTCGACCATCCGGAGTTCGCCGACGGGTCCTACGACACCGGGCTCGTCGGCCGGATGCGGGAGCGCTAGCCGCCCACCGCGCCGTACCCCCCGCGCCGCGTCTCGCGGTGCGCAACCCGTCGACCTGCGGCGGCGCCCGCCCGGCTCCGGGCGCGTCCGCCGAACTCATCCCTGGCACATCGAAGGAAGGAACCGTCGTGGCCGACGTGCACGCCGAGATGGTGGCGAACGTGTGGAAGGTGACCGCCGCCGAGGGCGACCAGGTGAACGAGGGCGACACCCTGGTGATCCTGGAATCGATGAAGATGGAGATCCCGGTGCTGGCCGAGGAGCCGGGCACGGTCGCCAAGCTGGCCGTCACCGAGGGCCAGGTCGTCCAGGAGGGCGACCTGATCGCCGTCATCGAGTAATACGCTCGCACCGTGGAGACGTACTGCGACCGTTGCGGCGCCCCGGCGGCGGAGGGCGACCACCGCGACTGCCGGGCCGCCCGGCTGATGGAGCCGCCGCGCTACTGCACCCGGTGCCGTCGCCGGATGGTGGTCCAGGTGACGCCGATGGGCTGGACGGCCCGCTGCGCCGAGCACGGCACGCTCGCCTCGGCCTGACCCCTCGCGGCGCCCGGCGCCCCGGCGGACGCGCGGCGGCATGCGCGTCACAGCGGCATGTGGTAGGTGAGCAGCCGTTTCCCGGAGTCCAGGGACCAGTCGCGCTCGGGCGTCCGGCGAAAGCCCATACGCTCGTACATGCGGTGGGCCACCGGCATGTTGTGCTGCGTGACCAGCCGCAGCCCGCGCAGCCCCGCCGCGCGGGCGCGGTGCAGGCACGCCTCGACCAGGGCGCGGCCCACCCCCAGGCCGCGCGCCCGCTCCACGACGGCCAGCATGCGGAACTCCGCCTCGTCCGCGCCGGCGACCGCCGCGTACCGGCTGCCGGGCGGGCAGTACGCCACCGCGCCCACCACCTCGCCGGCGATCTCGGCCACGAGCAGTTCGGTGTGCGCGGCGCGGGCGCGGGCGTCGCGCAGCTCGGGCACGTACCCGGAGTCGGGCGCGACCAGCCCGCCGCCGACGTAGACCTCGACGGTCAGCTCGCCCACGAGGTCGTGCTCGTCCGGACGGGCGGTCCGGACCGTCACCGGGCCATGCACAACCGACGTTTCTGACACCTATGGTGCTCCCTGGGTAGATCGGATCCGCGCCCAGGGTATGCGCGGGGTCAGGGGCGGGCGATGTCGGCGCAGGCCGTCTCGTCGGGCAGCAGCGGCCGGAAGCGGACGGAGTACAGGTGCGCGCCGCTGCGCCAGGGGGTGGCGGAGGAGCCGGACGCGGCGAGGCGTTCGGCGGTGGCGGCGTCGCGGCCGGTCAGCACCGTGCACAGCCCTCCGGCGACCCGCTCGCCGCGGTCGAGCGGTGCCAGCGGCCAGGTCTTCACGCCCTGGCCGTCGCCGGATCCGACGTCCGCGCCGAACCGTCCGGCCAGCACCGCCACCCGGGCGGGACGGTACGGGCGGCCCGGCCCCGCCTGGTCCCCTTCCGCCCAGCCCGTCGGATACAGGCGCTTCTGGAACCGCGTCACCGGACCGTCGTGCTCCTCGGGCATGACCACCCGGGTGCGCGCGGCCCCCATGGTGATCTCCAGGACCGGGGCGTCCATGACCTGCTCGTCCGGGGCGATCGTGCGTGACCGGTCGAGCCCGGCCGCGCGGGCCTGGTCGAGCAGCCGCCGCAGCGCGTCCGGTCTCAGCCGGTACTCGGTGGCGCGCCGGTCGCCGCCGTCCGGGACGAAGATCGCGCGCCCGTCGCCGTACAGCGAGAAGTCGGGGAGGGCGCCGGGCCCGCCGAACCCGGCGATGCCTCCGGTCCGCCGCCAGCGCAGGACGAGCCGTTCGCCGGAAGAGGGTTCGGCGGTCGCTGCCCCGGTGGAGGACGGCGGGGGTGAGGTCTGGTCCGTCACCTTGTCGACGTTCGAGCCGCAGGCGGCGAGGACGATCGTCCCCGCCAGCGCCGTCGCGGCCCCCGTCGCGCGTGTGAGCCCGGCCATGGGGGTTGGACGCGGTGCGCCACCGCCGGGTTCCGGGGGATTCCAGGGCATTCCGGGGGCATGCGCGCGAACCCGCGTACAAATTCCCCTGGCCAAGACTGTGGAATTCGGCGAGCGCGCCGCCGGAGCGGCCCGCGCTAGGGTGCCGGTCGTGAGTGTGCTCGTGGTGACCGGAACCTGTACGGGCGTCGGCAAGACGATCGTGACCGCGGCGCTGGCCGCGCTGGCCGCCGCCCGCGGGTCGTCGGTCGCCGTGGTCAAGCCCGCGCAGACCGGCGTGTCGCCCGGCGAACCCGGCGACCTGGACGTCGTGCGGCGCCTGGCGGGCGTGGACGATCTGCACGAGTTCGCCCGTTTTCCCGACGCGCTGTCCCCGGCCGCGGCCGCCCGCCGCGCCAGGCTGCCGCCGGTGGCCCTGCCCGAGGTCGCGGGCCGCATCCGCGAGCTGGCCGAGACCCGCCGCCTGGTGCTGGTGGAGGGCGCGGGCGGGCTGCTGGTCCGCTACGACGAGGAGGGCACCACCGTCGCCGACCTGGCCCGCTGGCTGGGCGCCCCCGCCGTCGTGGTGACCCGGCCCGACCTCGGCACCCTCAACCACACCGCGCTGACCCTGGAGGCGATGGCGCACCGCGGCGTGCAGCCCGCCGGCGTGGTGATCGGGGAGTGGCCCGAAAAGCCGGACCTGGCGATGCGCAGCAACGTGCCGGACCTGGAGACGATCTCGGCCCGGCCGCTGGCCGGGGCGGTGCCCGCGGGCGCGGGCGCCCTCGACCCGGCCGAGTTCCTGGTGGCCGCGCACCGCGCGCTGGCCCCGGTGTTCGGCGGCTCCTTCGACCCGGCCGCGTTCCGCGACGCCCAGGGCACCGCCGTCCCCTGACGACCCGACGTCCTCCGAGCCGATGTTCTCCCCAGAGCGCACGAACGCCGCGTCAACCCAGGAAGGAAGGTAGGGGTCCGTGACCGACATCCTTGAGGTCGCCCGCCGCCAGGTGCTGGAGGAGGGCCGGGGGCTGTCCGCCGAGCAGGCCCTGGAGTGCCTGTCGCTGCCCGACGAACGGATCGCCGACCTGCTGGCGCTGGCGCACGAGGTACGGATGCGCTGGTGCGGACCGGAGGTCGAGGTCGAGGGGATCATCTCCCTGAAGACCGGCGGCTGCCCCGAGGACTGCCACTTCTGCTCGCAGTCGGGCAAATTCGAGTCCCCGGTGCGCTCGGTGTGGCTGAACATCCCCGAGCTGGTGGAGGCGGCCAGGGAGACCGCCCGCACCGGCGCCACCGAGTTCTGCATCGTCGCGGCCGTGCGCGGCCCGGACGAGCGGCTGATGGCGCAGGTCCGCGACGGGATCAAGGCCATCAACGACGCCGTCGAGATCAACATCGCCTGCTCGCTGGGCATGCTCACCCAGGCCCAGGTGGACGAGCTGGTCGCGATGGGCGTCCACCGCTACAACCACAACCTGGAGACCGCCCGCTCCCACTTCTCCAACGTGGTCACCACGCACTCCTGGGAGGAGCGCTGGGAGACCTGCCTCATGGTCAAGGAGGCGGGCATGGAGCTGTGCTGCGGCGGCATCATCGGCATGGGCGAGACCGTCGAGCAGCGCGCCGAGTTCGCCGGGCAGCTGGCCGAGCTGGAGCCCGACGAGGTGCCGCTGAACTTCCTGGCGCCGCGTCCGGGCACCCCGTTCGCCGACCGTCCGCTGGTGGAGGGCCCCGAGGCGCTCAAGACGATCGGCACGTTCCGCCTGGCGCTGCCGCGCACCATCCTGCGCTACGCGGGCGGCCGCGAGCTGACCCTGGGCGACCTGGGCACCCGCGACGGCATGCTGGGCGGCATCAACGCCATCATCGTCGGCAACTACCTGACCACCCTCGGCCGCCCCGCCTCCCAGGACCTGGCCCTGCTCACCGAACTCCAGATGCCCATCAAGGCCCTCTCCCAGACCCTCTGACCCCAACCACACCCCCGCCTCCCCCCGGCGGTGGGGCGGGAGGTCTTGCGCGGTGTGGGCCCGAGCCGTTAGGCGAGGGTCCACACCGCAAGTCGTACGGAGAGATCGTTCTAGGTCCGCTTGAGCCGGGTGATGAACTTGTAGCGGTCGCCTCGGTAGAGGCTCTGGGCCCATTCGACGGGCTGGCCGCTGGTGTCCACGGCGTGCCGGGACAGCAGCAGCATCGGCAGGCCCACGTCCACGCCGAGCAGCTGGGCGTCGTGCGGGGTCGCCAGCACCGTCTCGATGGTCTCCTCGGCCTCGGCGAGGTGGACGTCGTAGGCGGTGGCCAGCGTCTCGTACAGCGAGCGGTGCCGTGGCAGCTCGCGGCGCAGGCCCGGGAAGCGGCGGGCCGGCAGGTGCGAGGTGTCGACCGACATGGCCTCCCCGTCGGCCAGCCGGAGCCGGTGGATGCGCAGCACCCGGCCCCCCGTCCGGATGCCGAGCAGGCCGGCCATGCGTTCGTCGGCGCTGACGTAACCGATCTCCAGGATGCGGGTCTCGGGCCGCAGGCCCTTGTGCCGCATGTCCTCGGTGTAGCTGACCAGCTGCAGCTCCTGGGCGACCTTCGGCTTGGCGACGAAGGTGCCCTTCCCCTGGATGCGCTGCAGCCGTCCCTCGACGACCAGTTCGGCCAGCGCCTGCCGGACCGTGGTGCGCGAGGTCTCGTACTTCTCGGCGAGCGTCCGCTCCGGCGGCAGCGGGCTACCGGGCGGCAGGGACTGGATCAGCTCGACGAGCAGTTCCTTGAGCTTGTAGTACTTCGGAATGCGCGGTGCGTTGGCCGAGTGGTGCCGGCCGATGTCGCTGAGTGGTGCCCGATCGGCTCTGTAGCCGCCCCCGTGCCGGGGCCCGCCCCTGACCTCCGTCACGGTCTCTCCTCACGTTCATCATCGGTTTCCCCGATGTTATGTGTGAAGGGTACGGGTGGCCGAGACGGCGACATCTTTCAGGGCCCGTTCTAGCGTTGTGAGGTCGTTTTCGTCCAGGGTGGCGCGGGCGGTGACCCGCAGGCACGCGCGTCCCTTCGGTACCGACGGGGGGCGGAAGCAGCCGACGCGGGCGCCGTGCCGCGCGCAGATCTCCTGGGCGCCCACGGCCGCCTGCGGCTCGCCGAGCACCACGGGCACCACGGCGGCGGCGGGTTCGCCGGTGGTCTCCAGGCCGAGCCCGGCGGCCGTGGCGGCGATCCGGCGGGCCAGGCCGCGGGCGCGGGCGGGCAGGTCCGGTTCGTCCGCCAGCACGTCCAGGGCGGCCAGCACGGCCCCCACCGCGGGCGGCGCCAGCCCCGTATCGAAGATCATCGAACGTCCGGTGTCGACGAGCGTCTCGACGACCTCGGGTGCGCCGAGCACCGCGCCGCCCTGGGCGCCCAGCGACTTGGACAGGGTGAGGGTGAGCACCACGTCCGGCTCCCCGGCCAGGCCCGCGGCGTGCACGGCGCCGCGTCCGCCGTCGCCGACGACGCCCAGGGCGTGCGCCTCGTCCACCACCAGCAGCGCCCCGTGCGCACGGGCGGCGCGGTGCAGCTCGGGCAGCGGCGCCAGGTCGCCGTCCACGGAGAACACCGCGTCGGTGACGACCAGGGCGTGCTCCTCCTCCCGGTCGGCGAGCGCGGCCTCGACGGCGCCGACGTCGCGGTGCGGGACGACCACCACCCGGGACCGCGACAGCCGGCACGCGTCGATGATCGAGGCGTGGTTGACCTGGTCGGACACCACCAGCACGCCGGGGCCGCCCAGGCCCGCCACCGCGCCGAGGTTGGCCATGAAGCCGGAGGAGAACACCAGACCGGCGGCGCATCCGGTGAACGCGGCCAGCCGCTCGTCCAGCTCGGCGTGCAGCCGCGTCGTGCCGGTCACCAGCCGGGACCCGGTGGACCCGGTGCCCCACGCGCGGGCCGCGGCGACCGCGCCCTCGACCAGGCGCGGGTCGCGCGACAACCCGAGGTAGTCGTTGGACGCCAGGTCGATGAGCCCGTCGTGGTCGGCGGTCCGGGGCCGCAGGCTCCGTCGCAGCCCCGCCTGCTCGCGGCGGACGGCGGCGGCGCGCAGCCGGTCCAGGGGATCGCGTGTCATGACCAGATTTTGCCAGGTCCCGTGCCCAGGACGCGTCAATGGGGGGCGTGCCCAAGGGTGGACGGGGCGGTGCCCGGCATCGGCGATGATGGAGCCGTGCCCACCTTGACCGACCTGGTACGCGACCACACCGACCTCACCGACACCGACCTGGAATGGCTGCACGCCCTGGTGTCGGACTGGCAGCTGCTGGCGGACCTGTCGTTCGCCGACCTGCTGCTGTGGGTGCCGCTGCGGTCCGCGGAAGGCCCGGTGCCGACGTCGTGGGTGGCGATCGCGCAGATGCGCCCCACCACCGGCCCCACCGCCTACCCCGAGGACCTGGTCGGCCGGATCGTGCGCAGCGGACGGCGCGGCCTGATCGACGTGGCCTGGCGCGAGCGGCGCATCGTCCGCGAGGGCGACCCGGAGTGGGGCAGCGGCATCCCCGTCCGGGAGGAGTCGATCCCGGTGCGGCGCGGCGCGAAGATGCTCGGCGTCATCCAGCGCAGCACCAACCTCAGCTCGGCCCGCACCCCCAGCCGCCTGGAACTGACGTACCTGCAGAGCGCCAGCGACCTGGCCCAGATGATCTCCGAGGGACGGTTCCCGGTGCCGGGAGAGGAGCCCAACCTGGTGCGCGCGCCGCGCGTCGGCGACGGGCTGATCCGGCTCGACCGGGCCGGGCGCGTCACCTACGCCAGCCCGAACGCGCAGTCGGCCTACCGGCGCCTCGGCTTCCCCACCGACCTGGTCGGCGAGTCACTCGGCGAGGTCACCACGCAGCTGTGCGACACCGGCGAGCCGCTGGAGGAGGCGCTGACCGCGCTGCTCAGCGGCCGCGCGCCGCGCGAGGTGGAGGTGGAGGCGCACGGGTCGGTGATGCAGCTGCGCACCATCCCGCTGGTGGTGGGCGGCACCAGGATCGGCGCGATCGTGCTGTGCCGCGACGTCACCGAGCTGCGCTGGCGCGACCGCGAGCTGATGACCAAGGACGCCACCATCCGGGAGATCCACCACCGGGTGAAGAACAACCTGCAGACGGTCGCGGCGCTGCTGCGGCTGCAGGCCCGGCGGCTGCGCATCCCCGAGGGACGGGCCGCGCTGGACGAGGCGGTGCGCCGGGTCGGGTCCATCGCGATCGTCCACGAGACCCTGTCGCTCACCCCCGACGAGCTGATCGACTTCGACGACATCGCCGACCGCGTGATCACCATGGCGGGGGAGGTGTCGACGCCGGAGACGCGGGTGGCGCCCAAGCGGACCGGCAGCTTCGGGGTGCTGCCCGCCGAGGTCGCCACGCCGCTGGCGATGGCGCTCACCGAGCTGCTGCAGAACGCCCTGGAGCACGGCCTGTCCAACCGGTTCGGGACGCTGGAGGTCAGCGCGCGGCGGCAGGAGGCGACGGGCGAGGGCGGGCCGCGGCTGGTCGTCACGGTCGCCGACGACGGGGTGGGCCTGCCCGCGGACTTCGACGTGGAGAGCAGCAACAGCCTGGGGCTGCAGATCGTCCGGACCCTGATCGTGGGGGAGCTGGGCGGACGGCTGGAGTTCGGGCGGCGTGCGGGCGGCGGCACCGAGGTGCTGGTGGACATACCGCTCGACCAGGTCGGAGCGCGCGCCCCCGCGCCGCGGGATCGGGGCGTGGCGGCGCGTCCTGCCCTGAAGGACCTCGGCCCCGGACGGCAGCGCGACGGCGGGCGGCCGTCCCTGGGCGGACTGCCCGACCAGGGGATCTAGGCGCTTCCCGGGGAAAAGACCAGCGCCCGTGGCGATGCCACGGGCGCTTGGAGTCTACGGACGCGCAATGCTCTCCGGCTGGGAGGTTCGGAGGCGGCGCGCCGGCGGGGGAGACGGACGGGGGACCTGGCGCCGGGTCAGACGCGGGCGTTGGCGCGGGCACGCGCGCGGGCGGTGCGCCGCTTCAGCACGCGCCGCTCGTCCTCGCTCATGCCGCCCCACACGCCGGCGTCCTGGCCGGACTCCAGCGCCCAGCGCAGGCAGGCGTCGGTGACGTCGCAGCGGCGGCATACCTGCTTGGCCTCTTCGATCTGCAGGAGCGCGGGCCCGGTGTTGCCGATCGGGAAGAACAGCTCGGGGTCCACGTCACGGCAGGCTGCGCGGTGGCGCCAGTCCATGCGGTCCACTCCTTCGTCAGCGTGGAGGAATCGCCCCCACATTCTTGTGAACTGATTCACATGTCTCGCGAAACACCCCGAGCCGCAGTAGGGGGTTGGGTTCAGGGGTGGTTGTTCCGTGGCGCTACTCGAACAGGAGGCTGACGACGTTGGGCCCCTGTCGCGGCGCACTTTGAGCGTGTCAGGGCAGCGTAGGGGGACGCAAGACCTTTGAGAAACGTTTCTCAAAGTATGAGTGTCGTATGTGTCACATCCGTGGTTCAGCGGTGTTGCTTTGCCGTTAACTCGTGCGTGACCGGCGTCATATGACCACGCGTATCGCCTTCGGGACGGCACGGAAGGTGATGGCCGGCGTCTCCCCCAGGTAGTCGCCGTCGAGCTGGTAGGCCGCCGGCCGGGGCGACCGCAGCGTGACCTCGGCCGCGTCGTGCACGTTCACCACCTGACGGCCCTGCACGGGACGGGTCCGGGCCAGCAGCATCTGCGTCACCGTCCCCAACGCCGGAGCCACCTCCAGCGACCGCAGCGCGAACACGTCCAGGCCCTTGTTGAAGTTGGCGCGCGGACTCGGATTCACCGGAAGCGGTCCAAGGAAAGTCCACGGCGAGGTGTTGGAGACAAACGCCAGAAACAGCCCCGCTTTCGGTGGGCGGCCCGGCTGTTCCAAGGTCAGTGCCGGACGCCTCCGGTCCGTCCCGGCGAAGAAATGCCGTATCGCCGTGCGCACGTACAGGGACGCGTGCGCCCGGTTGCCCTTCTCGCGCTGCCGTTCGACCTCACGGACGACCTCCGCGTCCAGGCCCACCCCGGCGTTGAAGGTGAAATACCGCTCCGGGCCGTCGGGAAGGCGCGCCGTGCCCAGCCCCACGGTGCGGTGCCGCCCGGCCCGCAGCCCCTGCAGCACCTGCCGGGTCGCCCCGATCGGGTCGCCCGGCAGGCCCAGCGCCCGGGCGAACACGTTCGCGCTGCCGCACGGCACCACGGCCAGCACGGGCAGCTCCGGGGACGGCCCCTCGGCCAGCAGCCCGTTGACGGCCTCGTTGACCGTGCCGTCGCCGCCGAGGACCACGACCCGGTCGTAGCCCTCGTGCGCGGCCTTGCGGGCCAGCTCCACGGCGTGCCCGCGGTGCGCCGTCTCGGCGAGGTCGACGTTCAGGTCGCCGGTGAAGGCCCGCAGCATGATGTCGCGGGCCCGCCGGGTGGTCGAGGTCGCCTTGGGGTTGGCGATGAGCATGGCGCGCACGGCGTTCAGCGTATCCGTGCTCGGGGATAGGGTTGCGGGTTGTGTCGAAGCGTCTGAACACCGTGCACGGCGCCGCCGCCCTCATGGCCGCCGAGGGCCTCACCGCGATCGGGTTCGGCCTGTTCACCGGCTACGAGACGGTGATCGGCGCGGCCGTGGACCCGGTCACCGCGATCGCCGTGACCGTCATCGCGCTCGGCGCCGGCGCGGGCATGCTGGGCTGCGCCCGCGGCCTGCTGCGCGGCGACGGCTGGAGCCGCTCGCCCAGCGTCCTGGTCCAGCTGTTCGCCCTGCCGGTCGCCTGGTCGCTGTGGCAGAGCGAGCAGTACTGGCTGGCCGTCCCGCTGGGCCTGGTGGCCGTGGCCTCGCTGGTGCTCCTGCTCAGCCCGCCCACCACGGCCTGGCTCGTCCACGACCACGAGCCCTCCGACGACGCCGACGACGCGGACACCTCCGTTGAGCAGGCCACGGCGGACAAGAGCGTCAGCGGGCCGTCCAGCCCGCAGGAGAAGGCCAAGACGGCCGGCCCGCAGGCGGACAAGGCCGAGACGGCGCCCCGGAAACGCGCGCCGAGCGGCAAGAAGAAGCCTCAGGGCGGTAAACAACGCTGAAAACGCGCGTGGGGGCGGCCGCCGGTGAACCCGGCTCCGCCCCCCAACGCTAGCTCCCGCTCACTCGTCGGCGGTGAGGCCCTCGCGGAGCTGGGCCAGGGTGCGGGCCAGCAGACGGGAGACGTGCATCTGGGAGATGCCCAGCTCGGCGGCGATCTGCGACTGGGTCATGTTGCCGAAGAACCGCAGCAGAAGGATCTTCTTCTCGCGGGCGGGCAGCTTCTCCAGCAGCGGCTTGAGGGACTCGCGGTACTCCACGCCCTCCAGCGACTCGTCCACCATGCCGAGCGAGTCGGCCACCGCGGGCGCGTCCTCGTCGCCGGAGTCGGGGGCGTCCAGCGAGACCGTGGAGTAGGCGTTGGCCGACTCCAGTCCCTCCAGCACCTCCTCCTCGCTCATCCCCAGGTGCGCCGCCAGCTCGCTGACGGTGGGGGCGCGTCCCTCGCGCTGGGCCAGGTCGCTGATCGCCTTGGTCAGCGACAGCTTCAGCTCCTGCAGCCGGCGCGGGACCCGCACCGCCCAGCCCTTGTCGCGGAAGTGCCGTTTGATCTCGCCGACGATGGTGGGCGTGGCGTAGGTGGAGAACTCCACGCCGCGGTCCAGGTCGAACCGGTCGATCGACTTGATCAACCCGATCGTGGCGACCTGGATCAGGTCGTCCAGCCACTCGCCGCGGTTGCGGAACCGGCGGGCCAGGTACTCCACCAGCGGCAGGTGCAGCTCCACCAGCTGGTCGCGGATGCGCTGGCGCTCCGGGTCGCCCTCGGGCAGCTCGGCCAGCCGCTCGAACAGGGCCCGGGCCCGTGCGCGGTCGGGCACCGCGGTGTCGGGGCGCTCGCTCGCGCCCGCCGCGCCGCCGCCGTCCGGAAGTGTCGTCTTCTCCGTCACGGGGCCCCCGTCGCGCCGCGGCGCTTCTGCAGCATCACCGTGACCCGGTCGTCGGCGCCGACCTCGGAGTCGACCTCTCCGGCCAGCGACGACAGCACCGTCCAGGCGAAGGTGTCGCGGCTGGGCACGCGGCCGTCCACGGTCAGGACCGACACGTTGATGCGCATCGCGTCCCCGGTCAGTTCGAACTCGCACGTCAGGTCGGTTCCGGGCACCGCCTGGGCGAGCAGCATCGCGCACGCCTCGTCGACGGCGATGCGAAGGTCCTCGATCTCGTCCAGCGTGAAGTCGAGCCGGGCCGCCAGGCCCGCCGTCGCGGTCCGCAGAACCGACAGGTAGGCGCCCGCGGCGGGCAGCTTCACGGTCACCGCGTCACGCGGCGACACCTTCGTACTGGCCGGCATCGCAGCGGTTTCCTCAGTCACGTCACTCCCTTGCGCGGTAGGTCCCGCTGCTTTCGAAACTACCGCCTAACCGGCCCGCTTCGAGACTCCGGCGCGCGTGGCTTTGCCGCATCCGGGGGAAATGGATCACCTGTCCGCGTCTTCGGGACCCGGTTCCCCTCCGGCCCGGCCGCCGCCGAGGTCCTCCAGTGCCCGGCCGGTGAGACGGTAGACCGTCCACTCGTCCTGCGGCTGCGCGCCCAGCGCCTTGTAGAAGCCGATCGCCGGGGTGTTCCAGTTCAGCACCGACCACTCGACCCGGCCGTACCCGCGTTCCACGGCGATGCGCGCCAGCTCCGCCAGCAGCGCCTTGCCGTAGCCCCTGCCGCGCACGGACGGGCTGACGTAGAGATCCTCCAGGTAGATGCCGTGACGGCCGAGCCAGGTGGAGAACGTCAGGAACCACAACGCGAACCCGACGACCTCGCCCTCGTGCTCGGCCACATGCGCGAACACCCGCGGCTGCGGCCCGAACAGATGCTCGCGCAGATCGTCCTCGGTCGCCTTGACCTCGTGCAGGGCGCGCTCGTAGTCGGCGAGCCTGCGCACCAGCGTCAGGATCGCGGGAACATCCTCGGGAGCAGCGGGGCGGATCACACCGGAAAGGTTACAAGGCCCTGACCACTACAGACACCCATGTCACAGGAACGACCGGACACGAACAGTGATAGAACGTTCACATTCGGCCCCGCATGACGCGGGGATGTTCCGATCGCGGAGATCGACGAGATCTTCTGTGACACGTGCTCCCCGCGTCCGCGGAAATGTGCGAGGCCCTGCCCGGGCGGGCAGGGCCTCGTGACGTGCGGCGCGGGCCGTGCTCAGCCCTGCTTGGTCTCCCAGAAGATCTTGTCGATCTCCGCGATGCGGGCGAGCAGGTCCTCGGCGGTCTTGACGTCCATGCCGCCCTTGGTGCCGCCGGCCCCGGCGAGCTTGGTGGCCTCGTTGAACAGCTGGTGGAGCTGCGGGTACTTCTCGAAGTGCGGCGGCTTGAAGTAGTCGGTCCACAGCACCCACAGGTGCTCCTTGACCAGCTGCGAGCGCTGCTCCTTGATGAGGATGGCGCGGGCCCGGAAGACCGGGTCCTCGTTGGCCGCGTACTTCTCGCAGATCGCCTTGACGGACTCGGCCTCGATGCGCGCCTGCGCCGGGTCGTAGACGCCGCACGGCAGGTCGCAGTGCGCGGAGACCGTGGTCCTGGGGCGCAGAAGGTTAGCGAGCACCTGCGTTTCCCTTCCCTCGTATCGGATCATGCTCAGGTCACCGACATTACTCTTGTGGCGGCACCGCCGTCGGGGCGGGGCGCTCGGTATTTGGGCCTAGGACCCCTCGGGGGAGTGCCCGGAGTGACGTTGTCTCCACACAACGGTGACCTATGCGGAGGGCGCGGGAATGGCCGGCCGGTTGTTGGCCGTCGCGGTGACGGGGGAGTCGATGACGCCTGCGTTGCGTCCCGGTGACTGGCTCCTGGTGCGCCGGGGGGCGCGGGTCGCCGAGGGGGACGTCGTCGTGGCGCGCCATCCGGGACGTACCGAGCAACTGATCGTCAAACGGGCGACGCGCCGGACCGACGGCGGCTGGTGGCTGGAGAGCGACAACCAGGGCGCCCCCGGCCGCCAGGACAGCTGGGACTTCGACGCCGTCCCCGAGAACCTGATCGTGGGCCGCGTGGTGGCCCGCTACTGGCCCCTCTCCCGGCTGGCCTGGTTCCGTGTCAGCGGTGCGCCCCACCGTGGAGATCGGCGAGAAGGTCGGTGAGGACGAGTTCCTCTTCGACGCGGACGGCGCGTTCGGTCATCGCCGCCGCAAGACCGGGGTCCCAGGGGGTGGGGGAGGGACGTCCGGTCAGCGGGGCCCCGGAGCCGTCGGCCGGGGCCGCCAGGTACGCGGCGGTGTCGTAACGCCAGGGACGGCAGCCGATCCGGTCGTGGACGGCTGCGGCGATGGCGACGCCGCCCCAGTCGAAGTCGCCGTGGTAGGCGAATCCGGCTCCGCCTTCCGCGAGGAGCTCCAGGAGCCGCCAGACGGCGGCGGACGGGCGGCCGCTCACGCAGACCAGGGGCGGGCAGTCCGCGCCGAGCTCGTCGGCCGCGGCCGCGACCACCACCGGGTTCTCGCACAGCCGGACCAGGCCCGGGACGGGCAGGGGGCCGGTGTGGCGGCGGAGCTGGCGGAGCGTGAGCACGACCGGCTCACCGGCGGATCGGGCGGCGGCCAGCATGCGCCCAAGTGGCGTCTCGTCGCCACCGGGCAGACCCAGGCTCAGAACCAGGGAGGACAGCTCGTCCAGGTGCACCCCGACGGCGGCCCAGGCCGCGCGCCGCGATTCGGCGGTGCCCTCCGCGGCATACGGCAGCCCCGCCAGGGCACGCGCCGCCGACAGGGCCAGCGTCGCCAGCGCGGACCCCTCGTCGAGGGCGTGCGCGTCACCGCAGGTCTCGGCGGCCAGGCGGCCGAGCGGGACGCCGGCGGACGGCAGTCGCCGCACGACCGCGGCCAGCCGGGCGAGGATCGGCGCGGCCTCGTCGGGGCCGTCGGTGAGCCTGCGGACGAGGCCGGTGGAGTCCAGCCAGGCGCGCCAGCCGTCCAGTTCCGTCCGGCCGGCCACCGCCGCGTCCAGCGGTGCCAACGCCGCCCGCCACGCGGCGGCGTTCTCGGCGTGCTCGCGGGCCAGGTCACGGACGGGGCCGTCCAGCAGTTCGACGGCGGCGGCCAGGCCACCGGGGCAGGCCCCGCTGTCGCGCAGCACGCGATCGATCTCGTCGAGCGGAACCGACAGCGAGACGCCCGTTCCCGCGCGGCGCCCGAGCAGCAGCTCCACCGCCCGCCGTTGTTCCGGGGTGGCGCGGGCCAGGGTGATGGAGCCGGTCAGGGGGGTGCCGCGTTCGAGACGGCGGCGGACCCGGGTGCGCAGCCAGGCGGTCTCCGGCCCGCCCAGCAGGCGCCGCAGCCGGTCGGTGTCCCCGGTCATGTCTCCGGTCGCTCGGTGAACAGGTCCTCCTGCACAGCGTCCGGCTCGGGCCCGGGTGCGCGAAGAGGGTCGGGACGGGCGGCGCGGGTGAGTTCGCGGCCGTCCCAGCGCCACGGCGTGACCAGGACTGCGTCGATGCCGTCGCGGCGCGACAGCTGGCAGATGCCCAGGCCGGGCACCTGCGGGTAGCACCCCCACTCCCGTTCGCTGGTCATGACCACGTCCATGTCGAAGGTGGCCAGCAGGCCGAGGCACTTGGCGCGCGAGTCGTCGTCCACACCCGCGAACGCCTCGTCCAGCGCCACCAGCCTCGGGGCGTGCGGGTTGGCGGCGGACTTGTAGTGCGCCGACGCGGCGGCGAACAGCGGCACGGACGCCGCGAGCACCCGTTCCCCTCCGGAGGCGGGTCCCGTGGCGGGGCGCCACTGGCCGTCCTGCAACCGCTGGATGGAGAACGCGTGCCAGTTGCGGTAGTCGAGTGCCTTGGTGAGCTGCTCGGTCCACCCCGCCGCGGGATTGTCGGCGTGCTCCCGGTTGATCTGCTCCTGCAGGAACGCCCCGACGGCCGCGCGGTCGCCGGCGGACCAGGCGTCGACGGTCTGCCGCAGCTTCTCCCGCACCCGCTCCAAGCCCTCGGGGGCGTCGCGCGCCGGTCTCCACAGCAGCCGCAGCCGCATGCCGGTGGACGTGGGGCGGGCCGTCAGCTCGGTGTTCATCGCGGCGACCTCCTCCTCGGCCGCGGCGATCAGCTCCTGCAGCGTGCCGGCCACCTCGTTGAGCAGGTGGTTCTCCAGGATCTCCCGTTCCCGGGCCGACAGCAGCCGGGCGCGGTGCCCGGTGTCCTCGGCCAGCGCCCCGGCCAGCCCGGGAATGTCGCGGGTGCGGCCCTGGAACACCACGTCCACGACCATGATCCCGTCGCGGAGGGTCAGCCCGACGGAGTGCCCGTGCCGGGACATGACGTCCGACAGTTGTTTGTGCTCCTCGGTCACCCTGCGCTGGACGCGATCCCATGGGCCGTCGGCGTCGTCTACGCCGTCCAGCGCGGCGTTGACGGCGCGGGCCAACTCCACGGCGGGCCGCACCGCCCACTCCTGGTCCGGATCGGGGATCTCCAGCTCGGGCAGCGCGACGGCGAGCAGCCCGGTGGCGGCGAACCCGCGGAACGCGGCCATCGCGGCGTCGCGTTCGCCGGCGGCCTGCCTGATCTCGTCGGCGAGCCGTTCGCAGGCGCCTCTGGCCTCGCCCCGGGCCTCCAACGCGGCCCGCTCGCGCCGGCGGGCGCCGGTCTCGGCTCCGTCGCGTGCGGTGAGGGCCTCCCGCACCTCCTCCAACTGCCGGAACAGCTCCTCGACGGCGGCACCGGCGGTCTCCACCAGCGCGCGGTAGGTCTCGTCGGCCTCGGTCGCCTCCGCGCGGGCCTCGGCGGCGCGTTCCGCCACCTCGTTCAGGCGGTCCTGGACGCGGCCGAGTTCCTCGGTCTCCTCGTTCTCGGCCCGACGAGCGGTGCGCAGGGACTCGGCGGCGGGCCACAGTCCCGCCAGCGCCAGCCGGTAGTCGGTCATCGCCGCGCCGATCTCCGCGAGCTCCGCGCCGTCCACCGGCAGGCCGACATCGTCGGCGAATTCGGCGGCGTGCCGGTGCGCCGCGGCCGCCTCGGCGTCGCGTTCGGCCACCACGCCGAGTGCCTCGGTGTGCTCGTCGGTCAGCTCCCGGCGCCGACGGACCGCGTCGGCGAACCGGACGTGCGCCTCCCGCAGATCCGTGTCGGGGGGCAGCGCACGATGCTCGGCGTCCAGTGCCCGCTGCCTGGCGCTCAGCACCTCTCGCTCGTCCTCCAGCGCGGCGACGCGCCCGGCCGTCTCGCCGAGCTCGGCGCGCAACCGGGCGATGCGGGCGCGCCGGGCGGCCTCCCGCGCGCCCTCGCCGATGTAACCCGCCTCATCCTTGTGCCAGGACCCGCCGAGGACGCCGTTGGCCCACCGGCCGTCCACGGCGACCCACGTCCGGGCGCCCGGACCGAGCCCGATCCGCTTCAACACCGCTGCGACGGCGTCGTCGCCGAGCACGGCGGCCCGCGGGTCGGCGCGGTCGACGGCCGGGCGCAGCACCGTGGCGCAGGACGGCCCGTCGACGGGGTCGCCGGCCAGCAGGAACGTGTCGTCCGCCGCCAGCAGCCCGCCCTCGGGCGTCACCCAGGCGTCCAGGATGCCCGCCGCCTCCAGCGACGCCTCCAGACCGGCCCGATGCTCGGCGGGCAGCGCGTCGGAGAAGTCCACGACCCTCCACAGGGGCGCACCCGGACGATCGGCCCGAGCCTGCTGATCACGGGTGTGGGGGACGGGCGGGGGCTCGTGGACGCCGCGTTCGAGCTTGCCGATCTCTTCTTCGAGCCGGTTCGCCGTCTCCCGCTCGGCGCGCAGCCGGGAGTCCAGGGCGGCGTCCAGGCGGCCGAGCTCGGCCGTCGCCGCGCGCGCCGCGTCGTTCACGGCGGTGGCGGCCGGATTGGCGCCCTCGGCGGTCTGCGTCCACGCCTCCAGCGCGGCCAGCACCGCGTCCGGATCCCCGACCTTGATCTCCTCCAGCCGCGCCAGGTAGGTGACGTAGGCGTCGAGGAGTTCCGCCGAACGGGACCGCGTCAGCGTGTCGGCGGCCTCGACGCGTTCGGCGGCGTCCTGGATCTGGCGTTCCAGCCGTTCGGCCTCCACTCTGGCGGACTCCAGCCGGGTCCGGGCCCGCGCCAGGACGGCCAGGAGCCGCTCCAACTCGGCGATCGCGCGCGAGGTGCGCTCGACGAGATCGTCGGCCTCCCGCCGGGCCCGCGCCGGATCGTGCTCCCAGCCGGAGACGATCTCGTCGTGCGGGCCGCCGCAGCGCGCCCGGGCCGCGGCGGCGCCCGCCCGGTCCAGCGCCGTCGCCAGCGCGTGCTGGGCCTGCTCGCGGCGCGTGCGCGCGGCCTCGGCGCGGCCGCGGCGGCGGTCGGTCTCGGTGACCCGGTCGGCGCGTTCACGCTCCAGACGTTCGGCGTGCTCGGCTCTGCGCCGCAGCTCCCGGCCCATCTCCTCGATGCGCTTGGCGTCGCGCATCTGCGGGCTCGCCTCCAGCGCCTGCCGGCGCCCCTCCAGCCGTGTCTTCTCGGCCCTCAGCTCCTCCAGAAGCCGGGTCGCCTCGCTCAGCTCCCGCTCGGCGGCGTCGTGCCTGGATTCGGCCTCGGTCAGATCCCGGTTCAGATGCTCGTAGCGGCTGTGGGTGAGCCGCGGCCCCGCGGCGGCGCGCTTGGCGGCGATCCGGGCGTAGCGCCGGTAGTGGCCCAGGAACGCCTCGGCGGCCGTGCGCGCCTCCTCCAGCGACCGCAAGGCCTCGCGCTCTTCGTCCAGACCGCGGAACGCCTCCGCCACCGTGGCGATCAGGGTGGGGCTCAGCGGCGGCAGCGCCTCGGTGAGCGCCCGCGACAGCAGCCGCTCGTCCGGCCGCTTGGACAGCTGCGGCTGGCGGAGCTGGATCAGCAGGTTGACCAGCGCCTCGTACCGGTGCTCGCCGAGCCCGAACAGTGCCTCGTCCACCGCGCGCCGGTAGTCCGACGCCCTGTCATAGACCATGCCGTGGCCGTCCACCGCCTCCCGCAGCTTCTCCCGGGTGAGCGCGACGCCCGTGGCCGACACCAGGTGGACGTCCAGGCCGGGACGCTGGCCGGTGACGAAGAACCAGTGCCGGGAGATGCCGCGTCCCGTCACGGCCTTCAGCCCGCATCCGATGGTGCGGAACTCGGCGGTGCCGTCGGCGGCGCGGCGGCCGAACTCCAGCCACGTGTAGCCGAGCCGCTCGGGATGCGGATGCCTGCCGCCGAGCAGCAGGTTCCACTCCATGCGCTTCTGCCGGTCGCCGTCGGGCTCGACCCGGTGCGGGGCCAGCTCGCCGTCGAGCAGGAACGGCAGCGTCAGGGCGAGCACCTTGGACTTGCCGGTGCCGTTGTTGCCGCGCAGCAGGAGCCGCCCGTCGTGGAACCAGAACTCCTCGGCGTCGTAGTAGAAGATGTCGACCAGCCCGGCGCGCAGCGGCTTCCAGCGCTCGGACGCCGGCTCGGGCAGCCGTGTCGCCGGGGCCGGTGTCATCGTCGTCACCGTTCGGCCCTCCGGGGTTCGCGGATGGTGGGTTCGTCCAGGGCGTAGCGGGCGATCGCGGGTAGTGCGCGCACCCGGTCGGGCAGCACGACGACCAGGCGCAGCGCGACCAGCTTCTCCAGCGCGATGCCGAGCAGCTCGTCCTCGGCGCCCGGCTCGGTCACGCCCTTGCGCCAGAACGAGGCGTGTCTGGCGGCGGCGTCACGGACGAAGCCGCGCAGCTCCTCGCGGGTGACCTCCTGGCCCCGTCCGGCCAGGAACTCGGCGACGAGCAGCGTCACGTGCCCGTCGGTGTGCTGCTCGGGCATGCGCACGTCGGTCACCTCGTCGTCGGGATCGACCATGGCGATGCCCTCAGCGCGGACTTCGGCCACCAGCCCGGTCGCCTCCTCGATCCGCCGGATGATCGCCGCGCGCTGCGAGACCAGATAGGCGCGCTCGTCGTCGTCCAGGTCGGCGTGGTAGACGACGGGATCCTCCAGCAGGCGGCGGGTCAGGCGCCGCCGCAGCGCCTGGTTGCGCAGGTCGTCGCTGTCGGGCACCGGCTCGTCGGCCAGCCCGGCGAGCCGCTCCTCGAACGTGGCGGCCGTGACCGTCGACGGTCCGCGCGCCCCGGTCAGCAGGACCGACAGCACGTTGCGGCGCACGTCGTAGAGCACGTCCCCGGTCGCCGACAGGTACGCCTCCTCCTCACCGGCCACACGCCGCAGTACGCCCCATCCGAGCAGGATCCGCACCACCGCGACCAGGTCCGCCCGCTCCGGGCGGGTGTCCAGCGTGAAGTCGAACGCCAGGTCGGGCTCGGCGGACGCGTTCAGCACCTCCTCGGCCAGCCGTCCCAGCGTGGTCTGGGCGTCGGCGCGTTCCAGCACCGCCAGCGCCAGGCACAGCAGGACGTAGCGGCGCCTGCCGAACGGCTCCTTGCCCTTGCCCCGAGCGGGATGCGTGTCGTCCTCCAGCGACGGCGCCGTTTTGAACAGCCGCGCGGCCTCGCTGTCGACATGCAGCCGCCAGCCGGTCTCCCGGGCCAGCCAGTCGCGAAGCTCCGCTTGGTGCCGCCGGACCAGCATCAGCTCCGCAGGGGCGGACTCGGCCGTCAACAGCGGCCTGAGCAGCAGGGCGCGCAGCGCGGCCCGCCTCTTCGCCCGCTCTTCCTCCTCGATCACGGCGCCCCTGTCAGGTCGGTGATCTCGATGACGTGCTCGGGGCCCGTCAGCGTTCCGTCCTCGGTGCGGATCCGCGCCTGCCCGCCGCCGGGCACCAGCGACAGCCGCACCTCCATCGACCCGTCGGCGGTGAGCGTCTTCACCTCGGTCTCGCCGGGCCTGCGCGCCGCCAGGGCGTCGCCCAGCAGTCCCAGGAACAACCGGAACGCCTTCGGATCGAGCACGTTCAGATCCGACAGCAGCGTGGGGCCCGCGGTACGCAGCCGGGCGCGCGCCGCCGCGGTCTCGGCCGCCTCACGCTCGGCGTGCTCGGCCAGCAGCCGCCTGGCCTGCGAACGGTCCTGCACGCGGTTGGGCTTGCCGCGCCGCTCGTAGGAGCCCGTCCGCCGCAACTGCGGCGAGATGCGCACCGGCGGAGCCTGCGCCCACGGCATGCCCGGAGCGGCCTCCTCCTCCCACGCGGCCAGGGTCTGCGGGGTGACGGTCAGGTGACGAGCCGAGGTCAGCCCGAACGCGGCCCGCCACAGCCGGTGCAGCGCCTCCTCGTCGGGCGCCTCGGCGAACCATCGCGCCAGCGTCCGGAAGTCCGCCGACCGGTCCGAACGCCCCGACCGCCGCTCGTTCAGCAGCCCCACCGTGTCGATCAGCTGCTTGATCGCCGTCACCGCGGCCTGCCGCAGCAACCTCGCCTGCGACTGGCGGCCCGCACCCCCCGACACGAACCAGTCGCGCAGCCCGCGCCACCGGTTGCACCAGGTCTCCAGGGCGGCAACCTCGGCCCGGTCCCTGGCCTCGGCGGCGTCCGCACCCTCCGGCACGGCGTCCGCCGCCTCCCGCCGCGCGGCCAGCCGCAGCAGCCTCTCGTGCCCGCGTGACTCCACCTCGTCCAGCAGCGTCGCGATCCGGGCACCGGAATTGGCCAGGTCGGCGATGAACCGGTTGATGTAGTCGATCAGCCGTTCCTTGTAGGCGATGAACCCGTCGACATCGCCGTCGGAGAAGTCGATCGCACGGCGCAACGAGGCCATGAACGCCTGCGCGTTGTCGGCCAGCGACGAGAACCGTTCGGCGATGCTGAGCAGCAGCAGATGGACTTTGACCGGATCGGGATCGGCCTCTTCGGCCAGCGCCGACAAGGCCTCCAACTGATCACCGATGTCCGCCAGCGCCACCGACTGCAACGCGCCCCGCCGCCCGATCGCCTCCTCGTAGAACGCGATCGCCTGCTCGGCCGCCTGCCCCGCCGCGGTCAACTGGTAAAGGAACCGCTTACGGTGAAAATCCTCGACGCTGGTGACCCGGCCGGTGTCGGCGTCGGCCCGCAGGTTTCCCCATTCGACGAGTTTGTCCAGCGCCTGCGTGAGCTGCTCGTCGCTCTCCCGCCGCAGTTCGGCGGCCACGTCCTCCGGCCGCAGATGGACGATGAACCGTTCCTTCGCCTTCGCGAACGCCCTCAGCACGTCCCGGTAAAGCCCCGAGTTCGGCGCACCCAAATGCGCGAACGGCTGCGCCGAGGTCTGATCGGTCATCTACCGGCTTTCTGCTCCCCTGGCCTCACGACCATCGCGCCGTCACAGCGCGCGACCGAGGCTCCACGATAGGGCAGAACCCTGACAGCCACGGACGACCACACCGATCCGGACAGGAAATGTCAGCCTTCAGGACAGGTGGTCCGACCCATACGAGCAGTTGGTCGTCGTCGATCGTGCACACGACACGGCAATCCCCGGCCTGGAGCCGCCACCGTGCGCTGTGGCCGTGAAGGGCCTTGTTGTCGAAGGCGGTGCTGTCTCCCACGTCCAACGCCCTCTAAGACCGTGTCTTGATTGGCGATCACTCGTTTGATCAGGCGTGGCGAGCTTCACTGAGCGACTGGTTCCTGACGAGCTATGGGAGTTGTTCCA
>NZ_JBEYTB010000014.1:0-201664 GCF_040642915.1 Actinomadura sp. NPDC047616
CGCGAGGTCTACCGCACCCTGACCAGCACATCCACCACACCAGCCAACCAAAACGATCTTGCTCCTGCAGCTTGACATCTATAGGAGCATCCCGGGACACGTCTGACCCGGGTCGGGCCTGCCTCGGTCAGGCTCGACACGGTGCGGCGGCCGCCCCACGGCGGCCGCCGTCGCTATTCGCGGTCCTTGGCGAGCCGGTCCGCCTGCGTCTGCAGGTAGTGCTGCTCGGGCTGGCTGGTGGTCAGGCGGGCGGCCGTGCGGTAGCAGGCGCGGGCGCCCTCGTGGTCACCGGCCATCTCCAGCAGGTGGGCCCGGACGGCGTGCAGCCGGTGGTGCCCGGACAGCCGGTTGTCGGCGTCCAGCGGCTCCAGCAGGGCCAGGCCGGCCCGCGGCCCCCGCACCATCGCCACGGCGACGGCGTGGTTGAGCGTGACCATGGGGTTGGGGTCGAGCTCCTCAAGGATCTGGTAGAGCGCGACGATCTGCGGCCAGTCGGTGTCCTCGACGCGTTCGGCCTCGGCGTGCACGGCGGCGATGGCCGCCTGGAGCTGGTAGGGGCCGAGCCGGGCGCGGGCCAGCGTGTGGGTGATGAGGGTGATGGCCTCGTTGATGGACGCCCGGTTCCACCGGCTGCGGTCCTGCTCGGCGAGCGGGACCAGGCTGCCGTCGGGCCGGGTGCGGGCCGCCCGCCGCGCGTCGGTGAGCAGCATCAGCGCCAGCAGCCCGGCGACCTCGCCGTCGTCCGGCAGCATCGCCCGCACCGCCCGGGTCAGCCGGATCGCCTCGGCGGTCAGGTCGCAGCGCTGCAGCTCGGGACCCGAGGTGGCGGTGTAGCCCTCGTTGAAGATCAGATACAGCACGTGCAGCACGGCGCGCAGGCGGTCCGGCAGCTCGGGCTCGGGCGGCATGCGGAACTGCGCGCCGGTCGCCCGGATGCGCTGCTTGGCGCGGCTGATGCGCTGGGCCATGGTCGACTCCGGCACCAGGAACGCCCGCGCGATCTCCGCCGTGGTCAGTCCGCCGACCGCGCGCAGCGTCAGCGCGATCTGGGACGGCGGCGTCAGGCTCGGATGGCAGCACAGCAGCAGCAGCGTGAGGGTGTCGTCGTCGTGGACGACATCCTCGCCGAGCAGGTCGGCGTCGGCGGCCAGGGCGAGCAGCTCGTCCGGCGGGGTCCGCGAGGCGATCCGCTCCTCGCGGTGCCGGCTGGCCCGTTCGCTGCGCAGCTGGTCGGTCATCCGGCGGGAGGCGACCCGGATCAGCCACCCGGACGGGCTGTCGGGCACCCCCCGCTCGGGCCACTGGGTCGCGGCGGCCAGCAGCGCCTCCTGCACCGCGTCCTCGGCGGTCTCGAAGTTGCCGTAGTGCCGCACGAGCGCGGCCAGGACCTGCGGCGCCAGCGGGCGCAGCAGGTCCTCGATCCACCTGTCGTCGCCGCTCACATCTCCTGACCGGACATGCTCATGATCGGGTGCATCTCGACGGCGGCGAACCGGGCGCCGGGGAACCGCGCCGCGATCTCGGCCGCCCGTTCCGGGCCGTCGCAGTCCACCACGAAGTATCCCGCGAGATGCTCCTTGGCCTCCAGGTAGGGGCCGTCGGTGGTGGCCGGGACGCCGCCCCGCACGCGCGTCGTCCTGGTGCTCAGCGGGTCGCCCAGCGCCGCCCCGGCCACCAGCTCGCCGGACTCGGTGATCTCCTTGCGCAACGCCTCGAACTGCGCGGTCAGCTCCTCGCGCTCGTCCGCCGGCACCGCCAGCAGTTCCGGATCCGGCGGGGACACCGGGGAGCGCACGCTTTCCGGGTTGCTGTAGATCAAGAGCAGGTACTTCACTCTCGGCTCCCTCGGATCACGGTGGGGTACGGCGCCGCGCGGGGCGCCGCGCGCCGGGCCCGGCGTGCGGCGGCTCCGGCGGCGCCGTACGGGCGGTCCGGCTCAGGCGGGCGGGCCGGCCACGCCGATCAGGTTCCCCTCCGGGTCGAGGAAGTGCCCCACCGTGAACGCGCCGCCCTCGGCCGGCTCGGGGCCCATCACCCGCTTGCCGCCCAGGCTCTCGGCCTTGGCCAGCGCCTCCTCCACGCTGTCGACGCCCACGTAGAACAGCACCCGCTGCTGGTAGCCGGGGCCGCCGCCGACGCCGCCGGGGATGCCGGTGGTCCCGGTGGCCTCGACCACCTCGCCGCCCTGTACGAAGCCGTACTCGCCGGGCGCCGACACCTTCTCGGTGGCCGCGTCGCCGGTGTGGAACTCCCAGCCGAACAGGTCACCGTAGTAGCCGCGCAGCTTGCCCGGATCGCTGCCGATGATCTCGAAGTGAACCACTGGCTGTCCCATGAGGTCTCCTCCCCGCGCCGGCGCTCGCGCGACGCCGGCACGTCCCGATGCGCCCCACCCGGGCGCCTCACTGCAGAGGTCGGAGCCGGGCGGCCCGATTCGACATCCGCCCGGCACATTTTTCGGCCGAATCCCGCGTCGCGGCCGAATCCCGGGTGACCGACGTCGTCCGGGCCGGCGCCGTCACCGGCGCACCCCGACGAACAGGCCGGGGCCGTTGGGCCTGCCGCTGGCGAGCCGCAGCGCCGGAACGAACTCGACCGAGCATCCGGCCTTGGCGAAGGCGGCCTCGTACTCGTGGCGTTCGAACAGCGTCACGTGCAGCACCTCGGTGAAGTCCGTGATGCCCTCGCGGTCGGCGACGGTGAACCGCACCTCCATGCGGGTCCGGTCGCCCTCGCGCACCGACCGGGTGATCCGGCTGATGACCCGGCCGTCGGCCTTCATCTGGTGCCCGTCGACGTAGCCGTCGATGAAGTCGGCCGGGAAGTACCACGGCTCGACGACGAGCACGCCGCCGGGCGCCAGGTGCCCGGCCATCCGGGCGATCGCGGCCCGCAGGTCGTCCGCGGTGGGCATGCAGGCCACCGAGTTGCCCACGCAGACCACCGCGTCGAACGTCCGGCCGAGGTCGAACCGGCGCATGTCGCCCGCGTGCAGCGGCACCCCCGGCAGCCGCGACTCGGCGACCCGCCGCATGGCGTCCGCCAGCTCCACGCCGGCCACGTCGTCGAAGATCTCGCGGAAGGTCTCCAGGTGCGCGCCGGTGCCGCAGGCGACGTCGAGCAGCGAGCGCGCGGCGGGCGCCCGGTCGCGGACCATCCCGGCCAGCGCCCGCGCCTCGGCCGCGAAGTCCTTGCCGCGGTCGCGGAACACCAGGTCGTAGAACTCGGCGTGGCCAGGTCCGTACTGCATCACGACTCCCCGCGGGCGTGCTCGGCGATCAGCTTCTCGAACACCCGCACGGTGTCGTTGGGGCCCGGCACGGCGAAGTGCTCGTCCCGCAGCCGGGCCGCGTTCTCGGCCATCGCCGGGTCGGTGAGCGCCTTGACGAGGTGGTCGTGCAGCAGGTCGGCGGTCACCTGGTCGGCGTCGGCGACGTAGGCGCCGGCGCCCTGCTCCTCCAGCCCCTTGGCGAGGGCGACCGGCCCCCACCACTTCTCGCTCCAGTAGATGTTGGGCACGATCAGCTGCGGGACGCCGTGCTCCAGCGCGGCCGTCATGGGCCCGTAGCCGCCGTGGTGCACGATCGCCGAGCACGTCGGCATCAGCACGTTCAGCGGGACGAAGTCCACGGGGCGGACGTTGTCCGGGACCGCCGACGCCGTCGCCAGCTGCTTGTCGTCGAACGTGGCGATGATCTCGGCGTCCAGGTCGGCGACCGCCTCGAACAGCGTGTCGATCGAGGCGGAGTGGCCGAACCCCAGGTCCCGGTGGGAGATGCCGAGGGTCAGGCAGACGCGCGGCCGGTCGGGGCGCCGGTACATCCACTCCTCGACGGTGTGCGGGCCGTGGTACGACACCGGACGCGTCGGGAGGTAGTGGACGTCCGTGGGCCGCCACGTCCAGGGCGGCCACCCGATGACCGTCCACCGGCCGAGCACGACCTCCTCGTCGAACGCGCAGCCGTACCGTTCCAGGATCGGCTCCAGCCAGTCGCGCAGCGGGTCGGGCCGGCCGTCGCTGCGGTGGAGCCCGCCGTGCGCGCCGTAGCAGTCGGCGCGGATCTGGGCGGGGGTGTCGGCGCCGAACAGCATGCGGGCGTCCGCCGCGCCGCTGGCGCGGGCGGCCACCGCCCCGCAGTACATGAACGGATCCCTGATGATCACGTCGGGGCGCCAGTCGCGGGCGAACCGCACCAGGTCCTCGAAGGTGTCGTCGTGGTTGAACAGGGTGCGGCCGCCGAACGCGGTCGTCTCCAGCTCGGCGAACGGGTCGTCCCTGGTGTAGTCGGTCTGCGGCGGCCGCCGCACCGGCAGGCCGGACCGGTCGGGCCCCCGGTCGGGTTCGGCCTGGTCCATCATCACGTCGAGCGGGATCGTGGTGCCGACCGGGATGCCGGTCAGGCCGGTCTCGGCGATGGCGTCGACCATCTCCGGCGGCGCCGCCACCCGCACCTCGTGGCCCGCGTTGCGGAACGCCGTCGCCAGCGGCACCTGCACGTACAGATGTGACTTGAAGGCGGCTGTCACGAACAAAACGCGCATCGGAGTCCTCTTCGTCGAGACGCCGCACATGCCGCGCGGCGCGGCCCGCGGTCACCACGAGCGTGGCAGCGCCCCGGGGCGCGCGCATCTTCGCCGTTGCGCTGCCGATGACCGCATTCCAGGAGGTGCCGGGCGGTACGGGCCGTGTGACGATGCCGCTGTCCGCCGACGGGACGGATCGGAGGGGTGGCGATGGGTGAGACCCGCTGGAAGGTCCACGTGGACCGGGACGCGTGCGTGTCGTCCGGCAACTGCGTCGCGCTGGCCGCCGAACGGTTCGAGCTGACCGACGACGGCGCGCGTCCGCTGCAGGAGATCCTGGTGGCGGACGAGGCCGTCGTGGAGGCCGCCGAGGCGTGCCCGATGGAGGCCATCACGGTGGTCGACGCGGCCGATGGCTCCGAGGTCGCGCCGTAGGCGCGCCGGCGCCCCGGCGGTCGTGCCGCCGGCCCCCGACCAGCGGCACGGCCGGCGGCACGACCGGCGGCCGGTCCCTGTCCACCGGCCGGTCCCCGGGCGGCGGCTAGCCCCTGAGGGAGCGGAAGAAGGTCCGGACGTCGTCGACCAGCAGCGCGGGCTGCTCCATGGCGGCGAAGTGGCCGCCCCGGTCGAACTCGGTCCAGTGCACGATGGTCGGGATGTCGCGGTCGGCGAGCCGGCGGATCGGCACCAGCATGTCGTGCGGGAACACCGCGACGCCGACGGGGACGGTGATCGGCGGGACGGTGCCCGGGGCGGCGGCGAACTGCTCGCGGACGTACTCGTAGTAGAGCTGGGCCGACGACCCGGCGGTGCCGGTCAGCCAGTAGAGCATGACGTTGGTGAGCAGCTGGTCGCGGTCGACCGCGTCCTCGGGCACCGACGCCGAGTCGGTCCACTCCCGGAACTTCTCCACGATCCAGGCCAGCTGCCCGACCGGCGAGTCGGTGAGCGCGTAGGACAGCGTCTGGGGACGTGTGGCCTGCAATTTGAAATAGCCGTTGAGTTCGCTGTCGAAACGCGCGAGGACGGCCGCCTTCCGCTGGTCGCGTTCGTCCAGCCCGGCCAGTTCCTCCGGGTCGCCGGACGGCATCGTGATGAGCATGTTGGTGTGCACGCCGACGACGTGCGCGGGATCGGTCCGGCCGAGTTCCAGCGAGATCAGCGAACCGAAGTCGCCGCCCTGCGCGCCGTACCGGTCGTAGCCCAGCCGCCGCATCAGCTCGGCCCACGCGCGGGCGATCCGGCCGATGTTCCAGCCGGGCTCGCGGGGCGGCGCGGAGAACCCGTATCCGGGAATCGACGGGATCACCAGGTGGAAGGCGTCGGCGGGGTCGCCGCCGTGCGCGCGGGGGTCGGTGAGCGGGCCGGCGACCTCCAGGAACTCGGCGACCGAGCCGGGCCAGCCGTGCGTGAGGACCAGCGGCAGCGCGTCCGGCTCGGGCGAGCGCACGTGCAGCAGGTGCACGGCGACGCCGTCGATCTCGGTGCGGAACTGCGGGAAGTCGTTCAGCCGCGCCTCGGCCCGGCGCCAGTCGTACTTGTCGCGCCAGTACTCGGCCAGCTCCTTCAGGTAGCCGGGCGGCACCCCGCGCTCCCAGCCGGCCACCGGCGGGTCCGCCGGCCAGCGGACGGCGTCCAGCCGCCGCCGCAGCTCGTCCAGGTCGGCCTGCGGAATCTCGATCCGGAACGGTTCCACGAAAAGCCCTCCTTTTCCCGGGCATGCGCACCGTCCCCGTCGGGCAGGCGCATCGATCAACTCGAAATGACGCTAACCCAGGGCCGAACAACAATAAAGGGAAAGCCGGTGCGGACCACCGGATCCGGCAACACCGAAGAAGGCATTCTCCGAGATGAGAGAAATGACACGGCGCACCTACGGTCTGTATTGAATCAACGCCGAAATGCCTCATGGGAGGATTCGATGGAAAGCCGCTGCCCCGTCGTCCTCGACACCACGGGTCGGGACGTGCACGCCGAGGGCCGCGTCCTGCGCGAGCAGGGCCAGGTCGCCCGGGTGGAGCTCCCACAGGGGGTCCAGGCATGGACGGTCGTCGGCCACGACCTCGCCATGCAGCTGCTGACCGATCCGCGGGTCTCCAAGAACCCCCGCCAGCACTGGCCCGCCTGGATCAACGGCGAGATCGGCCAGGACTGGCCGCTGTCCAGCTGGCCGTCGATGGAGAACATGACCACGGCCTACGGCGCCGAGCACGCGCGCCTGCGCAAGCCCGTCGTCAAGGCCTTCACGCCGCGCCGCATCCGGTCCATGCAGCCCTACGTCGAGCAGACCGTGGCCCGGCTGCTGGACGACCTGGCCGCCTTCCCGCCCGGGGAGCCGGTGGACCTCAAGCGCAACTTCTCCTACCGGCTGCCCGCCGCGATCATCTGCGACCTGTTCGGCATCCCCGAGGAGCACCGCGCGGACATCCTGCGCGGCGGTGAGGTGACCACGGACTCCTCCATCACCCCGGAGGAGGCCGAGGCCAACGTCCGGATGTGGACCCAGCAGTTCCAGAACCTGATCGACGCCAAGCGTAAGTCGCCGCAGGACGACCTGACCACCGACCTGATCCACGCCGAGAAGGAGGACGGCGTGGGGCTGAGCGACTCGGAGCTGATCGGCACGCTGTTCGTGGTGCTGGGCGCCGGGTCGGAGACGGTGATGAACCTCATCACCCACGCCGTGCACAAGCTGCTGACCCACCCCGAGCAGCGGGCGATGGTCGAGGACGGCCGCGCCACCTGGGAGGACGTGATCGAGGAGACGCTTCGGGCCGAGTCGCCGATCAACATGCTGCCGCTGCGCTTCGCGGTGGAGGACATCGAGGTCGACGGCGTCACGATCAAGAAGGGCGACCCCATCCTGATGGGCTACGCCGCCGTGGGCCGTGACCCCGCGGTCCACGGCGACACCGCCGACACGTGGGACATCACCCGCGCCGACAAGGAGCACCTGAGCTTCGGCCACGGCACCCACTACTGCTTCGGCGCGCCGCTGGCCCGGCTGGAGGCGCGGATCGCCCTGCCCGCCCTGTTCGAGCGGTTCCCCGACCTGACGCTGGCCGTGGAGGACCACGAGCTGGAGCCGCAGGGGACGTTCATCATGAACGGCTGGAAGACGCTGCCGGTCTACCTGACGGCCAAGGCCGCGGCGCACAGCCGCTGACCCTCGACGCCATCCCGGTCGGGCGCCCCGCCCGACCGGGATGGCCGCGTTTCCGTACAGAGATCCGACGAACGCGCACAGACCCGGCGAAAGGGATGGAGGTTCCCCCGTGCAGACAGTGGTGGTGCAGTACCGGACGCGGCCGGAGGCCGCCGACGAGAACCAGCGGCTCATCGAGCAGGTGTTCGCCCAGCTCGCCGCCGACCGGCCGGACGGGCTGCGGTACGCGGCCTTCCGCCTGGCCGACGGCGTGACGTTCGTGCACGTGGCGGTGGTCGAAGGCGACGCCAATCCGCTGCCGGAGGTGGCGGCGTTCAAGGAGTTCCAGCGCGACATCGCCGGCCGCTGCGCCGAACCGCCGTCGCCGCAGGGGGCCTCGGTCGTCGGCGCGTACCGGTTGCCGTTGGAGTGACGCTTCGCGTCCCCCGCGAAAACGCCGGAGGGATCGCCACGCCCGCACAGGCGGACGTGGCGATCCCTCCGGGTTTCTAGGCCGGCCTCCCCACGTGGCGGGCCGCCGTGAAGGCGGCCCAGGAGGCCAGCTCCACCAGGGACGCGTCGTCGCGGCCGCCCTCGCGCACCTCCTCGACCACCCGGGCGTCGACCTGGTAGGACGCCATGGCGGTCAGCAGCGCCAGCCGTCCGGCCGGCCGGTCGGCGTCCGGCAGCCCGGCCAGCGGCCGTTCGGTCCAGGAGCGGCCGAGACCGGGCGGCGCGCCGTCCCAGTCCGCCAGCTCGGCCACGACCATCTCCCGCACCGCGGCCGGGACCGAACGCCCGCCCGCCGCGTCGACCACGGCCGCCGCCCGCGCGAAGGCGTCCGCCACCGTGGGCGCGGCCGCCGCCCAGGACATGTCGCCGGGCGGCGGGGCGGCGGGCAGCAGGGGCAGCGAAGCCCCGGGCTCGCGGTGCCGCAGGGAGTTCGGCCGCAGGGAACGGCCGATCACCCGCATCAGCCCGCCCCGCGCCCGCGCCGGCAGGCCCGGCGGGAACGGGGACTCGCCCAGGAACACGTTGACCATCCGGTTGAGGTAGTGGAACACCACCGCGACCCCGGCCAGTTCGCCGGCCTCGG
Source organism: Actinomadura sp. NPDC047616 (assembly GCF_040642915.1). NCBI lineage: Bacteria > Bacillati > Actinomycetota > Actinomycetes > Streptosporangiales > Thermomonosporaceae > Actinomadura > Actinomadura sp. NPDC047616. The sequence goes on from NZ_JBEYTB010000014.1 coordinate 8,766, forward strand.
CGGCCGGCAGCGGCAGCGGCCGCCGCCCCGGCCCGCCGAGGTCCCGCGCCCAGGTCGCGACGGCGCGGACGCGCGGATCGGCGACCGCGTCGAGACGCCCGTCGGCGACGGCGGCGGCGTCGCGCCCGCGCACCAGCCCGTACAGCGTCATGCCGTGCACGTCCACGCAGTACGGGCACCGGTTGCCGAGCGACACCGCCGCCGCGACCGCCTCCTTGGCCGCCCGGTCCGCCCGCCCGGTGGCGACGAGCGTCTCCCGCAGCGTCATCCACACGGCCGCCAGGACGTCCGGCACGGGGGAATGCAGGATCACCGGCGGCGCGAGGATGCCGAACTCCCGCTCCACCTGCGCGTACACCTCGGCCACCCGTCCCCGCGCCGCGTCGTGGCGCACCACGCGGACGTGACGGACCTGCTCCTGGGCGCCCTTACGGGCGGCCCGCGCGAACAGCGTGCTCATCGGGACCGCCCGCTGCGTCAGCCGCGCGCCAGGCCCGGCACCAGCGGCGCGGTCGCGCGGCGCCCGGCGGTCTCGCCGCTCGGGGCGGGGGCGCCGTAGGTGACCGGGACGCCCCGGTCGCGCGCGGCGCCCACGATGCCGGGCATCGCGCGCTCGGCGAGCGCGGCGATGGTCATCGCGGGGTTGACCGTCAGCGCGCCCGGCACGGCCGAGCCGTCGGTGACGAAGATGCCGGGATGGCCGCGCAGCTCGTGCCGGTCGTCCAGCGCGGACGTGGCCGGGTCGTCGCCGATGCGGCAGGACGCCAGCGGGTGCACGGTGTAGGCGCCCACCACGTCGTTCGTCCACGGCATGACCCTGCCCAGCCCGGCGCCCTCGATGATCTCGCGCACGGCGGCGTCGGCCTCGGTCCAGCCGCGGATGGTGTTGGCGGTGGGGTGGTAGCGCAGGTTGCCGCGGCCGAGCATCTGCTGGGAGATGCGCATGGCGTTGCCGGTGGCGGGCGGCGGCCCGAACACGCCCTCGTTGTCGTCCTCGGACATGATGAAGATGGTCAGCCACGACTGCCAGCGCTTGAGCATCTCCTTCTTCTCCACGCCGAACCAGGACGGGCCGGACGCGTCCGGCACCTGCGCGAGGATGGTGCCGAGGCCGGGCGGGAAGTACAGCTGCTCCAGCGAGAACCGGGAGTACTCGGGCAGGGAGCCGTCGAGCCGGTCCCAGTTGGCCACGACGGGCCCGCGGCCGATCTGGTTGGCGGCGTAGGCCAGGCCGTCGCCGCGTTCCAGCCCCAGCACGTCGCGCACCGCGTCCTCGTCGATGACGGCGGTGTTGAGCCGTTCCCCGTTGCCGGAGAAGTACCGGCCGACGGCGTGCGGCATGCGGCCGAGGGCCGCCTCGGACCGCTGCAGGATGACCGGGGTGGCGCCCGCGCCCGCCGCCAGGATCACGATCTTGGCGTCGATCGCGCCGCCGGCGGAGCGGATCCGGTAGTCCTCCTCGTCGATGAGGTCGTAGTGCACCCGGTAGCCGCCGTCGTCGGTGCGGGACAGGTGCTGCACCTCGTGCAGCGGCCGGATCTGCGCCCCGTGGGCGAGCGCCGCGGGGAGGTAGTTGAACAGCAGCGAGCGTTTGGCGTCGAACCGGCAGCCCGCCATCATCCAGTTGCAGTTGGTGCACATCTCGGTGTCGATGGCGACCGGGACGGGGTTGGCGGTGTGACCGGCGTGGTGGCACGCGGCCGCCCACAGGCCGCCGGCGTAGGTGACGTCGTCCCAGTCCTGGCGGGTGACGGGCATCGCCTCGGCCACCCGGTCGTACCAGGGTTCGAGGGTGTCCCGGTTGATGTCCTCCGGCCACATCCTGCGGCCGATTCCGCCGCGCCGTTCGAACACGAACCGCGGGGCCCGGGGCATCGCGGCGAAGTAGACGACGCTGCCGCCGCCCACGCAGTTGCCGCCGAGCACGCTCATCCCGTCGCCGACCACGAAGTCGAAGATGCGCGTGTAGGACGAGCCGAGCTTGAAGTCGTGCTCGAAGTCCTTGCCCTCCAGCCAGGGGCCGCGTTCGAGCACGACCACGCGGGCGCCCCCGGCTGCCAGGTGGTAGGCGGCGATGGCGCCGCCGAAGCCGCTGCCGACGACGAGGACGTCGGTCTTCTCCACGGCGGTCATGCCAGGCTCCCCGATTCGGTGGTGGCGGGATGGGTGTCGGCCAGCTTCCGGCCGTAGCCGTACTGCGGGAACCGCCACAGCCCGTCACCGTCCGGGTCGGCCAGTCCCATGGCGGCGATGCCGGGGTGTCCCGCGGCGATCGCGTCACGAGTGTGCATGTGCGCGGCGGAGTCGAACGCCATGTTGCTGAACAGCGCGAGCGACACCCAGATCTCCTTCTCCGGGTGGCCGGGCGCCAGCAGTGCCCGCGCCAGCGCGGTCCGCTCGGCGAACGGCAGCGCCACGAACGGCGGGACCTGCTCGTCCAGGGTCAGTCCGCGCACCTCGGCGTGCGTGCGGGCGTGCGCGTTCAGCAGGCGGGCGAGCTCGTCCAGGCCGTCGGTCAAGCCCGTGGCGGACCATTCCAGCAGTTCCAGGGCGCCGGCCGCCACGGCGCCGGGACCGGGCGCCGCCCCGGCCACCGCGCGGTCCGCCGGCCAGCGTTTCTCACCGGGGACGATCGTGTCGGCGAACGCCTCGATCGTCATGTTCCGCGCCTGCGCTTCGGTGTGGGCATCCGATGGCACGGTGACACCTCCTGTCGTCGGCAAGGGAAAGCACGCTCGGGTCGCTCCGCCGGGTGGCCGGGCCACCGCGGCGGGTTCGGGTCAGCAAAGAAGGGGACGATCGCGATCACTTGACCGGCCATGGCGGTTCCGCCGGGAATTCGCCTGCCCTGTCTCCCCAGGTCCCATGGTCGAAGGCGCCCGCAACGCCCGCATCTCTGAGCGTGCCGTCGCCGCGCGGCGACCGTCCGCGCACGTCAGCCCGCGTGCGCGCGGCCGGCGGCGGACGCGGCGCGCGACGCCGTTCGGCCGGTTTCGACCCGGGAGATCCGACCGATCGGCGGCCCGTCGAGGAGGCGACGCACCAGCCCTTGACAGGGGCCCGTCAGCACGAGAAAACCGGCACCTCTATACCTTTACACCGAGCGCTGTTATAAGATCACGTTTCCCCGATCACAACTGGGAAGAGAGCAGCTCACGGCATGCAGGAACGCGCGGCCCAGACCAGACGCACGATCTTGACAGCAGCCGCCGAGCTCTTCGAGGCTCGCGGATACCAGGGCACCCGGCTCCAGGACGTCGTGGCGGGCCGCTCGGTGAGCAAGGGCGCTCTGTACTTCCACTTCTCCTCCAAGGAGGAACTGGCCGCCGCGGTCATCCGGGAACAGCGCGACCTGCTGCCCAAGATGGCGGCCACGCTGCGCCCGTCCCACCCGCAGGCCATCAGGCTGCTCATCGAGATGTCGCAGCGGATCGTGGAGCATCTGGGCGGCAACCCGATGACCCGGGCCAGCACCCGGCTGGCCTGCGAGCGCGACCAGATCGGCCCCTCGGCGCCGGTGCTGTTCGACCCCTGGATCGCCAGCATCGAGCGGCTGTTCGACGAGGCCAAGGCGCAGGGCGACATGATGCAGGAGATCGACTCCCGGGTCGTCGCCGAGTTCATCGTCTCGGCCCTGTCGGGGATGCAGCGCCGGGTGCGCGCGGGCGAAACCGAGCTGGACCTGCGGCGGTTCAACGCCACGATGTGGCGGTTGATCCTGCCCGGCCTGCTGCGCCCGGAACGCAGGACGGACGTCATGAAGTATCTCGACACCGTCGACGCCGGGTAGCCGCCCGGACACGTTGTCAACGGGAGGAAACGCAACTGTCACTGCCTCTTTCGGCCACGTGACGGCATGACGCCCGTTTCCTCCGCGTCCCGGCGCACCACACGGCCCACATCGACACCGTGTGTAACGCGTCGGACACCCTCCTTGGCCCGGTCCAGCATCACCGAAGTATTGCCAAAAGCCGGACCGCGGGTATCTTTTGGACTTGATCGCCCCAGTCGGGTCGTCGGAGGGCACCGGCGGCTCAGCGCTCCCTGGGCAACGCTGCGACGAACGGGGGACGAGAGATCAAGTGAAGCGGATTCACAGTCTGTGGTCCACCAGCACGCGTGCAGCTGATCCCGAAAGTCCGCCGGCGCCCACGCCCTCCGCCCCCGCCCCGACGGCCGCCGTCCTGGCGATCTCGGAACTGCGCGGCGACTTCGCCATACGGCGCGACGTCGACGAGGAACACGTGCACCGCCTGCACCAGACCGAGGAGCGCCTGCCGCCCATTCTCGTGCACCATTCGACGCTGCGCATCATCGACGGCGTGCACCGGCTGCGGGCCGCCGCACTCGGCGGCCGCCAGGAAATCGAGGTCGAATTCTTTTACGGCGACGAGGAGGACGCCTTCATCCGGGCGGTGGCGGAGAACACCCGGCACGGGCTGCCGCTGCCGCTGGCCGACCGCAAGGCGGCGGCCCTGCGCATCCTGGCCGCCCGCCCGCACTGGTCCGACCGGGCGATCGGGCAGCGCGCCGGGCTGGCGGCCAAGACCGTCGCGGCGCTGCGTCAGCGTTCGACCGCGGATGGTCCGGAGTTGAACGCCAGAACCGGCGTCGACGGCAGGACCAGGCCGATGAGCGGGGTGGACGGCAGGCTGCGCGCCGCCCAGGTCATCGACCGCCGCCCCGACGCCCCGCTGCGCGAGATCGCGCGGATCGCCGGGGTGTCCGTGGGAACCGCCCATGACGTGCGGCGCAGGATGCGCGAGGGCCAGGACCCGGTGCCGGCGGGGCTGCGCCGCGCCGCCGAGGCGGCCCGGCGGCCGCGGGACGAGGCGCTGGAGAAGGTGCGCATCGACACCACGGCGCGCGACGCGACGGCGCCCCCGGCGAAGGCGGAGGAGGGACAGGACGCGCCGGTCGACCTGTCCCCGCTCCTCCAGCAGCTCACCAAGGACCCCTCCCTGCGCCAGAGCGTGCTGGGCCGCAGGCTGCTGCAGCTGCTGAACACCCGGTCGCTGACGGTCGCGGACTGGTACGTGCTCGTCGACGCGATACCGCCGCACCGCCTGACCACCATCGCCCTCATCGCCCGCCAGTGCGCCGACAGCTGGGAGCGTTTCGCCGACGCCCTCGAAGAGCGGGCGAACCCCTCCCCCTGAGAGCGGCGCGCACCGCCGCGTGGGCGCCGCACCGCGCCCGCCCCCTCGAACGCACCCCGATGGCCGGCGGACAGGCCATCGGGTTCGTCGTGTCCGGGCCGGCGTACATTTGCGAATCGGCTTAACAATATGCGGTGCCGCGGCCCGCGCACCGCCACCGCATTGCGCGCAACCATTTTCCGACCAGGCGACACGCACCGCATTTTACGGACGGTGACCCGATAAACACGTTATCCCGGGCGTTCAACGCACCGGGGACTTCGGCAGATTATTTGATATGCTGACTCCCGGTCAGCCAAGCCCCCGCAATCGCGAATTCACGGCCGCACTGCTCAACGAGGCCCGCTCCCCATTCAGCCCGAGTCGACGCATGTGACGGAGAAGACCATGGGTGGCCACGCGGAAGAAAGCGTCCAGCGAGTCATCGACAGCATTCACCAGAACATCAGCGAGCCCATCACCATCGACGATATGGCGCGGACCGCGATGTTCAGCAAGTTCCATTTCACCCGCATATTCCAGCGGGCCACCGGGGTGTCGCCCGGCCGATTCCTGTCGGCGGTCCGGCTGCAGGAGGCCAAACGGCTGCTGCTGTCGACCTCCCTCAGCGTGACCGAGATCAGCCACAAGGTCGGCTACAGCAGCGTCGGCACGTTCAGCTCGCGGTTCAAGAGCAGCGTGGGCCTGTCCCCGACCGCCTACCGGCAGCTGCGCGGCTTCGCCCCCAGCATCCCGGTCGACACCCACCGCTCGTCGGCGCACTCGATGAGCATCCACGGGGAGGTGTTCCAGCAGGACGACGGCGACGGGGACGGGGACGGCGCGGAGGGGACGATCTTCATCGGGCTCTTCCCGGACACCATCCCGCAGGGACGGCCGGCCCGATGTACGGTGCTCGGCGGCCCCGGACCGTTCCGGCTCGACAACGTGCCCGAGGGCGACTGGTACCTGCTGGCGCAGTCGGTGGTCCCCGGTGAGGAGTACGTCATCGGTGAGACGCCGCCGACCGTCGCCGTGCACGGGCCGCTCACCGTCCGGCACGGGCACCTGCTGCGGCCGGTGCGCATCGGGCTGCGGCCCATGCGGACCCTCGACCCGCCGGTGCTGCTGGCGCTGCTGGACACCCGCCGGGTCGCGCTGAGCGCCACCGCGAGCTGACCGCCCGCCGCGCCACCGCGTACGCAAAGGCCCCGGGCCGGTGAAAATCACCGGCCCGGGGCCTTTTTGTGGGCCCGGCCGGGCGGTGACCCGGCGCCGGGGCATAGGGACGCCCGGAGGCACGCGGCCTCCGGGCGGCTGTCAGATCGTCGTGACGTTCATCTTCAGGCCGCCGCGGATGCGCAGCGACAGCATCGGCTCCGGGACGACGCGGTGGCCGGGCGCGTGGGTGAGCCGCAGCTCCCGCACCACCATGGCCAGGACGAAGGTGGCCTCCATCATCCCCAGGTGGCTGCCCACGCAGAACCGGGGCCCGGCGCCGAACGGGATGTAGGCGTAGCGGGGCCGGTCCTGCGAACGCTCCGGGGCGAAGCGGTCCGGGTCGAAGACGTCGGGCGCCTCCCAGAAGGCGGGATGGCGGTGCAGCGCGTACGGGGACACCAGCACGTCGGAACCGGCCGGCACCCGGTAGCCGCCGACGTCGTCCTCGGCCTGGGCCACGCGGGTGAGAATCCACACCGGCGGGTACAGGCGCATGGCCTCCTGCAGCACCATGGCCGTGTACGTCAGCCGGTTCAGGTCGTCCAGCTCGGGACGCCGGTCGCCGAGCACGTCGACGGCCTCGGCGCGCAGCCGTTCCAGCACCGCCGGATTCCGGTCGAGCAGGTGGAACGTCCACCCCAGGGTGCTGGCCGTCGTCTCGTGCCCGGCCAGCAGCAGCGTCACCAGCTCGTCGCGCAGCCGGCGGCGCCCGACGGCGGGGTCGCTCTCCCTCCGGACCGACACGATGAGCCGGGACAGGGCGTCGTCGCCCTCGTCGGCGCGCGCGCCGCGTCCGGCGACCAGGTCGGCGACCACCCGTTCCAGCTCGCGCCGGGCCCGCCGGAACCGCAGCTGCCCGGGCAGCGGCAGCCACGTGGGCACCGCCCCCTGGGTGACCATCTCGAACATGGCCTGGTCCTGGACGGCCTCGAACGACGCGCCGATCGACCCGTAGGCGCTGAGGTCGGCGTCCAGCAGGGTGCGGCCGAGGACGCCGAGCGTGAGCCCGGTCATCTCGTGGACGACGTCGACCGGTCCCCCGCCCGCGCGGGCCCGCAGCCGTGCGACCAGCCCGGCCGCCTCGTCGACGATGGCGCCGGCCCGCATGGCGATGCGCTTGTGCTGGAAGGCGGGCTGCACGGTGCGGCGCTGCTCGCGCCACAGCTCGCCCTCGCTGGTCAGCAGCCCGTCGCCGAGGGCCCGGCGGGCCTGGACCAGCCCGATCCCCTTGTGGTAGTTGCCGCTGTTGTCGGCCAGCACGTGCTTGGCGTGGTCGGGGTGGTTGAAGAAGTAGAGCCGGCGCGGCCCGATGGCCAGGCGCACCGCGTCGCCGTGCGCGGCGGCCGTGGTCATCAGGCCGAGCCGGTCCAGCGCGAGCCTGCGCAGCAGCCCGGGGGTCGCGGTCCACGAGGGCCCGGGGGGCTCCCGGCGCGCGGGGGTCGCGCGCCGGGAGCCGGTGCTCCTGCCGGTGGCGGTCATGACGTCACCTCGCCGGCGTCCGGGCCGGGGACGGCGTCCGGTGCGGGGACGGCGTCCGGCCCGAGCCGGTGGAAGCGGCCCTGGTAGAACAGCAGCGCCTCGGGGCGGCCGGCGCCGGGCCGGTCCATCGACAGCACCCGGCCGAGGAAGATCGTGTGATCTCCTGCGTCGTGCACGTTCCACACCTGGCACTCGAACCGGGCCAGGGCGCCGCCGATCAGCGGGACCCCCGCCTGCGGGCCGATGTCGCAGTCGACGCCCTCGAACTGGGCGGCGCCGAGCGGCCGGGACAGGTCGGCGAAGTACCGCGCGATCTCCTCCTGGTGCGCGGCCAGCACCGAGACGCCGAAGTAGCCGGTGCTCAGCCGCCGGTGCATGACGGCCTGGTGGCCGATGCAGACCAGCACCAGCGGCGGGTCCAGCGACACCGAGGTGAAGGAGTTGGCCGTCATGGCGTGCGGCGTGCCGCCGCCGACGGTGACCACGGTGACGCCCGTGGCGAACTCGCCCAGCGTCCGCCGCAGCAGCCGCGGGTCCGGCGCGTCGACGGCGTCGGCAGCGGTGGCCGCGGGTCCGGTTGCCCTGGAATGGATGCTCACATCGCGCTCCCGAGCTTGACCCGCGGCTGCGGCGTGTACGGCGCCAGGGCCCGCACGAGCGACTCGGGGACGCGCGCGGGGGCGGTGCGGGTGTTGGGGCCGCGCATGCACGCCACCCGCTGGCGGCCCCGGGCGACCAGGGTCTCCAGGCCGCCGGGGTCGAGCCGCACGTAGTCGAAGCCGAACTCCAGCTGGGTCTGCGCCAGCTCGATCAGCCGCATCCGGATGGACAGCTCGTCGAACGCGGTGATCTCGGCGTAGAACTCGCAGTCGACCTTCAGGGTGAACAGCTTCAGGTCGTCCCGCAGCTCGGCCAGCACCTGCGGGGCGCGCTCCTTGAGGAACAGCTCGCGGCAGCGGCCCTGCCAGCGCACGTAGTTGACGTAGTAGACGTTGCCGACGAGGTTGGTCTCCTCGAAGCCGACGGTGTGCCGGTACTCGTAGTAGTCGTGGTCGTCCATGTTGGTGGCGGGCGTGTTCGTGGGGGGCATGGTCGGGGGCGTGGTCGTGTCGGGCATGCTCAGGTCCGTCCTTCCGCGAGGACAGCGAGGACCGTCCGCCCGGGGCGGTCCCGCAGGGTGGTGGCGAGCGTCGCGACGCGCAGGGAGCCGGAGGCCAGGACGGTCCAGGCGTCCGCGCCCGCCCGTCCCGGCGCGAGGGCCAGCGGGGCGTCGGCGGGCAGCCCGGCCTTGCGCAGGCACTCGACCGCCGACCAGACGCGGGTGGCGGCGGTGTCGCGGTCGTCGCCGGTCTCGGCGGCGAGCAGCCCGGCCAGCGCGGCGTGCCGTCCGAGCAGCCCGTCCCAGTCGGTCTCCGAGCGCCCGGTCACCGTCTCGACGTCGCAGGCGGCGGTGCCGTCGGCGACGACGCAGAGGGTGACCCCGGCGCCGTGGGACGCCGAGATGGTGCGGCCGTCGCCGAGTTCGGGGCGTCCGTCCGGCCGGTACCGGATCTCCGCCGGGTGCCCGAGCGCCCGCCCGGCCGCCAGCGCGGTCGCGGCCCGGCGTCCCTCGACGCCGCCGCCCGACCCGCCGTCCGAGCCGCCCGATCCGTCGTCCGGTTCGACGGCCGCCGCCACGCGCACGCCGATCCGGTCCTCCACCTCGCGTTCCAGGTAGGGGCCGAGCAGCGGGACCGCCCAGGGGCCGCGGCCGTCGCCCTTGCGCACGGCGCGCAGGCGCAGGCCGTCCCACCGTTCGACGACGGCGCCGGTGGCGTCGCGCACGGCGATGTCGTAGACGTAGGTGTCGCCGTCGCGTTCCCGTTCGGTGGCGCAGTAGCGCAGGTCGCCGGTGACGTCCGGGCCCGCCGGGTGCACCCGTTCGATGCCGGACGGCAGCAGCGTCGCGTCGGGGACGCACACCTGGTTGCCGTGCATGAGCGCGTCCCGCATGCCCGGGTCGGCGAGCAGCATCGCGCCGGGCAGAAACGCGGCGAACCAGCCCTGCGCCGGCTCGGCGGCCACGTCGGCGTCGACGTGGCGGGCGGCGGCCCGGTGGTAGCCGCGCAGCCGCTGGAACCGGGCGCCCTGGAACAGCACGCTGCCGTACAGCTCGGCGGCCGGGTCCAGGGACACTGCAGGCAACTCGTCGCCGACCTGCTCGGGCGGCCCGGCGGGCGGCCGGGCGCCGGAGTACACCAGCCGCGCGGTGAAGTGGTCGGCCGCGAACCCGGTCTCGGAGCTGCGGATCGCCACCCGCACCGCGTCGTCGTCGACGACCGTGGCGGCGACGCGGACGGTCGTGCTGCCCTGCGGCGGCACGACGATGGGCCGCTGGAACTCGGCGCCCTCGATGACCGGCGGGTCCTGCCGTCCGGTGACCGCCGCGGCGGCCTGCGCCATGGCCTCCATCCCGATCACGGCGGGGAACAGCAGGTTCCCGTCGAGCAGATGGTCGGCCAGGTACGGGTCGGAGCCGGCGTTCAGCTCCACCTCGGTGACCAGCTCGACGCCGTGGTAGTGGACCAGGGGACGGTCCACGAACCGCAGCAGCGGCAGCTCGGGGCGGTCGTGCCGGACGGTGTCGATGGTGCCGGTCCGGCCGCTGATCACCACCACCGGCGGCACGTCCGGGTCGGCGACCAGCCGCCGCATGATCTCGATGCCCTGGTCGGGGGTGATCGCGGTGATGCCGTCGCGCTCCAGGCCCTCGACGACCGACAGCCGCTCGCCCATGCCGACGCCCGACCACACCGACCACTCCATGCAGACCGTCCGGCAGCCGGGGTGCCGGGCGGCGAACTCGCGGGTGAGGTCGGCGAGCCGTTCGTTGGCGGTGGCGTAGTGCGCCTCGCCGCGCAGCCCGGCCCGGCCGATGATGCTGCCGAACGTCACCAGCAGCTTGAGCCGTTCCGGCGCGACGGCGTCCAGCACCGCCCGCAGCCCGTCGATCTTGGGGGCGAGGGTGCGCCGGAACGCCTCCATGTCCAGCCCGGCCAGGCCGCCCGGCTCGTTGCGGCCCGAGCCGTGCAGCACGGCGGTGACGGGCCCGAGCGCGCCGGTCAGCTCCTCGACGGCGGCGCCGACCTGGGCGGGGTCGGTGACGTCGGCGCGCGCGTAGCGCACCCGTACCCCGGCGTCGGCCATCCGCCGCAGGTTGGCCGCCAGCTCCTCGTCCTCGGCGGGGTCGGACCGGCCGAGCAGCGCCAGGGCGGCGCCGGTGTCGGCGGCGACGGCCAGGGCGCACTCGGCGGTGATGCCCTTGCCTCCGCCGGTCACCAGCAGCACGTCCGAGGCGTCCAGCGCCGGGACGGCACGCGCCGCGCGCACCGGCATCGCCCGCAGCGTGGGGACGCGCCGGACGCCCTCGGCGTCGTAGTGCGCCTCGCTGAACCCGGACGTCGCGGCGACCTCCGCCACCACGCGGTCCACCGCGTCGCCGGTGAACGGGGTGTGCACGACGGTGACGTGCAGCGCGGGCGCCTCCTGCCGCAGCGTCCTGGCCAGCGCCGACGCGCCGTGCCCGTCCTGCACCAGGACGAAGCGGCTGCCCGGCCGGCCGCGCAACGCGCGCTGCGCGCCCTCCAGCGCCGGTTTCAGCTGCTCCTCGGTGCAGTCGCGGGGCAGGCACACCAGCACGCCGGTGCCGAGGCCGGCGCGCTCCAGCGCCCGGCGCAGCGGCTCGGCGAGCGGATGCCCGCCGGTGGCGTGCACCTCCCACGGTCCCGCCTCGGGGGTGACCGGCAGGTCGGCCGGGATCGGCGCCTGGCCGGGAACGGCCTCGGCGGTCACGGGACGGCCCGTCAGCGGCTCCTCGGCGAGGTCGACGACGAACGAGCGGGCCCACGCGGCGGCCCCGGCGACCACGGGCGCCCGGTCGGCGTCCCCCGACCGCGCGGTCTCGGCCAGGGTGTCCAGGGCGTCGGCGAGTTCCCGCACGGTGGCCGTGGCGAAGTTCGTCGGCGCCTGCGTCACCGGCAGGCCCCGCAGCCGCGCCGCCTGGTTCATGACCTGCCCGACCGTGATGGAGCTCAGGTGCAGGTCGTCCAGGGGGCGGCTGTCGTCGGCGACGGTCTCGGGCGGCAGTTCGACCCGTTCGGCCAGCAGGCGCCGCAGCAGCTCGATGCCGGGTTCCTCCGACTCCGCGCCCGTGCCCGTGGCGGCGTCGCCGTCCGCGGCGTCCGGCGACGCGGGGTCGGCGGGCCGCGCGGGGGCGACCAGGTCCACCGTCGGCGCCGCCTCGCACGGGCTGGCGAAGAACGAGAACTCGGCGCCGACCTCCAGCGGCCGGACGAGCCTGCCGTGGAACAGCGCGTCCAGCCGCACCGGGACACCGGTGACGAACGCGGCCGCGGCCACGCCGAGCAGTCCTCGCAGCGACTCGTCGTCGGTGTCCAGGGCGAGCGCCGGCACGTCGACGATGCCCGCCGCCAGACGGCTCAGCACGCGCCCGGGACCGACCTCCACCAGCAGGTCGATGTCCTTGGCGGCCAGCTCCACCGCCTGCGCGAACAGCACCGGGTCGGTGATCTGCCGCCGCAGATGGGCGGTCAGGTCGGTGTCCGGCGCCAGGTCCGCGCCGGTCACCGTGGACACCACCCGCCGTGTCACCGCGCCGAACCGTTCGCCGGCCAGGCCCGCCGCGAGCGCGTCGGCGGCGGGGGCGACCAGCGGCGAGTGGAAGGCGTGCGACACCGGCAGGCGGACCCAGCTCACCCCGGCCCGGTCGGCGGCGCGGCCGGCCTCCTGCAGCGCGTCCACCGGCCCGGCCAGGACGGTCTGGCCGGGGCCGTTGTACCCGGCGACCACGACGGGCAGGTCCGCCGTCAGCGCCGTCGTCGTGCCGACCGGGGCGGTCACCCCGATCATGCCGCCGGGCTCGCTGCGCTCGGTCATCGCGGCGCCGCGCACGCGGGCCACCCGCAGCAGGGTCTCCTCGTCCATCGCGCCCGCCCAGTGCAGGGCGGAGATCTCCCCGAGGCTGTGCCCGACCGCGACCTCGGCGTCCAGCCCCAGCAGGGACATGGCGCGCAGGCCCGCCACCGACCCGGTGACGATGCGCGGCTGGGCCACCGCCGTGGCCACCATGTCGCCGTCGGCGGGCAGCGCCGCCCGCTCGTACACCTCCTCGACCTCGGCGAAGCGGCGGCGCAGCGCGCCCCCGCCGGTGCCGGTGCCCGACCCCTGCCCGGGGAACAGGAAGCCGACCCGGCCGATCCCGCCGACCCGGCCGAGGAAGGTGCGGGCGTCGGGGGACGACAGGGTCGTCTCCCCCGCCTCCAGGGCGTCCAGCACCTGCCGCAGCCTGCGCTCGGCGTCCTCCGGCGAGGACACCACGACGGCGGCGCGGTGCCGCCGGTCGCGCAGCTCCCGGTGCAGGGTGGCGGCCAGGTCGCCGAGCTGCGCGTACGACAGGCGCGGCACGAACTCCACCAGCTCGGTGAGGCGGTCGCGCAGGGCCTGCGGCGTGTCGCCGTCGACCACCAGCAGCTCCACGTCCTGCGGCGAGGACGCCAGCGCCCTGGTCCGGGCGTCCACCGGCCTGCGCCGCCGCGGCCCGGCGCCGTCCAGGCCCTCCAGCACGACGTGGGTGTTGATGCCGCCGAAGCCCATCGCGGTGATGCCCGCGCGCGGCGGCGCCTGCGCCGGCCACGGCTCGGCCTTGCGCAGCACCCGCAGCGCCACCGGATCCTCCTGCAGCACCGGGTGCGGGTCGGTGCAGCCGGTCGTCGGGGGCAGCATCCCGTGGTGCACCGCCATCGCGGCCTTGATGAACCCGGCCACCCCCGCGGCGGCCTTGGTGTGCCCGATCATCCCCTTGATGGAGCTGATCGCGGCGGGCTCCACGCCGGCGCGGGCGTCCCGGCGGGCCTGCGACAGCGCCCGCAGCTCGGTCGCGTCGCCGACCTCCGTGCCGGTGCCGTGCCCCTCGAACAGCGGCACGGTGTCGATGCCGAACCCGGCCCGCTCGTACGCGCGGCGCAGCGCCAGCCGGTAGCCGCTGACCTCGGGACGGGTGATGCCGCCCTGGCCGTCGGAGGAGATCCCCCACCCGGCCACGGTCGTGTAGATCCGCCGGCCCTGGGCGCGGGCGTCGTCCTCGCGCATCAGCACGACCATCCCGCAGCCCTCGCCCGGCCAGAAGCCGTTGGAGCGGCGGTCGTAGAGCCGCATCTCCTCCCGGGCCAGCGCCCCGGTCTTGGCGAACCCCACGATCTCGAACGGGTCGATGGACAGGTCGACGCCGCCCGCGACGGCCACGTCCACGTCGCCCGCCAGCAGCGACCGGCACGCGGTCGTCACCGACAGCAGCGACGACGAGCAGGCCCCGTCGACGGTGTAGCCGCCGCCCTTGAGGTCGAAGTGGTTGCAGATGCGCCCGGCGATCGTGTTGGACAGGCCCCCGGCGAGGGTGTCCTCGTCGACGGCCGGGAACGGGTCCTTGTAGACGCGCTCCAGGTCCTCCAGGAAGACGCCGAGCCGGTCGTCGTCCCAGCCGTCGCGCTCCTTGAGCATGGCCGCGACGACGCGCCGCACGTACGGCCAGCGCAGCCGCATCAGGTTCGCGCGGGTGAACTCGCCGGTCAGCGTGTTGCCGACGATCACGCCGGTGCGTTCGCGGGGCAGCCCCTCGGCGTCGGGGAACCCCGCGTCGGCCAGGGCGTCGCCCGCCACGTCCAGCGCCAGCCAGTGCGTCAGGTCGGTGGACCGGTAGGTGCTCCCGGCGACCCGGTGCGCCACCCGGTCGAACTCGTAGCCCTCGATGACGGCGGCCTTGCGCGCGTAGAAACGGTCGGGGGCGGACGGGTCGGCGTCCCAGTAGTCCTCCAGCCGCATCCGCTCGTCGGGCAGCCGCCGGAACGCGCGCCGTCCCGCCAGGACGTTCTCCCAGAGCTCCGCCGGCGACGCGGCGTCCGGATAACGGCACGCCATTCCGACGACCGCCAGCCTGGTACCGCTGCTCATGCTGGGACGACCTTCTTCCGGGTCTCGGGGTGGGCCGTGTCGGCCTTGCCGTTGACGGCGGCGTCGGTGGTGGCGGCCTCGGCGGCGGCGCGCTGCTCGCGCGCCTTACCGGCGAAGTGCAGCGACCAGTGGTAGAGGCCGCGGACCAGGCAGACGATCGCGGTGGCGAAGAACAGGCCGTAGGCGATGCTCATGCCGGTGAGGACGCCGTACACGACCGCGATGCCGCCGCCGAAGGCGAACTGCGCGGCCGGATGCGACGGGGTGGTGCCCGGGTCGGTCACCATGTAGTTGGTGTAGAGCACGAACGCGACGCCGGTCATCATGATCAGCGCGGCCGGGATCGAGGTGTCCAGCAGCCAGCCGCGCACCACGGCCTGCACCACGTACAGCGACAGCCAGCCCATGATCAGCGGCATCCGGCCGGTCAGCTTGGCGTTGAGCATGGTGCCCGCGGACAGGATGATCGCCGGGACGAGCCAGTCGACCGGCTCGTGGAACCGCTCGGTGAACTGGTACGGCGGCGCGATGCTCGCCCACGGGAACACCAGCAGGATCACGGTGATGCCGAAGTTGGACGGGTTCATGTAGTGCCGCATCCGCCCGCGCACCGGGGCCCGCAGCACCCACTTGGCGCCGACCGCGACCATGACCCCGAAGACCATGACCCACACCTGGTCGTTGACGTAGATCAGCATGTTCATGGCCAGCGCCGTGATGTGCGCGGGGTAGAGGAACTCCATGACCCCGCGCCAGCCGTTGCCGAGGAAGCGCGGCCGGCGTCCCTCGACGCGGGCCCCGATGACCTCCAGGAAGATCTCGAACGTGTAGCCGGTGGCCAGCGCGATGAACGGCCAGATCCACGGCTGCTCGAAGCCCAGGACCGTGTAGCCGAAGATGTTGAACACCGACATCGAGATGGCGAAGTTGCGCAGCGCGATGACGACCTTGGGATCGTGCCGTGGCGCGGGCGCGGCCGGCGCCGGCGGGGTCGGTGCGGTCGCGGCCGCGGACATCGTCGAGGACATGGTCACCTCTCCTTGGCCTGGGAGCCGAGCAGCAGCGTGTGGCGGCCCGGGTCGAGCTGAAGTTCCTGCTTGCGCACCTGGCCGGAGCGGTCGCGCCAGCACAGCGTCACCTTGACCGGCCCGGTGACGTTCGGACCGAGACCGACGTGCACCTCGTTGCTGCGCTTGCCGGAGTGGCCGCTGCCGCCGTCGACGCGGGCCAGGTGCGTGCGGCCGTCGCGGGTGGTCACCTTCACCTGCGCGTCGACCACCGGGGAACCGGCCGCGGGCAGCGAGCCGGGGGTGGGCTCGGTGTCGCGCAGCAGCTTCAGTGACAGGTACTTGCCGTTGGACGTGCCGGTGTTCTTGTAGAAGACGGGTTCGTCCCACTGCCGGGCGACGGCCATGTCCAGGCGTCCGTCGCCGTCGGCGTCGCCGACCGCGATGCCGCGCGTGGGCACCGGGACGGCCAGTCCGAGCGTCCGCGCCACGTTCTGGTACTTGCCGTCCCCGTCCTTGACGAAGAACGCCAGCCGCTGGCTGCCCGCCAGGTCGTCACCGCTGGTCACGTGCGGCCACCAGTACGGGTTGTCCAGCGCCAGGTCGTTGGAGGCGGCCAGCTCCTGCAGCTGCGGCCACCGGTTGACGTCGCCCTTGACGAACCCGGTGGTCTGCGCGATCGCCGGCTCGCCGGAGTTGGCGAAGTCGTCCACTTTCACGTCCCACGCCCAGCCCGTCCAGGCGGTGCCCAGCTCGGTGCTGCGGTCCTCCCACGGCGCCTCGCCGGCGCCCAGCCTGGCGCGCAGGTCGGCCTGGTCCTTGGCCGTGTTCATGAACTGCAGGTTGCTCTCCTGGATGCCGAACGTCGTGGTGATGTTGCTGACGAACATGTCGTAGAGACCGTCGTGGTCGAAGTCGGCGAAGTCGATGCCCATGCCCTTGAACGAGTCGTCGCCGATCCGCTTGGACTTGGGCTGGCCGGGGGTGCGCTTGCCGTGGACGGCCTGGAACTCGATCTTCCCGGGCTTGGAGATGTTGCACAGCAGCGCGTCCTTGCCGTGGTCCTGGGCGATGTACAGCTCGGGCAGCTGGTCGCCGTCCAGGTCGTTGGCGCCCGCGGCCAGCACCCAGCCCTTGGAGATGTCCTTGGGCAGCGCGTTGTCGATCCGCTCGAACGACACCGACGGGTTCGCCCCGGCCGTGGCGCCCGTCCAGCGGAAGAAGAAGTCCTCGCCGCCGTTGGTGGCGTTGGACAGGGACTTGTTCATCGCCACGCCGCCGCTCTTGCGGTGGTCCAGGACGGGCCCGTGCGGGAAGTAGTTGCCCAGGTAGATGTCGTCGTGGCCGTCACCGTCGAAGTCGGCGATCGCCACGGCGTTGGAGTTCCACTCCGGCCCGGTGTAGGTGCGGCCGGCCTGGCCCGGCACCAGCTCTGTGGCCCGGTAGGCGTCCGGCCCCAGCTTCTTGGCGTCGGGACGGGCCAGGTGCACGATCGGCGTGCGGCCCCACATGTAGACCAGCAGGTCCATGCGGCCGTCCTCGTTGAAGTCGGCGGGGGCGCAGCCCATCGGCGCCATCGCCTCGTTCATCGGCAGGTCGCCGGTGGTCAGCGCGAACGGCGCGTACCGCTGCGCGCGGACGCCCGGCGTCGGCGTCACGATGACCTGGTCGGTGCGGGGGTCGGTGATGCACAGGTCGTTGGACAGCCCGTCGCCGTCCAGGTCGTTCATCGCGATCCCCGCGCCGACCGAGGAGATCCACGCGTCGATGTGCTTGTAGTCCTTGTTGACGCGCCGGATCGTCTGCTGCTTGGCGCCGCCGGGCAGGGCGACGCTCATCGGCTCGAACCCGTAGCCGCGGGCGGTCTGCGCCTTCTCGGACGCGGGCGCCTCCGGCAGGCGGACGGCGAAGAACACCCCCACCACCATCACCAGCGCCACCACGCCCGGCAGCTGTCTGCGCAGTCGTCCAAAGCCACTCACGGACTAGCACCTCCCAAGGGATGCGAACTCGTCGGCGATGCGCCGCCGCCATTCCTCGAACAGGGGCCGCCGGTCCTCGCCCGCGGCCCCGGCCGTTGATCCGGGCCTGTCCAGCTCCCTCCGGATGTCGGTGCAGACCTGCGCCGCCCGCTCCGGGGGCATGTCACAGAAGATCTCGGTCGCCACCGCGGTGTGCGGCACCTCCAGGCCCGCGCGGCGCCGGGCCTCGGCCGCGAACGCGCTGCCCTGCGCGACGAACGGGCGGTGCCGTCCGGCCCGCTTCCAGAAGCCGCGCAGCTCGTCCTCGTCGGCCCCGCCCGCGTACGTGGCGGCCAGCCCGGCGCCGGCGTACAGGTCGGAGTGGCGCGCCGGGGGGTACGCCTCGATCAGCGTCGCCACCACGTCGGGGTCGGTGCCGCCGACGAACCACAGGGCCCGTCCGATGCCCTGGTCGAGGGCGTGGTTGGCGTACCCGTGCGGGTCGTGCGCGGGCCAGGGGAAGCTCGGGTCCTGGTGGTGCCGCCGCACGTACCGCTCGGTCCGGAAGTACGCCTGGTGGAAGCCGTAGCCGTCGAGCACCAGCCACTGCAGCATCGGATCCAGGTCGAGCTTCGGCCAGCGGAACCGGGGCAGCCTGGCCATCGCCCAGCCCACCCCGATGTAGACCATGTAGACGTGGGCGTCGCCGCAGCCCGCCAGGTATTCGCGGGTGCGCCGGCCGCCCGAGAAGGTCAGCGCGTCCACCATGGCGAAGCCCATCCCGGCGCCCTCGTAGGCGAACCCGCGAAAACGCGGCGGGATGTCCTTCAGGCGCGCGGGCAGCGCCGCCGGCGCGCCCGACTCGACGGCGTCGCCGAAGCCCGCCAGAAAAGTGCGGCCGATCCTCTCCAGCACTTCCCTGGCGTCGTTGTTCTTGACGTGAAAACCCCTCTTTTCCAGGGTCGTCTCCGCGTCGTCCGGGGTAAGCAGACGGCGCCCCAATTTCCGCAGCATCGCGGCCAACACATCCCCCAATCCCTGTTCGGGACGCCATTGACTCACGGTCCCGACCACCAGAAACGACTACTCGACCGAAGGTACCCGGACCGTCGGGGCGTGCGGCTACTTCGTTCTTGCTCAGCAAATGAGCACGATTTCGAAAACGCGGGACGAGACGAGTTCACGGCAATAAGAAAATGTGCCTGAACAGATACCGGAGATTCGGCTGTTCTCGCCCGCCGGGCGCGTGGCGCGCCGGATGCCCCGGCGGGGCGCCCGGACGGCGCGCCGGCCAGGCCGGACCGCGCCCTCCCCCTCAGGCTCCGAGCCGCCGCGGGAGGCGGAGCCGGGGACAGCGGAGATGGTCGCCCTCGCGAGGATCGGATGTCCGGGGCGAGCGCGACACGTCCATGCTCATATAGGACGAAACCCGGCACATCTCCCGCATTGCCGCGTCCGGCGGCACGGGCGGCGAACCGCCGCCGCGCCGAGGGCGCGCCAGCACCGATGCTCGATGCCCCTGAGGACGGGACGGTCCGTGGGGCCGGAAGGCCGTGATGGGAACGGCCGCCCCCGCGCGGGGGCGGCCGGAGAGGTCAGAACGCGGAGATCGAGGCGGGGGCGCGTTCGGCGCGGCTGAGGGCGCGCAGGACGGCCGTCGGACCGTGCCGGCGGGCCGACAGCCGGGCGAGGAGGCCGATCACCGTCTCCACGGCGGCCGGCGGAGGCGCGGCCTCCTTGTCCACGCTCACGGCCAGGTCGTCGGAGTGGACGACCAGTTCCGTCATGCGGGTGGTGAGGAGGTCGTCGAGGGTGAGCGGCTGCGCCCAGGGCAGGGGCACCACGCGGTCGGCGGGCTCGGACGGCAGCCTGCCGCGCAGGTCGGCCAGCGTGGCGGCGGCCCGTTCGGCCAGCGTCCGGGCCCCCTGCTCGGCCGCCTCCGCCGACGAGCGGCGGAGCGCGGCGTGGACGTCCGCGTCGTCCCATTCGGGGCCGGAGTAGTGATCGATCAACGAGACCGGTTCGGCGTTCTCCGCGCCGCCGGCGTCGAGCAGCCGGGGCACCAGGAAGATCTGGTGGGCCAGGTGCGCGGCGAGCGCGCCCACCGTCATGCCCTCCAGCGCGCTGGGGTCGTCCCAGCGTTCGGCCACCGCCGCGTCCTCCAGCAGGCGGACGGCGGCCGCCGCCGTGTCGAGGAAGTCGTCCCTGACTGTCATGCGCCCCTCCTTCAAGCCGGAGAACATCGTAGGGGGCGGCTCCGGCGGACCGGCGACCAAGGTCAGGACCGCACCGAGCGGAGTGACGGCCGCCCACTCCCCCCGATCCCTGCGGCCGTGTGGACAGGTCCTGGGGCCGTTGCCATGATGCGTGCGTGCTGGACGTGGACCTCCTCAAAGCGCTGGCCAACGACCGGAGGCAGCAGATCCTGGCGTGGCTGCGCGACCCGGAACGCCATTTCCCGCCGCAGCGCGACGGCGACCTGGTCCGCGACGGCGTCTGCTCCCTGTTCATCGCCGAGAAGCTGGGCGTCAGCCAGCCCACCTGCGGGGAGCACCTGAAGATCCTCGCCAGGGCGGGGCTGGTCCGCAGCAAGAAGATCAAGCAGTGGGTCTTCTACCAGCGCGACGAGGCCCGCATCGCCGAGGCCAAACGCCGGCTCGGCGGCGACTGGTGACTCACCGGGCCGGCTGGATGACGGCCAGGGGCGTCCCCACGGGGTCGCGCACGAACGCGTAGCGGCCGGGCCGGATGTCGCGCGGGGCCACCTCGACACGGGCGCCCAGCTTGGTGGCCTTGGTGACGGAGGCGTCGCAGTCGTCCACGGCGAAATAGGGGACCCACTGGGGCCGGTCCAGCGGCCGCAGCCGACCGTCCAGCACGACCATGCCGCCCACGGAGCGGTCGGCGACCCTCCAGTAGGAGTAGGTGAGGCCGTCGTGATCCCGCCGCACGAACGTCCATCCCAGGACCTCGCCATAGAAGCGCTGGACGGTCTCCAGGTCGTGGCAGGCCAGTTCCATCCAGCACAGCGACCCGGGCTCGTCGACCACGCCGGCGCCGTGGAAGGTCCCCCCTTTCCACAGCGCGAAGCCCGCCCCCTCGGGGTCGACCGCGAGAGCGAGCCGCCCGAGGTCCTCCACTCCGACATCCTCCACGAGCACCTGGCCGCCTGCCGCGCGCACCCGCTCGGTGACGGGCCCGAGCTCGTCGACGGCGAAGTGGCACGTCCAGTACGGCGGCTGCCCTTCGTCGGCGAGCGGCTGCATTCCGCAGACCATGGGCCCCCGGCGGCCGCCCAGCGACCACGTGAAGTAGTCGCCGAAGTCGTAGGCGAACGCGTGGACGTACCAGCCGAACAGTTCCCCGTAGAACTCCTTGGACGCCTTGACCTGCGGGCTGACCAGCTCCACCCAGCACGGCGCCCCAGGCGCGTACCCGGATACCTCGGTCATCGGGCCCCCTCCCTCACATCCACGGTACGAGGGCCCGCGTCATCGGCGATGACGGCTTCGGACTCACCTGCACCAAACCCCCTTAAAAGCCCTACGCCGAGAAACCACCGATCACGAAAACAGGCGAGGCCCTCAGATCCGCGTGCCTATCCGGCCCCGAAATACCGTGGCTCCCTCCGGCGGCCGCACCCCGAGACCCGCCCGAAGCCCGATCGATCTCACGGAACCTCAGGCGGCCAGGGCGCGGGTGGAGGGGTGGTGGCCTGCGAAGGCGTCGCGGACGTCCTGCCAGTGGCGCGTCCACCAGTCGAGCATGCGGGAGTCGCGGACGAACGCCCGGCCGCAGGCGTTGAGCCACCAGTCGAGGGCGCCGGGGCCGGAACGGTGCGGGTGGCCGCAGCAGTGGCCGTAGTAGTACTCCAGGTGCCAGTTGTCGCACATGGTGGTCCACCACACGCGGCGCACCGAGTCGGCCAGGGCGCGTTCGTCGACCGGGGCGATCGAGCGGTAGCCGTTGGTGAAGGCGGCGACGCGGGGCAGGTCGATGGCGCCGTCCTCGTGGGTGAACAGGGCGAGGGCGGCGCGGGCGAGTTCCTCCATCTGGGGACGCACGGCCAGCCGGTCCCAGTCGATGACGGCGGCGATCGCGGCATCGCGCCACAGGAGGTTGTCGGGACGCAGGTCGCCGTGCGTCCAGCCGTACGGGCCGAGGGGACGGTCATGGGCAGGGCGCAGCGCGCCGTACCTCCGTAGCAGGTGGATGCGCCGCCGCAGGTGGACGAGGAAGGTCAGGTCGGCCGTCTGCGGGGAGCGGATCGAGGAGATCTGGTCGAGCAGGTGACCGGTCCGGGCCAGCGCGTGCTCGGGGGGCTCGACCGCCACCGGACGCGGACGCCGTTGGGACGCGGACGTGGAGCAGAGCGGCGGGGGGCCGGACGACGCCGCGGGCGTGTCGGCGGCCGTGGGCCAGGCGGGGGCAGGGGGTCCTGGTGTCGAGCCAGACGACATAGGCGCGGGGGCGACCGGCGTGGACGCGGCATGAAACGGCGCAGGTCCGGGGGCGGGGTGAGGTGCCGTGGGGACGAGGCCGGGCGTTGGCCCGGACGCGTATGCGGGCCTCGGCGACACGGGACCGGGCGGTGCCGGTGTGAAGGCTGGCGAGAGAAGCGCGTTGGGGGGCGGCCCGGGGGCAGGAGGAGGCGCCGTGGCGCGGAGGAGGGCGTAGTGCAGGCGGGCGAGGAGGGCGCCCAGGGCGCCGGCCTGCTGAGCGGTCAGGTCCACGCCGGGAATGTGGACGCCGTCGGTCCATGGGAACACGCAGTAGCCGTGCCCCGCGGCCTCGGCGACCAGGGTGCCGCCGGGGGCGGGCAGCGCCGGACGGACGGGCAGGTCGTCCTCGGCCAGGGCGGCGAGCACGGCGAGGTTGCGGCGGGCGGTGGGCAGGTCGACGTCGAGGATCCGGCGCAGGCAGAACACGCCGCGCGCGGTGACCAGCCGCCAGTTGCGGTTCATCATCCCCTCGGGGATCATCTCCGCGTTCTTCACCGCGCCCAACCGGAACATTTCCGCCAGGGCGCGGATTTCGCCCCCGGCTTCGCCGACTCGGTGTTGAGACACCGTGCCACGCTACCCGGGCGCCGACGTCGGCGCGGGTCATCGTAAAACCGTGTCGCCGACCTTTTCATAAGATCATTCCGGCGCCGTGCGGGGCGGATCGCCCGGTGCGCCGCATTGTGCCGCGGAATCTCCGGAGAAGTGGTCGCCGCAGACTCTGACCGGGGGATTACCTGACGCGCCCGCGAAGAAGTCGACGCGGAGGCCGCGGATACGGAATCGTTTCCCTCATGGATTACCGAATTCGAGGCGGCGCGGCGTCCGGCCCGGCCGAATGGCTGCTGGCCTTCCTGCGCGCCCGGGAGAAGTCGAGACGAGCCCACACCGGCCGCGCCGGCGGACCGGCGGAATGGCTGCTGGTCTTCCTGGAGGCCGAACGCACCGAAACGGCGACCCGGCAGCGCCCGTCGGTGCTGTCGCGGCGCGGCAAGAGCGAGGAGTACGCGTTCGGCCGGGTGAACGCCCGAACGGCGTGACGGGACGGATAAAATGATCATCGAAATGCTGTTCGCCGCCCTGATCGGCAGCGGATTCGGCGGCGCCGAACTGATCGTCCGCTACCGCGACAGGCCCCTGGCGGCGTTCCTGTCCCCGGCCGGCCTGCTGTACGTGTTCGTCAACACCGGCGCGTCGGTCATCGCGCTGATCGCGATCACGGCGGCGGGCTGGACGTTCGGCCTGCCGGAGACCATGCCCCCGGTGAGCCTGCTGATCGTGCGGGTGCTGACGGCGGGCCTCGGATCGGCCGCGCTCCTGCGCGTGTCGTTCACGCTCGCCCACGACCGGGGGATCGGCATCGGCCCCATCGCCGTCCTCAACGGCGTCCTGCGGGTCCTGGACGGCGAACTGGAGCGCAAGCGCGCGTTGAGCCGGCTGTCGCACAACGACCTGGCGGGGCTGTCGTTCGAACGGGACCACGCGGCGCTGACCGAGCTGTGCTGCCACCTGCTGCGCGAGTTCGACCTGGCCGAGGCGCAGCGGCTGGGCGGGGTGGCCGCCGACCTCAGCCACCGCGACGACCTGACCGACGCCGACAAGCTCGACTGCTTCGGGCTCGAGCTGACCCGGCTGGTCGGCGAGCGCGCGTTGCGGCAGGCCGCGGCGCGGCTGCGGGACCGTCCCGACCACGGGCTCCACCCGGCCCACCACCAGATGGTCGAGGACGACCGGATCGCCCCCGTGACCATGGAGCACGAGGCCGTCGCGGAGCCGCCGATGCCGCCGCGGTCGGCGGTCACCAAGCCCTCGCGGCTGGCGCCGGGTTCCAACGGCAGCAGGCTGGACCGCAAGGCCCTCAGCGACGTCTGAGCCCCATTCCCACCCGACGAACCAGAAAGCCGGTGTGTCCCGGGATTTCCCGGAACACACCGGCTTTCGTTTTTCTGGTCGGCCCCCACGGCTTCGGCTCGACCGGCGGGATTCGCCGGGACGGGCGGTCAGCCGGCGTCCACTCCGCGAAGCCGGCCGTGCTCCTGTCTGTCCTGGTTCTCAATGGCCGAGGCGATGCGGTGCAATGCCTCGGCCATGGACACCAGCGCCTCGACCTGGGCGGCCGCCATCAGATTCTCCGGAGACGGGTCGGCGGCCTGCGCCTCCGCCGCGGAATCGCGGGCCTGCTGAATCCACCAATGCACGTCCCGATGATAGTCGGGCGGCGGGCGGTGCGGCCCGCAGGAGCGCACGGCGTTTCTTCCGGAGACATTCGGAGAACTCACGTCCGCAATACGCGATCAACCGGCGGCCGACCGAGAGAAAGACCACCGCCAGGCGATTCGTAGATCGCTGGCATGCCGCCGGGGCACGATTCCGACCGGGCCGGCGACAACAGAAAACGGCTCCCGTCCCGGATGAATTCCGAGACGGGAGCCGAATTCCGTGTTCCTGTGGTCGCGGTGGTCACCCGCGGGCGGGCGGGCCCGGCCCGAACCCGCGGTGCACCGTTCAGCCGGGCGGTCAGGCCTCGGCCGCGTTCACCGCAGTGCCTTGGCGTGCTGGTCCTTGGCGTTGTCGGTGTTCGTCGACCGGACCACGAGTTCCTGCTCCTGCTCCTGGTTGTGACGCTTGGCGGCGACCCGCACGTCGGCGACCGGCTTGACCAGCCTGCTCACGAACGTGCCGACCCGTCCCCGGCCGGGCCCCAACGCGGTCGGCACCGTGAACTTCCTTCCGGACCGGTCCGCGGCGTGACGCTCGGTGGACGGCAGCGGGCTGTTGTAGCCGTAGTTGCGCACCTTGACCGGGCGCGACCAGTGCGGCGCCTTCGGCCGGGAGCTCCTGGCCTTGTAGGACCGCACCTTGCGCGGCTTGGCCTTGTGGGCCTTCACCTTGCGCGGCTTGGCCTTGTACTTCTTGGCCTTGTACTTCTTCGCCTTGTACTTCTTCGGCTTGGCCTTGTGCGACTTCACCGGAGCGTAGTCGTCGTCGTAGGAGTCGTCACAGCGCGAGCAGTGGTCCTGCCCACCGCCGTAGGTGAAGGACTTGGTGATGTTCACCATCGCCAGGGCCCCGCCGTACGCGCTGATCGGCCCGTTGGAGCCGCCCCACATGCCCACGAAGCCGTCGTCGTCCCCGTCGAACCCGTCCCGGTCCCAGTCGTCGTCCTTGTCCTCCGACAGGGCGCACGCGCCATGTGCCTTGCCCATGAGGCCGGACATGTCGTCGCACTCGTGGCGCGTCGCGCGGGCACGGCCCGGCTGGACCTGGTCCTGGTCGATGGTGATCGCACTGCGCTTGCCGCCGGTGCCGTCGGCGGCGCCGGCGGAGGCGAGCCCCACGCAGGCGCCGGATCCCAACGCCACGGCGCCCGCGGCCACCACGGCCGCGCGGCTCACGTTCTTGGTCCAGTTGCGCATCTGTGTACTCCTGTCTTGTGTGTTCGTGATGGATGCACTTGCGCGACGGCGCATCAGGTGCGCTCGCCCGGCAACGGTGCAGGGCACCATCGCCCTGGTGGGAAGGTCGTCTTCGGGTGGGCCGGGGCAGGCGACGCCTGTGGACGGTCGCGGAAGCGGTTCGGGCCCTGTCGGCCTGGCCGGTTCGTCTCGACGACGAGGTGGGACGGCTGGGCTCGGACCACTCGGCCCCGGGTGGCTCGCCCTGAGGCGGCTCAGTCGGGGACGGCCCCGGGATCCTCCGCCGCGATCATGTCGTTCAGGGCCTTGTACGGGACGGCCGTGACACCGCTGTCGCGATGGATGCGCCACATGTGGGCCTGGAGCATTCCGGCCACGGACAACTGGGGGTGCGACGCGGACATGTACGTCATGTCGGCCGGGACGTGGTGAGTGAAGGGGGAATGGTGGCGCGGCAGGATGGGCTCGCCTTCGGCCACGCAGGACCGGCAGTGACCGACGGCGGCGGGCCGTACGGCGTCGCCCGCCCAGCCGGTCTCGAACCCGGTGCGCACGCCCGCGGCGGGAGCCGCGTCCCTGTCCGGGCGCGCCGGAACCTTCTTGACGGTCCCGGTGACGGCGGGACGCGGTGCGGCCGCCTCGGCCGGGGTCATCACGGCGATCGGCGGCCCGAAGAGCAGCGGCTGCGGTTCGAGGGCGTTCAGTGACATCCGCGCGTCCGCGCCGATGCCGCCGGTCCCGGAATCCAGCACCGGTCGCAGTTCGCCCTGGAACGCCCCCGTGCCCACATGCGAGACACCCATGGTCACGCGTGCGAGCGTCAGTCTGGCTTCGCGCAGCAGGCCCCGCGCTTCGGCGGCGGGCCCCCCGGCCGCCGCGCTCGCGCTCATGGTGACCTGGTCCAGGGCCCGGAAGAAGGACCGGTCGCCCAGTGGGCCGCGACGGCCCATCAGGAAGCACACCGGGCAGTCGCCGTGCCCCGCCCTCCGGGTGAACCCCATGACGCGGGACAGCGGCTCGGCGGCCGGCTCGGCGACGCGCCGCACCGGGTGCCGGCGGATGCCGCCGGCGGCCGGCGCCTCCGGCTCGCCCGCCTCCGGCTCGCTCGCCTCGGGCTCGCCTGCCTCGGACTCGTCCTTCTCCGATTCGCCTGTGTCCGATTCGCCTGTCTCCGGTTCGTCCGCGGCTGTCATCGGGCGGGGCGTCTCGCGCAGGGCCTCCTCCACGGTCCGAGGGCCGTGCCGCTGGACCGCCGTGCGCTCGCCGCCCGCCTCGGTGCGCGTGACCTCGTCGGTGTCGGTGACTGCGGCGTCGGCCGCCTGCGCCAGCAGCGCGGCGGCGAGCCAGCCCGCCAGGGCCAGGCCGACGACGACGGCGACGCGTGCCGCGAACGGCAGCCGGGCAGGACGGATCCGATCCCCGGGGCGCCACGCCCCGCGCTGGATCGATTCCGGCCACATGCCCCTGACTCCTCACTGACGATCCACCGACGCCGCTCCCGGACGCCGTGTCACCGATGCGGACGTCCGGCGACTCCGGGCGATGCCGGGCCGCCACAACGGTCGGCGCAGCACGCGAAGTCAGTGGCCGCCCGCACCGTGGACGTCATTCTCGATTTACTCGCGGCGTGTCCCGCTGACCGCCGCACGGCTATCTGGTTATTCGACATCGACCCGCTCCGTCCGTCTCCCGGAAAGGCTCGGCGGGACCGCCCTGAAGAGACGGAAGCCGCAACGGGCCGCCCGGTTGACCGAGCCCGGCCGAGTGGTCGATGGGCGATTCCGGTGAGTCCGCCGACCCGAAGCTAGCATCGTTCCCACAGCTCATCTCAGACATATTTGTCGATCAAATACATCGTTTACTCGAAACGGTTGGGCGTTTTACGGTCGCGACGGCGGCGACTCCGGCGAACGGGGACCGGTGGCTCGACCGCGGCAAAGCGGAATGCCACGAGGAAGGCGACAGAACGGTCAACCGCCGCTTCCCCTCCTCCGCCGTCCACACGGACGGCTCGGCCGGCCGGTGTGAGACCATCGTTCTCGACCGGCGGCTTCGCGTTCGTTTCCCGGCCTTCCCGGGACGGGATGGGCCGTGGCGGCCGGCGCGCTCGCCGCATTTCTTTCGCATGCACAGCCGCGGCGTCGTTCACCTGCATCCGCCCTAGGGCACTGGCGCGGAAGCGGGCGTGCTTCCGATGGCCTCCCGGGGCGGCACCCGGCCGGAGTCATGCTCATTCGAGACGGCGGCCGATTTCATTCGTCCGCGCATACGGAAAGGGTGCTGGGACGTTGCCGTCCCAGCACCCCCGCTCAGCCCGTCGATCATGCCGGCCGCGCGTTGCCGCGACCGGATGGATCAAATCGGCTGATAACTCCTCGTGACCTGGATCAGAGGATGTCCAGGAGCTTGGCCTCGGCCTCGGCCTTCGCCACGTTGGAGTTGGTGTTGGTCAGCGTGTTCTTGTTGACGTTGTTGGCGGTCACGGTCGTCGCCTGCTTCTGCTGCTGGGCGTTGACGTCCGGGTTGTCGCCCCGGCCGCTGGCGTGCGCGGGCGAGCTCAGGAGCAGAGCCCCCGCCGCCGCACCGATCACCAGGCCAGCCGCAGCCGTCGCCTTCTTCAGCATCGCGCTTCTCCTTCACCTGTCGTGGACAAGTTGTTTGATGGGGACGCTCTCTTCATTCGCGGGATCACGATTTGGAGAGCACCGATGTCCACCGTCGCGATCAAGAGTATGACCCGCAATGCAAAGGACGAAGAAAGAGCACGAAAAACCGGTCAGAGTGAATCATAAATTGAAGGCATGAACCTCGCGGCAAGCAACGCTCATTCCAGCAAACTGGACATAGCCCGACTGATCACCGCCAACGCCTCATATGACGGACGACCAACCTCGTATCGCGCCGCCGACGCGACTCCCGGAAACCGTCCGGACGCACATCCGACGCGCCCGCCGGTCGCCGGCTCACCGAACAGTTGCGCGCATCTCGCCGCCCGCCACCTGAGCTCCTGAACGCAACGGGAAGCCGCAGCCCGCGGCACCCGCCGCTCCCGGACGAGCCTCGCGGACGCAAGCGCCCGGACCTTTTTCCTTGGCATCGCATGATGAGCCCTGTATCCGGCTGAACGCCATGTGGCGTCGTGGCTGCCGTCCCCCGTGCGCCGCGTTCGCTCGACCACGCCCCTGATCGGGTCGCCGGCCCGGCACCGGGCAGCCCGCCCGACAAATGACAAGGGATGCCGGAACGCAAGGCGTTCCGGCATCCCTGGGTCAAGCAGTTGACCGGCGCTCGCCGACCTTGGTGCCACCACCGGGCCGGGGCCGTCATAATCGCAACGCTGCGCTACGTCCCGTAATACCCGATCAGAGCAGCCATGCCAGCGGGTTGGGGATGTGGACCGTGGCCATGTTCTTGTTGTCGTTGTTGTTGGTGTTCGTGTTCGTGTTCGTGTTGTACACGTTGATGACGTGGGGGACCTCACCACGACCGTCGGCCTGAGCGGGCGAAGACAGCAGCAGAGCGCCGGCGGCGGCACCGACGACCAAGCTCGCGGCCGCGAAAGTCTTCTTGAACATGTTGCCTCTCCTCCGTCTGTCACGAAAAGACGCCGAGCGCCTCACGGACAACGCTCCCAACGTCTGGGGGCGCCAGCACGACCTAGCCTGCCGACGCGAAGTTTCAACCGAAGTAAAGCGACACTCCCGCACCCAAAAAGTTTCCACGCCGGAACCCGCCCATCACGTACATGACTGATAAACATGATGCGTTCTTCCAGGTAGCCGACTTCAAGGACGGCGGCGGACGGCACCATCGGCGCATCGTCCGGAATTTCCTGATATCCGCCTGAATCTCGTCCTTGCCGGCCACCTGCAACACGACGACCTGCTCGTCTGTTCGGCATCGGAGACTCGCGGCGCCGCCCCGGCAGCTCGCACGACGTGCCCGCGCCCGGCCCACGCCACCGTCGCCGTCAATCGCGAACACCGTGCGTACATCACCTGAAGGCCCCGTCGGTTCCCGCAGCGGGGTCGAGGTGGCGACCGCGCGGCGGCCGAGTGTGCGGCCTGGCATTACGGGCGGTCCGCTTACGCGGCCGACGCGGCAACTGATCGTCCACCAGGTGGGGGCGCGGCGTGCGGGAACGGTCGCCGTCTGGAGAGCACGCCGCAGGCCGTTCAGGCGGAGCCGGCAGACCGTATTCGTCCGGGGATCCAGACGCAGGGACCCACATCGGCGGCACGGCCAGTGCCGCATTGATCAGATAGTCGCAGGGCCGGTGCTGTGTGAGGCGGACGCCTGCAGGGCCAACGGCGGGTGGGTCGGGGTGCGCGGGCGGCGTCGTCGTGGACGTCGCCTGGCCGTGGTCGGCGCCGCCGGGGGCGAGTGCGGCACCAGGACCGGTAGGCGGGTGACGCACAATTCGCCTTGGCGGTATCGCGCTATATCTGTATGGCGCTGGAGAATGTCGCGGCGGGGGCGGCAGGGCGGCCTCTCGGTCGACGGAAGATGCGTTTCGCCTTCGGCCGGGGGGTGGTGGAACGTCTTTTCGCGGAAGGTCTCGGCGGGTGAAAGCGTCGGGTGGACGAAAACGCGGGGCGCTGTGGGCCAGGGTCGGTCATGACGCGACGCCGCCCGGTGAGGGTTTCCACTCGGAGTGCGTCAGGCCGGGAATGTCCGACATATCTCGCAGCGTGGGATACTCGCATGTCAGCCATGCCACCAGGGTGGCGTGGTAGACATCGAAGGCGCGCGCCAGGGCCCTACGGTCGGCCGACTGCATCGGTGTCATCCGGAGCCTCTTATGAAGATCGTCACGTGCTCGTTCCCATGTCTGCCGCAGCTGATCTCGACTTCCTGCCATGCCTCGACACTACAACCCCGTCCCGGCATTGCTCCGCACGATTTTGGAGACGCGGCCAATGTCAGCCGCCGCGGTTATCCGACCCCGGCATGATGGTCCACAAAATTGTGGAGCGTCCGACAGGTAATTCGTACCAGCGGGGGCTTTAGGCGGGGTTGTGCGCGCAGGGGCCCCTGTGGCAGGAGCCCCTGCGCGGCGGTCAGCGGGGCATGGTGGCTTCGTGGGGATAGGCGATCATGTCCTGCTGGGCGGTGCCCGTGCCCATCGTCTCGGACAGGTGGCCGACGATGCGGCGGGCCGCGAAGTCGGCGCCGTGGACGAAGCGCATGACCGGGCCGAACGTGGCGGCGGCGGTCAGGCCCGCGAAGTACAGGCCGGGCAGCGACGACTGGAAGTTGGCGTCCAGCGCGGGGGAAAGGAGGGTGCGGCGCAGCCTGCGGCGCAGGTCCGGGGGAAGGACGGAGATCCGGTCGACGTCGGGGACGTATCCGGTGGCGGCGATGACGTGGTCGGCGCGCACCTCGGTGCGGTCGCCGCGCCGGTCTTCGACGATCAGGCGCACCTGGCCGTCGCCGTGCGGGGCGGCGTTGACCACGCGGCGTCCCAGCATCCGTCCCACGCGGCTGTCCATGCGGTCGCGGAGCCACCAGGCCCCCGCGGGGCCCAGGGTGTTCTTCACGATGTGCTGCCGGGTGCGCGTCGGCAGGTACCGGACGGTCTGCGGGTGCTCCGACCACACCCATGTGCGCCAGCCGCGCCCCAGCCCCGACTGGGGGCCGTGCAGCAGTGTCTGCAGGGGGCTGCTGGTCTTGCCGGGCAGGGCGTTCCACTCCAGTTGCGGCGTGCGCGCCAGCACGACGGGGCGGGCCCCGCAGTCGGCGAGCAGCACGGCGGTCTCGAGGGCGGACTGCCCCGCCCCCACGACGATGACCTCCTTGTCGGCGAACCGGTCGAACTCGCGGTGGACGACGCTGTGCGTGACCAGTGACGTGGGCAACGACGCCAGTTGGCGGGGAACGTGGGCGAACGGGCCGACGCCCACGGCCAGCACCACGGTGCGGGTCCGGACCTCCTCGCCGGTGGACAGCGTCACCGTGTAGACGCGGCCGGGCTCGCCCTCGACGCGCAGCACCTGCGACGGCTCGGGTTCGGGGGCGGCGTGCTCGGCGAACCACTGGCCGTAGCTGATGAAGGTGTGGATGGGGATGGGCAGCCCCTCCGGCCAGCCGCCGTTGTACTCGCGGAACGACAGGCCGGGGACGGGGCTGCCCAGGCTGGAGGCGAACGGTTCGGACTTCAGGAACATTCCCGTCGGCATGTTGTTGCGCCAGAAGTCCATGGGAGTGCCGATGACGCGCACTCTCAGCCCCACGTGACGCGCGTAGGCTCCCACGGACAGGCCATAGGGACCGGCGCCGACGACGAGCACGTCGATGACCGAGTCGTACATGTTCTCCCCCGATTTCCTTGCCGACTTCCGGCGGCGCCCGGCGGGTCAGGCGCTGACCGTTCTCTTCGTTCCCTCGGACGCCGCGCTCCTACCCCGTCGTGCCCCGGAAAGCCTCGGCGCGGCGATTTTTTCCGCCCCCCGGATGACGCTTTGCGCCCCCATGAGCAGAAATGGCTTGAGATCATCACCCGCCAGCCAGGCATACTCCTCCGCGGTTCCCAGCAGGCGCGTTCTGGACATGCCGCCGGCGGCCCTCAGCACCGACGGCCGCAGGTAATGGTTCTCGACCACCATGGTGCGGCCGTAATGGGGCCGGACGAACGGGACCGGCCGGCCGGACAGGTCCAGGTGCATGACGCGCACCAGGTCCAGGCCGCGCCGGTCGGTGAACAACCGGAACTGGGCGCCGAGCCGCGGGTTGAAGTCGAGCAGGAAGTAGGTGCCGGACTCGGGCACCAGACGGAAGTCCAGGTCGACCACGCCGCGGTAGCCGAGGACGCGTCCCAGGGTGCGCCCGATCTCCTCCAGTTCGGGATTGGGCAGCCATTCCCCGACCACGGTCTGCCCGGCCCCCGGTGGGCAGGCCAGTCTTTTGCGTCCGGTTCCGGCGAACAGGCACCGGGAGGCGTCGTCGAAGTATCCGTGGAAGAACCAGTCCGCCGCCTGCGGCGAGACGATTCCGCGCTGCAGGATCAGCGGCCCGGCGGCGGGCCGGTCCGCTGCCGCGGCGAAGAGCGCATGGGCGTCCTCGGGCGTCCGGAGAACGGAGGTGCTGCGCTGCCCCGGGCCGAGGCGCCACGGCTTCGCCCATTTTCCGATGACCGGCAGGCCCCATTGTTTGATCGCCTCGTCGACGTCCTGGCCGGACAGCGGAAGGCGGATCTCCGGGTAGGCGACGCCGGCCTCGGCGCATCTGTCGGCCAGCGTGGACTTGTTCGCCAGCGTCCGGGGCAGCCCCCCTTCCTGCCGGGGGAAGACGAATCGTTCGGCGAGCGCGGCGGAGTTCTCGGCGATGAATATCGCGCCGCCGTCGTCCATCGGGACCAGCAGCGCGGGCCGTCCGATCCGCCGCCCGATCCGGTTCAGGTGCGCGACCAGCGCGGCCGGGGCGCCGTCGGGGGCGGGCGGGCCCCAGCGGTGCCGTCGCCGCAGGTAGCGGGACGCGGCGGCGGGGACGGCGCCGCTCTCCAGGACGGCGTGCACCGGCACGCCGGCGCGGCCGAGCGAGCGGATCACCCCCACGGTGCCGTGGTGGAACATGTTGGCGTCCGTCCGCAGCACCAGGACGGGAAGTTCGGTGTCGAACTCGGCGTCGACGGGGTCGTGGCGGCTCATCGGCACCGCCCCAT
This sequence comes from Actinomadura sp. NPDC047616, assembly GCF_040642915.1. Taxonomy (NCBI): domain Bacteria; kingdom Bacillati; phylum Actinomycetota; class Actinomycetes; order Streptosporangiales; family Thermomonosporaceae; genus Actinomadura; species Actinomadura sp. NPDC047616. The sequence continues at coordinate 42,155 of NZ_JBEYTB010000014.1, forward strand.
AAGGCCGACAACCGGACACTTGACATCCAGCCGCATATTCACTCCCAAATAAGCGGTCCGACGAAGGCTTGGCGATTTCATTGCTCGCGGCGGGGAGACAAAGGGCATAACCCAGCTATGAGTTTCGGGATAGCCCGCCATGACGACGGCCCTTTCCCGCGTTCCCGCGATCGCTTCCGGCGGCGGCTCGGCCGGGGCCTGCTCGCCGCGGCGATGGCCGCCGCGGTCTGGGCCGTGACGATGGCGGGAATGCGTTTCGAGATAGGTGGCTCCGCCGTTCGCACCGGGGCCTCGGTGTCGCTGGATCCGGCCGCTCCGGGCAGTTCGGCCGTACCGGGAGGCTCGGACGTCGCGGCGGCCTCGACCGTCGCGAGCGGCTCGCCCCGTCCGGAAAGCCCGGCCGTTCCGGAAAGCCCGGCCGCTCCGCAGGGCCCCGCCGTTCCACTGGGCGCGTTCGTCGGGTCGGGCGCCGCCGGGGTGGAACGGCTCGCCGAATTCGAGCAATGGCTCGACGCGCCGGTCACCGTGGGCCACACGTATCTGCCCGGAGAGACCTGGGCGGGAATCGAGGGTCCGGGCAACCTGGTCAGGTCGTGGGGAGAATGGCGCGCGGCCGATCCGCGGCGGAAGCTCGTCGTGAACGTTCCCATGCTGGCGCCCAATGAGGTGCCGCTGCCCGACAACGTCGTCTCGGCGCTGCTGCGCGGCGGGGCGACGGGCGCGTTCGACACGCATTTCGTCCGGCTCGCCGAACGGCTCGTCGACGCCGAGGCGGCGGACACGATCATCGTGCTGGGGTGGGAGATGAACGGCATCACCTACACCGGCCGATGCGCCCCGAACCCGGAGATGTGGAAGATCTACTGGCGGCGCATCGTCGCGGCCATGCGCTCGGTGAAGGGGGCGCGTTTCCAGTTCGACTTCACGCCCAGCCGGGGCATGGACGCCATCGCCTGGCCCGAGTGCTATCCGGGCGACGACGTGGTCGACATCATCGGCATGGACGTCTACGACCAGCCCGTCGGCAAGGACTTCGACGAGTTCGTCAAGGAACCCTACGGTCTGCAGGCCCATGTCGACTTCGCCCGCGCGCACGGCAAGAAGATCTCCTTTCCCGAATGGGGACTGTTCCGGAATTCCGATAATCCGGACTACATCCGGGACATGTTCGACTGGATAACCCGGCACAGGGCGGAGTACCAGACGATCTCCGACTACTGCCCGCACGGGGTGTGGCGCTGCTCCGACAACCCGCGGTCGTCCGAGGTCTACCGTTCGCTGTTCGGCAGGGCCGCCGGCTGGCTGAGCCCGTTCCGCACCGCCGCGGCGTCGCCGGCCGTCTCGCCGAACGTGTCGCGGTCGCCTTGACGCCATCAGTCCGCACCCACGCCCGGCCCCGCCTCCGCCAGAGGTCTGGCGGAGGCGGGGCGGGTCACCGGCTGAGCGACGGGTTCACGCCCGTAGGCGGTCCCGGGCGCGCCTGCCACCGGGTACGCGGCGGTGGCGAGGTCCTGTGTGATGACGGCCAGCTGGGCGAAGGTCCGCATGGCGTCGAATCCGGCGGCGCGCTGGGCGGCCGCCTTTCCCTCGATCTCGGCGAGTTCCGGGAAGAGCAGCCTGCGTGCGACCTCGGCGCCCAGCGCCGCCGGGTCGTCCATGGGCACGAGCGCCCCCACGTCCGGGGTGACGACCTCGGTGAGCCCTGGGATGTCCGTGCCGACCACGGGACGGCCGATGGCCAATGCCTCCAGGGCGGCGAGCGGCAGTCCTTCCCAGCGCGACGGCATCGTCACCACGTCGGCGGCGACCAGCCATGGGCGGGGGTCGGCGACCGGTGGGACGAACCGTATGCCGTCGGTGGCGTAGACGCGCACACGGCGCAGCATGTCGCCGTCACCGACCATCACCAGTTGGGCGTCAGGGCAGCGTTCCCTGACACGGGGCCACGCGGCGGCTAGGACGTCCTGGCCCTTCTGCCGTGTGACACGGCCGATGCAGACCGCCAGCGGCTTCTCGGCGGGTACGCCCAGGAGCCTGCGTGCCGCGAACCGTGCGGACGAGTCGGCCTGCTGGAACCGGCGCAGATCCACGCCGTTGCGGACGAGCGCGTAGGGCGCGTCCACCCCGGCCTGCTGCCCCTGCTGAAGCTCCCCCTCGCCCACGCAGATGACCGCCTTGGCACGACGTGCCGCGAACCGTTCCCACCTGATGCTGGCCGTGCGCTGTGCGCCGCGCGCCGCCAGCCACGACCACCCATGCGGCTGGAAGATGAGCGGTGTTCCGTGCACCGTGCGCATGCGGCCCGCCAGCCCGGCCTTGGACGAGTGCAGGTGGACGATGTGCGGCCGGTAGCGTCCGATGATGTCGTGCAACTGCCGTGACTCGGCCAGTGTCTTCGGCCCCGGTGCGCGCCCGGCGGTCCACGCGATGTGCGGGACGCCGTGGATGCGCAGATTGCCCGGCAGCGTTCCCTCCGCGGGGCATGCAACGGCGACCTCCCAGCCACGGCGCATCTGGTCCCGGCACGCCTGGGTGACGTAGACCGCGACGCCGCCGTCTGTCGGCTGGGACACGTGCAGAACGCGGATCGGTTCTTGTTGGCTGGTCATGTCTGCCCCCCGAAGACATGTGGGTCATGGCGTGATGGCGCGTCAGCGCGCGGCCAGTTTCTTGGGCACGGCCCCTTTCCCCTGGGGCCGCCCGTTCCGTCGTCGCGGGCGGGTGCGTTGCCGCACGGGCTCTTCGCGCGTTTCGGCCGGTTCGGCCGGTCCGGCCGGTTCGGCCGGCGGCTGGAACTGTTCCGGGTGGAGGCGCCGGTACTCGCGGAACTGCCCTCGGATGCCGGAGGCGACGGTGGCCAGCAGCCCGGCCAGGAGGATGCCTGTGGCCGTTCCGATCGCCAGGCTCAGCACCAAGTTGGGCGAGGCGGGCGCGGAGGGACGGTCCGCCGCGCTCATGAGGGCGGCGTGGACGCCGGTCTCCTCGGAGCGGACCGCGCTGTAGCGGACCAGGGCGTCGGCGGCGGCGTTGGCGTAGGCCACGGCGCCGTCGGCGGTGCGCGCCGAGCCGGTGAGCTGGATGAGGGGCGTGTCGGGCGACGTGGACGCCTGGACGTGCTTGGTCGGGTTCGCCCCCTGGGGAACCGGGGGGCTGACGGCCCATGCGAGGGTCTGCCGTTGGGCGGCGAGCCTCCCGTACGCCTGGGCGAAGTTGACGGCGAGCTGGTCGGACCCCTTCTGTCCGGTCACCACGATGACGTGGGAGGTCGCCTTGTAGACCGGGGTCGTGAGCAGCGCGTAGGCGAGGCCGCCCAAGGCCCCCAGCAGGACGACGAACACGAACAGCACCACCCGCGACACAAGGTGGCGGGCGAACCGCCAGACGCCTGGCCGCTGACCGGACCGCTTCGGCCGGGGCCGCAACGAGCGCTCGCCACCCCGGCGTGGTGACTTCTTCCGCGTCACCAGCGCCAGGGGTGCCTTCACCCGGGACGGCTTGGATTCGGGTCGTTCGCTGTTGATGGACTTAGAGTCCGGCATGCTCCGCCCTTTCGTACTGTCGCGGTGCCACGGCAGGCCATGCCGCCCGGGCCCCCTTGGCCGGGCGGTGGCGGTGGCTCTCATACAGTTCGGCAAGCGTCTTCGCGTGAACACGGATGTCGTAGTGCTGCACGGCTTCGGGTGGGGGCCACCGCGTGGGGCTTTGGAGCAGGCAACGGGTCAGTGCCGCCCGCCAGGCCACCAGTCCGGTGGGCACATGCCGGGCCTGGGCCGGGACCATCCCCGGCGGCAGGTCGTCCAGGGCCGGACAGGCCGTGTAGAGGACCGGGAGCCCTGCGGCGAGGCCCTCGATGACGGAGAGGCCGAACGTCTCCTGCTCGGAGGGGGCGGCCAGCACGTCGATGGCGGAGAGCACGTCGGGCACGTCGCCCGACTCCCCCGCGAACATCGTCCGCGCCGCCACGCCGCTGCTGTCCGCGAGGCGATGGAGTGCCGCGCGCTGGGGGCCGTCCCCCACGATCAGGAGCAGCCCGTCGTCGAGGTGTGCGAACGCCTGGATGAGGAGGTCGAAGCGTTTGGTCGGGACCAGCCGCCCCACCGCGCCGAAGACGAAGGCGTTCGGGTCGAGGCCGAGCCGCGCGCGTACACGTGCGCGCCGCTCGGCGTGGAAGGCGAACGCCTCCGCGTCGATGCCGTTCGGGATCACCGTGACGCGGTCGGGAGGCACGCCCCAGCCGCGCAGACGTTCGGCCACTGTCGGGGACACCGCGACGGTGGTCGTGCCCAGGCGTTCGGTCGCGGTGTACAGCATCCGCACCGCGGCCGTGGTGGAGCGGCCCTCGATGTGCCCGTGCCCCAGGGAGTGCTCGGTGGCGATGATCGTCCGCACTCCCGCGATGCGCGCGGCGATGCGTCCGAACACGCATGCCCTGTAGAGATGGGTGTGGACGACGTCGTAGCCCCCGGCGCGGATGAGCCGTGCGAGCCTGGGCAGGGCGGACAGGTCCCGGTTGCCGCGCATGCCGACCGCATGCACGGGCACGCCGTGCTCGCGCAGCGCGACGGCGACGGGACCGGGCCGGGACAGCACCGCGACCTCGTTGTCGACCAGCCCGGACATGTGCCGTATCAGGTCCAGGAGCTGCTGCTCGGCGCCGCCGCGTCCCAGCCCGGTGATGATGTGCAGGACCCGGGTCATATCCGCGTCCTCCACCGCAGCTGGTGGCGCACGACCTTCACGCGCATGCGCAGGCCGTGGTCCCGTTCGCCGATGTAGGTGCGGGCCAGGGCGTGCACGTCGTAGGTGTCGGACCAGATCGCGCACCCGTAGTCGTAACCGGCGGCGCGTACCGCGTCGATCTCACGGGGGCCCACGTGCCCGTACGGGTAGGCGAACCCGGTCACCGGTTCTTCGATGACCTCTTCCAGGACGGCGCGGCTACGGCGCAGCTCGGTGCACAGTTCGTCGTCGTCGGCGTCGGGGAGGGAGACGTGCCGCAGCCCGTGTGAGGCGACCTCCATGCCCATGGCGCGCACCTGGCAGATCTGGTCGGCCGTCATCAGGGGCTTGCACGGCCCCTCGTCCCAGGTGTTGTAGGACCCGATGCGGTCGGCGACCACGAAGACGGTCGCGGTGAAACCGAACCGCAGCAACGTGGGGACCGCCCGTACCGCGAAGTCGGCATAGCCGTCGTCGAATGTCAGGCCCACCAGCCCCCGGAGGCCCCCGTCGCTCTCGGCGCGCCGCAGCTCGCGCATGCTCACCCCGCGCAGCCCCCGCGACTTGAGCCAGCGCATCTGACGCGTGAACTGCGCCGGTGACACCGTGATCAGGTGCGGGTCGTCGTCCGTGCGGCCCACCGAGTGGTACATCAGGATCCACGGCATCCTGGTGCGCGGCTTCTCCGCCGGCTGCTGTTGTTCCGCCGGCTGCTGCGGCCGCACCGGCTGCTGTTCCACTGGCTGCTCTCGCCCCACCGGCTGCCCTTGGATCACCGGACTCCCCCCCGATCAAAACGACTGACGACACGACTGGTGGCCCGAACGACGAAGGGGAAGTAGAACTCCAACGGGCTCGTTCCTTCTCCTGTGGCCGCCCCCCGCGCCGGGGTGGTGAACCCCCGGTACGCGCACGCCACCAGCAGCGCCGTACCGAAAACCGCGAGCAGGACGACCCCTCCCAGCGCCAGCAGGAGGACGGGGGGCATTTCCTTCGCGAGCCCCTCTTGCAGGAGGCACCCGACGGCTGCGGCGAGCACGGCCGCGAACAGCAGCGTGACGAGGTCCTTTCCGGTACGGCGCAAGGACAGCGGTGCCACGCGCGAACGCAGGCCCACGAACAGCAGGACGGCCGCGACGCTGATGCCCAGGGCGTTGGCCGCCGCGAGACCGCCCACCCCGAAGACACCCAGGGTCGCTACACCCACGATCGCGGTGACCACCAGTCCGATGGCGACGCACAGGACCGGGTACCAGCGCGGCGTGCGATGGGCGAAGAACCCGCGTCCGGCCACACCGACCATCGCCTGCCCCAGGAGGCCCAGCGAGTAGACGCGCATGATGAGCGCGGTGGTGTCGGTGTCGTCCTTGGTGAAGCGGCCGTGCTGGAACAGGATCGAGATGACCGAAGGCGCGAACGCGATCAGGAACGCCGTCGCGCAGAGCACCATGGCGCCCACCCCGACCACGTCCATTTCCATGCGCCGGCGTATCTGCCCCAGGTCGCCGTCGGCCGACGCCCGCGCCAGCCGGGGGAACGTCACCGTCACCAGAAGCAGTGACAGCATCGCCGGCACCTGCGCCACCTTCTGGGCGTAGTTGAGGTAGGAGATCGAGCCCTCGGCCAGGGACGACCCAAGGAAACGCTCCACCAGCGTCTGGGCCTGGCGGGTCAGGCTCCAGATGACGATGGGCGCCAGAGCGGCCAGCCCCACGAAGGCCGCCCGGCTCCCCGCCTCGCCCCGCTCCGTCCGGGCGGAGGCGCGGGCCGGCGTCACGCAGCGCGCGAAGATCGGCGCCACCACCGCGACCATGAGCAGGCTGCCGAACGCGACCCCCAGGGCCGCGCTGGTGACGCCCAGCGGCTCGTGGAACGCCCCGATCATCGCCAGGATGCCCACGTTGTACGCGGCGTAGATCGCCGCCGGCGGGCCGAAGCAGTGGTGCGCCCGCAGGGTCGCGCCCATGAAGCCGGCGATGCCGAACGTCAGGATGGTCAGCGACGTGAGCCGTACGCAGCGCACGGCGTCGGTGGCGTCGCTCAGGCCGGGCGCGAGCACGCTGACCAGGTACGGCGCCGCCACGGCGGTCAGCAGGGCCGTCAGGGCCAGCAGGGCGGTCAGACGGGGCAGCGCGGCGGCCACCAGCGGCCGCACGCCGCCGTGCCGATGCAGGGCGTGGCTGATGGCGGGCACCACCGCCAGCGCCATGGCGTCCTCGATGAGCAGCGGCGACACCGTCTCGGGGATCGTCCAGCCGACCAGGAACGCGTCGGTGCCGCTGGTGGCCCCGAACTGGTGCGCCATGGTCAGGTCGCGCAGGAACCCCAGCACCGTGCCCGTGCCGATGAGAAGGCCGGAGACGGCCGTCGCGCGCCCGACCGACACCCCGCGTGCGGGTGCGGCGTCAACGGCCGTCATCGGCGCCTCCAGGCGTGCGGCGGCCGCCTCGCGGCGCGGACCCGACGGCCGGGCCGCCGGAACTCCCGGATCCCGATCCCCGCAGGCGTGTTCTCTGAAGTCCGGCAGCGCCGTCCGCCCACGGCGGGCCGAGGGCGATCACGGCGGTCAGCCCGATCATCACCGAAGTCAGCACGGACGTGGGCCCTCCCAGGTCTCCGTACAGGAAGTTGAACAGCAGCGCCGTCATGAACCCGGCCGCGACCAGCCACAATGGGTCCCTGCGCGCGCGCTTGAGCGAGCCGCCCGGCGGATGCAGCAGCCCCCACAGCAGGGTCGCCAGCAGCACCGCGAACCCGGTGAACCCCAGCAGCCCCTGCTCGCTGAGGATCAGCAGGTACTCGTTGTGCGGGGACAGCAGCGGTTGACGGACGAAGCCGTTGACCGAGTCGGCGGTGTCGCTGGCCGCCGACAGCTGGAGCGGCGCGTAGGTGTCGCGGTAGGCGGAGAAGTTCTTGACCCCCACCCCCGCCGCCGGGTGGTCCTGCCAGATGCCGGCGGCCGTGCTCCACAGGCTGTAGCGGTCCACCACCGACTGGTCGGGCGTGCTCGTCGTCTCGGTGATGGACCGGGCGCGTTCGACGAGGGTCCCCGACGCGATCCCCAGCCCTCCGACCATGACGACCGCGACCGCGCTCGCGCAGACCGCGACGCGTAGTGCCAGCATCCGGCTGTACAGCACCACCATCACCGTCAGGGCCGCCCCCACCGCGATCCAGTTGCCCCGGCTCAGCGACAGGGCGAGCGCCACCGCCAGAACGCCGAACGCGCACCACAGGAAGGCGGTGAGCGCACCGGACCGCCGCCTGGACGGTGAGGTCAGCAGGAACGCCAGGGCGACGACGAGCCCGTAACTGACGACGGACGCCAAGGCCATGACGTCCATCGCGCCGAACGTCCCGACGGCCCGCACGCCGCGCCCCCCGTAGGAGGCGCCCGTGCCCGTGGCCGCCTGGACGATCCCGTACACCGCCTCGAACAGCCCGGCCGCCAGCACGGCCCCGCACACCAGCACCAGGTCGCGACGCTCCCGGACGGCCAGCATCACGGCCAGCGGGACCAACGCGAAGACCTGCAGGAACCGGGCCGCCCCCACCAGGCTCACCGCGATGTCCGTCGACAGGATCGTCGTCACGCCGAGCGCGACGATCAGCGGACCGAACGCGACGAGCGCGCGCGGGGGCAGCCTGCGCCGTCCCAGCACCGCCGCCAGGGCGGCCACCGCGACGAGCACGGCGCTGGCCACGTCGGCCGGGGTCACCTGCACCGTCGCGTCCAGGTCGGCCGGCCCCCGGGGCAGGCACACGCACACCACCGTGACGGCGATGAGCGCGGGCGGAACGAGCGCCGTCCTCATCACGGCGCCTTCACCACGGCCTGCAGGGTCAGCAGCAGGATCTTCAGGTCGCCCCAGAAGGACCAGTTGTCGATGTAGTGGTTGTCGTACCTGGCGCGCAGTTCGATCGAGGTGTTGCCGCGGAGCCCGTGGATCTGGGACCAGCCGGTGATGCCGACCGGCACGCGGTGCCGCATCGCGTAGCCGCTGTACTCGTCCGAGAACCGCTGGACGAAGTGCGGGCGCTCGGGGCGCGGCCCGACGAGGCTCATGTCGCCGCGTAGCACGTTCCACAGTTGCGGCAGCTCGTCCAGGGAGGAGCGCCGGAGGAACCGCCCGACCGGCCCCATGCGGTCGTCGCCGTCGACGCTCCAGCGCGTGTCGGACTCCTTCTCGTCGGCGGGCTTGAGCGTGCGGAACTTCAGCACCATGAAGGTCCGGCCCCCGACGCCCACCCGGCGCTGCCGGAACAGCACCCCAGGGCCGCCCTCGATCCGCACCGCGATCGCGCAGGCGACCATGAGCGGCCAGACGGCGGCGAGGGCCAGAGCGGCGACGAGGACGTCGAAGGCGCGCTTGGCGGACCACGAGGGGAGTCCGTGGGGACGGTGCGGAATCGCCACGCACGGGATCCCGCGCAGATGCTCCGCGCGCGTCCCGACACCGGAGATCAGTTCCACGGTCGAGGGCACGAGGAGCACCTCGCACCCCAGCGCCCCGCAGACCCGGGCCACGACCTCGATGTGACGGCGCGGCACCTCCTCGGCGACGATGACCGCGGTGGTGACGCCGTGCGTTCCTATGACGCGACGCAGATCGAGCAGACCGCCGAGGACAGGGGCGCGTCCCTCCGCCTGCGGCACCGATCCGTAGCACACGATCTGCCCCACCGGCTTCAGGCCGAACTCGGCGTGTCGTTGCAGCACGTCCAGCACATGGCTGGTGAACGGCCCGCTTCCTATGACGAGGGCGGACGGCGCGGAAATCCGTCGTCTGCGCCACGCCCGCACCGCCGCGTAACACAGGGACCGGCCCGCCAGCGATGTCACGCAGAACAGGAGAGCGACCCACAGGCCGAGCGCACAGGTGTCGGGAAAAGGTGTCCACGGACTGCCCAGGAAAGCCAGGGCGGCCAACATTCCGGCGACGAGCGCGGGAATCAGCATCGCCCGCAGGTCGTCCACCAGAGAAAGCACTCGGCGACGCTGGTAAAGGCCCCCGGAAAGGCCGCACGAGGCGACCGTCACGGCGGCCGCCCCGAATGCCGCGACAGGCCGCGCGGCCCCTGCCGACAGGGCCGCGAGCGTCATCGCCGCCCCGTCCACCGCGGGCAGGAGGAAAGAGAAGAAAACGCTTTTTCGCGGTCCGCCGCGGGCGGATCGAGAAACGGCTGGAACGGCGGCGACACTGGTGTCGACTTCCTCCGTCGAAAGCGCCGCCGTCGCGGGAACCGTCCCCCCGGTTCGCTGCGGAACGGTCTTCGCACTCAGCCCCTGGGCTCCCATCTCACGCATCCCTTCAAAGACAAGAACTCACTGGCGAGTGACGTCCAAGAACGATGAATGAGGCCGTAAAAAGCGGTATCCGAACACCGCCCGGCCGGTGCCCGTTTCCTTTCGGCGGGCCCGTGAATCAGGATGACACCGGAGCGGCGAAGTACACCTGGCCACCTGATTTCTTTAACAAGATCGACCGTTCTCTTGATCAAGACGACCGATGTCCCGGCGCGTCCTTTTCGCACCCCGCGCGAACCGCGGTGACGCGCCTTTTCGAAGTCCCCGAAAAACGCCGCAACCGCCATCGGGACCGCAACACGGATGAGCGCGGCTTCTCTTCCGACACCAGACATACGCGCGCACCCCGGCGGGCACAGGCGATGATTTTCTCGAATCCCGGCTTATGCCGCCACCGACATTCCGGCGCGACAATCGCGCATCCCCCACCTGATCAGGCCGACACCGGCACATGGGCGCACTCGGACTCATCCGCACAGGCCGGGATCAGCCAGATGACTCGACGAACCGAACCGGCGCCATCGCGCGCCGGGCCGCGCGCCGGACCATGCGCTCGACGTCCCGTGGTTCTTCTCAGCCCAGGGCGGTCGTGTGCCCGTTGCCGTTCCACAGGACCCTGGCGGCCATGCGCCTGGCCAGCTCGGCGGCGAGCGCGTGGGCGAGCGGGTCGTCGGTCATATCGCAGGATTCCAGGAATGTCAGGGCTTGTCCGAGTTCTTCGATCGTCATCCGGTTCGGCGGTTTACGCGCCCAGCCGAAGCGGCTCAGCCGATCACGTTCGAAGCCGTCCACTCCGCGTCCCTCCGCGCCGCGACCGGAAACAGTCCCGGCGTCATCCTCTCTCCCGCGCCCGGCAATCAGTCGGCCAACAAGACACCAATACGGCCGCCCCGGCGTGGAAGGTGGGTATGACCACGGGCGACAGGCCCGGCGATTGTTCACCGGCCGCCGGATTCCGGTGGTGCGTCCGAGCCGGCAACCCGTTTCAGGCTAGTGGAAACGCACCCCGCGGCCGGCGACCCGAATGGCCGGAGTGTGGCGCCCATGTTTCCCGCATCCTCGGCTGGAAGTGGAATTGTCTGCTCACTGGTTCGTCAGATTCGGCATCGCGGCGGCGCTCGCCGGCGCGCTCGGCACGGCGCTCGCGCCCGGCGCGCCGACGGCTGCCGCGAAAGCGGCCCCGCCCACGGCACCACCGGCACCCGCGACGACGGAGACGCCCGCCGCGTCCGCCAAACCCGCGACGGCCCTGGCGCGCGGCCCCGGCCGCCGCTCCGCGACGACGTTTCTCGTCATTCCGCGCCTGCACAAGCGGCTGCGCGTCAGGGAAGGCGTGTCGCCGCGCGTGCTCGCCCTCGGGGTGGGCCATTACCCGGGGACGGCGCGCCCCGGCGCGATCGGGAACGTGGTGCTGCTCGGCCACCGCACGACGCATTCGGCGCCGTTCCGGCTGCTGCACCGGTTGCGCGACGGTGACCGGCTCGTGCTGGCGGAGGGGGCGCGGCGGCACACCTACCGGGTGTACCGGAAGACGATCATGTCGCCGCGACGGCGCTCGGTGCTCGCGCCGGTCCCGTTCCAGCCGGACGCCGCACCGCGCACCCGGTCGCTCACGCTCGTCACGTGCCATCCGCCGGGCTCCGACAGGCAACGGCTGGTCGTCCTGGCCAAGAGCAATGCGGGGTGAGCATGGACAGCACACGGCACCGCCGGGCGGGCGCCCACGGGCGCACGATCGCGATGGGCCTGGCGGCGCTGGCGGCGCTCGGCGCCCTGGTCACGGCGGGTCCGGCGGAACGCGCGCCCGCGCCGGCGGACCGGGCGACGCCGAGCCGCGCGCCGGACCCACCGGCCGCGGCGGGGACGGAGCCGGGTACGCGCGGGTCGAGGATCGCCGCCGAACCGTGCCCGAGGGAGACGCTGCGGGTCGCCCGCATGCCCTACGTCATCGACATGACCAGGTGCGACCCGCGGTCCGCGCTGCTGGAGGGGCCGAACGGCCTGGGCGCCGTGGTGCCCGCCGACGGCTCCTCGGTGGCGGCGTCCAGCCTCGGCACCGCCCCCGGGGAGAGCATGCGGACGCTGGTCGTGCGGGTGGACCTCGCCAGGAAGCTGGTCGTCGTGTCCGACCAGGAGCCCGGCGGCCCGAGGGACGCGCCCGGCGGTCCGCTGGACGCCTCCGGCGGGCCGGCGGCCCGCGAGCCGGAGACGGTCCGCGCCGTGGCCGCCTCGCCCGCTCCCGGCACCCCGGCTCCGGCCGTCGCGCCCATCCCGGCGTGCAAGGACGCCGCCTACCGACGCGACGGTGCCCCGCTCCCGTCGGCACGCCGCGGCCGCGCGGTGCTGAAATGGTGGTACTACCCGGGCGACGGCCGGGTGCGGAGACTGAGCGTCGCGCAGCAGAAGAGGGCGTTCACCTTGGGGGTCCGCATCGCCGTGGAAGGACGCAACAACTGCCGCCTGGGCCGGATCGCCGTCCGCCAGTCCCTGATGGGGCACACCTGGCGTCCGCCCGGAGTCATATCCAGCGGAGCGTGCGGCCTGGCCGACGGGCGCAACGTCCGCGGCTGGATGCGCTTCGACCAGGGCGAGGCCATGCTCGGCCTCACCTGCAAGTGGTTCCGCAGGGGCAAGGTGATCGAGGGCGACGTCGCCCTCAACGCCAGCGGAGTGACCTGGACGACCGGCAGCGGGCGCTGCCGCGGCGACACCTATGACGCGGTCGGCGTCGCCGCCCACGAGAACCTGCACCACATGGGGCTCGCCCACGTCGACGGCGCCGCTCACCGCAACCTCACGATGTTCCCGGCCGTCGGCGCCTGCGAGTTCCACTGGCGCACCCTGGGCCGGGGGGACTTCCTCGGCTTGAAGCGCTACTACGGCACCCGCTGAACGCCCGCGACACCCTGAACGACCGCGACACCGTCATCGGACCTCACGCCCTGCCCCCAGGGCCGCCACGGCACGCCCCCGCCGCGCCTGAGACACCCCTGCCCGCGCTGAGGGCGGGCCGGCTGTGCTCGGGCTCGGCGCGGCCATGCGTGCGGATCGCCGCGAGCCTTGCGGTTCGCCGCGAGCCGTGCCGGAGGACGCGCCCGGACGCCAGCATCCCCGGCCGTCCTTAACGAAGATCGGCCCGTAACCTGGCGCCGATTTTTATCGGTAACAGTTTGAGCACGGCCCGTTACTGAAAGGTATCTGTGCGCGGGCCTCGTTCCCTCGTCCGTCTCGGAACGGGGCCGTAACCGTCGATTTTCGCCACGGGGGTGTGGCCGTCATGCCCTGCGTGCGAACAACCGTGCTCATGAAGGGGACCCGCGATGAAGGCGAACAAGGCACGCAAGTCGTCGAACAAGGCTCGTCGGCCGCAGCGCAGGACGTCGCGGATCGGCACGTGGGCCAAGTGGAGCGCCACCGGGCTGACCGCGGTCGTCACGCTCGCCGGCTCGATCGCCGCGATCGCGATGCTCCGCTCCTGGTTCGCCCGGCCGAGCACGCACCGGCGTGACTGGGCGGCCGCGACCCACGGCGACAGGCGGGAAGAGGCGCAGCGCGCGTCCATGTGAGCGCGCCCCGTCCCCGCCGGCCCGAACGCGCCGAGCCGGGACGGGCAGGCGACGACCGCGCCGATTCGGCGGCGACGTGGCCGGTTCGTCCGGCGACGTCGCCGGCGCGAAGGGTCAGCACAGTCCTCCGTGGTTCCGGCCCGGTGCGCCCACCATCCGCACCCCCGAACATCACGAAAGTCCTTTTCTTCCCCATCGCGGTGACCGGCCGGCGTGATCGGCCGGTCGGGCGGCCGGCGGCCCGGCGGGCCCGGCGGCCCGCGGGTGACCACCGTGCCGCGCGAGTGGGGCCGACTGCTCCCGGAGGTGACCCTGTGAAGATCGCCATGATCTCCGAACACGCCAGCCCGCTGGCCGTCCGCGCCGTCGACCCGGACGAGGAGGGCGAGGCGGAGAACGGCCCCGCCGACCCCGGCGGGCAGCACGTGTTCGTCGCCGACCTGGCGGCGCGTCTCGGGGCGCAGGGTCACCACGTCACCGTCTACACCCGCCGCGACGACCCGGCCCTGCCCGCGCGGGTGCGGCTGGAGCCCGGGGTGACCGTCGAGCACGTGCCCGCCGGGCCGGCCGAGCCGATCCCCCGGGACGAGCTGCTCCCCTGGATCCCCGACTTCGGCCGCTACCTGGGACAGCGCTGGGTCGACGACCAGCCCGAGATCGCCCACGCGCACTTCTGGATGAGCGGCCTGGCCACGGTCCAGGCCATCCGGCATCTCGGCGGGCGGCGCGTCCCGATGGTGCAGGCGTACCACGCGCTCGGCACGGTCGAGCACCGCCACGGCGGGGCGGAGGACACCGGGCCGGCCGGACGCATCCGGCTGGAACGTGCCATCGGCCAGGCCGCCGACGCCGTGATCGCGACGAGCTCCGAGGAGGCCGAGGAGCTGGTGCGCATGGGGGTGCCGCGCGAGCGCATCACGATCGTGCCCTGCGGGGTCGACCTGGAGTTCTTCAGCCCGGAGGGGCCGGCCGACCCGTCCCGGCGGGGACGGCGCCTGCTCATGCTGTCGCGGCTGGGCGAACGCCAGGGCGTGGACACCGCGATCCGGGCGCTCGACCGGATCCCCGGCGCGGAGCTGATCGTCGCCGGGGGCCCGCCGTACGAGCGGATCGACGACGACCCGGACGTGCGGCGGCTGCGCCGGGTGGCCGAGGAGGCCGGGGTCGCCCGGCGGGTGGCGTTCCTGGGACGGGTGACCCGGGCGGAGGTGCCCCGGCTGCTGCGGTCGGCGGACCTGGTGGTGACCCTGCCCTGGTACGAGCCGTTCGGCATGGTGCCGCTGGAGGCGATGGCCTGCGGCGTGCCGGTCGTCGCCACCGCCGTCGGCGGTCACTTGGACACCGTCATCGACGGTGTCACCGGGGTGCACGTCGCGCCCCGGACACCCGAGCAGACCGCCCGCGTCATCCGCGCGCTGCTCGCCGACCCGACCCGCCGCGCGGCCATGGGGTTCGCGGGCAGCGACCGGGCCCGCTCCCGCTACTCGTGGGACCGCATCGCCCTGGAGACCGTCAAGGTGTACCGGCGTGCGCTGGCGCGTTCCCGGGTGCCCGCCTGATCAACCCGCCGTCGAGTAAAAAATGAAGTAAAAGATCGGGCGTCGCGGGCGTGCCGTCCGACGTGCGCGATCCCCCTCTGACTGGGGGGTTTCCGCTGCTCAAAGCCCTGTGGACGGGGCGGGGAAGCGGTCAAGCGCCGGAAAAGCCTTGCTAACGTCGAGGCCATGCGAGACAAGCCGTCGCATGCCTTGGCCAATGTCGCCCGCAGCGTGGGCAACGCCGGGATGACAGCCATGGCGAGCATACCCGGGCTGCTGGCAGCGGTGGACCAGCACGCCGCCGCGGTGCGCGACCTCCTCGCCGCGTCCGACCAGACGCTCGACGCCGCGTCGCTCGGCGACTACCTGGTCGGCTTCACCGAGTCCGCGCTGGAACGCGGCTGGACCCCCGGCGACACCCGTGACTGGGAGTTCGTCCGCATCGTCGCCGTGTGCTGGCTGATGACCCGCCACGACTACTGAGCATCCCGGATTCAGCGCCCCAGCTCCGAGCACCGCGGATACCGGGCGACTCCCGCCCGCCGTAGCGGTGGGTGATCGGGTGACCACTCGTCGCAGGAATCCGGCCGCTCGTCGCACGGGACGGCGGTCGCGCGAACATACCCGGGCGTAGTGCCTATTTTCGTTGCAGTCGCCGGGCGCCCCGGTCATAGGAGTCCTCGGGGGAGGCACCGTCGGCGGAGCCGACGGGCAACCGTCCCGCACCGGTGCCCATGGGCCCCGTATGCCCGGCCCCGGCGGCCACGGAGGGGGGAGGGGGCACGCCCACCCGCCGGCCCGCGGGCGTGCCTTCTCCGTGAGCGGAACCCGTCGTTCTCTTCCCGCGCGCCCCCCGGAACGCCCCCCGCCCTTGTGACAGGCGCCGCACCTGCCGCCGCGCGCTCCCGGTTTATGGCCGCCCTTTCTGGAAAGCGGGATCGAAGAGGGAGGAAAGGAGGAGCCATGCCGAAGACGACCAAGAGCGGCAAGCCGCGGAAGGAAGAGCTTCCGAGCACCCTCCAGCGCTCCGACAAGGAGGCCCAGGAGACCTTCGCCAAGGCCCACGACAGCGCGGTCGAGACGTACGGCGAGGGCCAGCGGGCGCACCGCACCGCGTACGCGGCGCTCAAGCACAAGTTCGAGAAGAGGGGCGACCGCTGGGTCAAGAAGGCCCAGAAGGGCCCGTCCGACCCGCGTGCCAAGAACCCCAGGGCCCGCGAGGGCAAGGGCAAGAGCTTCGGCGGCGTCGACGTCGAGGGCCACTCCAAGCAGGAGCTCTACGAGCGGGCCGCCAAGCTGGACGTGCAGGGTCGCTCGCGCATGTCCAAGGAGGAACTGGCCGAGGCCATCGCGCGCAAGCAGGGGTAGGAGCGGCCATGCCGATGGACGAGCGCACGAAGGCGACGGTGCGCGCCCTGCTGGACCGTCACCCCCGCGGCTACGTCGCCGAGGAGACCGGCTTCACCGTCACCGCCACGGCGGCCGGGCTGTTCCGGCTGCTGTGCCTGTCGGTCCTGGCCGACGACGCGGCACCGTCGCGGGAGGCGGTCGAGGCCACCCGCGCGCTGCTGTCGCGCCGCTGGGACAGCGCGCCCGAGATGAGCAAGACCGACGACCGGGGACGCGCCGAGGTGATCGCCCAGGCCGGGTACCCCCACGCCGACCGGGCCGCCCGCCTGCTCGGCGAGGCGACCCGCATGATCATGGACCGCTACGACGGCGACCTGCGCAACCTGCGCAGGGCCGCGGGCGGCGACCACGACCGCCTGGTCGAGCTGCTGGCGGAGATCCCCGGCATGGACGACGCGGGCCGCGCGGTCTTCCTCCGCGACGCCCAGATGTTCTGGCCGGAGGCGGGGCCGTTCATGGACCGGCACGCCGTCCGCGCCGCCGAACGGCTGCACCTGCCGTCCGACGGCGACACGCTGCTGCGCGACGTGGCCCGCGGCGGCGGCCACGAGGAGCTGTCGTGGCTGGTCGGCGCGTTGGCGCTCGTGGACGCGCACAACGAGTACGACCGCATCCGCCAATCCGCCCGGGTGTGAGCCGGGCGGGCGCCCCGCGCTCCCGCGCGGGCGCCCGGCCCCTGCCGAGCCCGCGACCGGTGACCCCCTACTCGCCGTTCCACCAGCGGGCGACGGCGGCCCGCAAGCCGCCACGCGGAGCCGGGACCGGCGCGGGCGGCGGCTGGTGGACGGCGCCCGCCGCGGCGTAGACGGACGGCCGCGGCGGTGCCTCGGCGGGTTCTGCCCCCTGTTCCAGCGCGTCGTTCTGCGCGCCCCAGGACTGGTCGGCGTTCCGGACACGCGGGAACTTCACCGGCAGTGCCTGCAGGGACCGGTGGAACGGGCCCGGCCGCCACTGCAACTGCCCGGCGGGGACGGCGAGTTCGATGTCGGGCAGGCCGTCCAGCAGCCGCTCCATGGCCACCGACGCGATGAGCCGCGCGTGGCTCTTGGCGGGGCAGGCGTGCGGCCCCGCGCCCCAGGAGACGTGGGCGCGGTTGCCCGTCCGCTGGTCGGTGGCCTTGGCGGGGTCGGTGTTGGCGGCGGCGAAGCTGATGACGATGGGCTGGTTGGCCGGCAGCACCGTGCCCATGAACTCCATCTCGCGGGCCAGGTAACGGGCCGCGTAGTTGGCGATCGGCGGGTCCGTCCAGAGGATCTCTTCGAGGGCGTCCTCCACGGGGATGCTGCCGCCGGACAGGTCACCGGCGAACCGGTCGTCGGCCAGCAGCAACCGCAGCCCGTTGGCGATGAGGTTCTGGGTGGGCTCGGTGCCGCCCCCCATCAGCACCACCAGCTGGTGCGCCATCTCCTCGTCGGTCAGCCGCGCCGGGTGGGCGATCAGCCAGGACGTGATGTCGGCGCCCGGACGCTGACGCTTGAGCTGGACCAGCCGCTGGACGCCGTCGGCCAGCGCCGCGTTGCCCTTCTCGGCCTCCTCCATCTCCCAGATGGCGCTCATGCCGTACATCAGCTGCTGGGCGATGTCCGGCGGGCAGCCGAACAGCTCCATGAACACCAGCAGCGGCAGCACGACGGCGTAGTCCTTGAGCAGGTCCGCCTCGCCCATCGGGCCCATCAGGCGGATCAGCTTGTCGGCGTTGCGCTCGACGTAGCCGCGCAGCGTGGTGTTGTCGACCCGGGCGAACGCGTCGGTGATGGCGCCGCGCAGCCGCGCGTGGACGGTGCCGTCGGTGAACAGCGCGTTCGGCCGGTACCCCATCATCGGCAGCAGCGGGCAGTCGGGCGGCACCGTCTCCTGCCAGCCGCGCGGGTCGTGCATGAACGTCAGGTCGTCGCGCAGGACCTCAAGGGCCGCGTCGTACCCGATGGCGAGCATCGCCGGGACGCCCGGCGCCAGCTCCACGGGCGCGAACGGCCCGTGGGCGCGCAGCTTGGCGTAGGCGCCGTGCGGGTCGGCGGCGAACTCGGGCCCGTACAGGGGCATCCGGCCGCCGGCGTGCACGGGGCACCCCGACGCCCCCGCCCCGTACGGGGAGGGGGCCGCGGCGGCACGGGTCTGGTCGTCGTCCAGGCGTTCGGTCGTCATGACGCCTCCCGGTCGGTGGCGATCAGGTGGTCCACCAGCGCGATCAGCGCCCGCGCCGACGACGCGCGGTCGCGGGCGTCGCAGGTGACCAGCGGGGTGGCGGGATGCAGGTCGAGGGCCTCGCGGACCTCGGCCTCGGGGAACACCGGGGCGCCGTCGAAGGCGTTGACGGCCACCGCGTACGGCAGGCCGTGCCGCTCCACCAGGTCCATGATCTCGAAGGACTGGTCCAGGCGGCGGGTGTCGACCAGCACCAGGGCGCCGAGCGCCCCGCGCGCCAGATCCTCCCAGAGCCGCTTGAACCGGCCCTGCCCCGGCGTCCCGAACAGGTACAGCACCAGCCGGTCGCTGAGGGTGAGCCGCCCGAAGTCCATGGCCACGGTGGTGTGGGTCTTGTCGGGGACGCCGGACAGGTCGTCGACGGGCGCCCCGGCCTGCGTCATCCGCTCCTCGGTGCGCAGCGGCCGGATCTCCGACAGGGTGCCCACCAGCGTCGTCTTACCGACCGCGAAGTGCCCCACGATCAGCAGCTTCACCGACTGGCGCACCGAGTCGCGCACGTACATGCCGCCGGCGCCCGTGCCGGGCGCGCCCGCGGCGACGCTCTCAGAGGAGAGCACGGAGTCCATCGAGCACCTCCTGCAGGAGCCCCAGCTGCTCGGGCCGCGACGAGTCCGGGCTCGCGGCCCGGGTGGTGATGTGGCCGCTGTCCACCAGGTCGGACAGCAGCACCTTGGTGACGCTCACCGGCAGGCCCAGATGACCGGACACCTCGGCCACCGACAGCGCGCCGCCCCGGCACAGCGTCACGATGCGGCGCTTCTCCGGGCTGAGCCCGGTCAGCGGCAGATCCCCGGCGGCCGTCACCAGGGTCACCAGGTCGAAGATGTTGCGGGTCGGACGCGCCCGGCCGCCGGTCACCACGTGCGGCCGGACCAGCGCCCGCCGGTTGCGCGGCGTCATCATGCGTCGGCACCCCGTCTCGGCGGGGTCGACAGTTCCTTGCCCAGCCGCTGCACCAGTTCCTGCAGCCGGAACGACACCGCCTCCATGTCCACGTGCTGGGTGGCCGAGACGGCCAGGTACGCGCCCGGCCCCGCGGCGACGAGGAACACGTAGCCGTCGTCGAACTCGCTGACCGTCTGCCGCCACATCGTGTTCGGGTTGCCGCAGAACTCGGCGGTGCTGCGGGCCAGCGACTGCAGCCCCGCCATCCCCGCGGCCTGCCGTTCGGCCTCGTCGCGGTTGATCTGCGCGGAGTGGGCGATCAGCAGCCCGTCGGCCGACAGCAGGATCGCGTACCGCGTCTCCGGCATGCGCAGTGCGTCGTCGAGCATCCAGCCGAGCTTGTTGTCCACGAAATCGGTCATGACCGGATGTTCCCTTCACTGTCGGCTTCGTGCTGGCCGGCCGCCCCCTCGGCCGGACCGGGGACGGACGCGGCACGACCGGACCGCGTTCCGCGCTGCCACGCCCCCAGTCCCGCGGCGCTCCGGCGCGACGGCGGCTCCGCGCCCGCGGCGGCGCCGTTCCCGGCGGCCGGTTCCTCCGCCGCCTGCGCCGGCGCGGCGGCGGTGACGCGGCGGCGCTTGGGCAGGCCGCCGGCCGTGGCCTCCTCGGCGACCGGCTCCGGACGTCCGGCGGCCCCCACCCCCGCCGGCTGTGCTCGGACGGACGACACGTCAGGCTCGGGCGACACGGCGGGTCCCTCCTGCTCGTTCGTCGGGACGGCGGTCAGCAGCGTGTTCGGCAGGAACACCACCGCGCGCACGCCGCCGTACGGCGACCGCGTGTCCACCGACACGGTGAACCCGTAGCGGGCCGACAGCACCCCGGCGACGGCGAAGCCGACCTGCGGCGGGTCGCCGATCCGGTTGATGTCGACGCTCTCGCGGCCGTTCAGCAGCCGGGTGGCGCGCTGGATCTCCTCCCCGTTCATCGCCACCCCGGCGTCGTCGATCATGATGGCCACGCCGTTGTGCGCCATCTGGAAGTTGACCTCGACCGTGGTGTTCGGCTGGGAGTGCCGGGTGGCGTTGTCCAGCAGTTCGGCGAGCACCAGCACGACCGGCTCCACGGCGCGGCTGACGACCGCGACGTTGACCTCCGAGGTGAGCTGGACCCGCAGGTAGTCGCGGATCCGGGAGACCGCGCCGCGCACCACGTCCGACAGCGCCGACGCCTGCCGCTGCTGGCCCGGCCACGACCCGCACAGCACCGCCGTGGCCTGGGCGCGCCGTCCGAGCTGGGCGTTCATGTGGTCCAGGCGCAGCAGGTCGGCCAGCACCTCCGGGTCGTCGTGCCGGTCCTGCATGTCGGTCAGCGCGAGCTGCTGCTCGTTGGTCAGGCTCTGCACGGTGCGCATCATCGCCCGCAGCGTGACCTTGGCCGACCGGTCGGCGCGGACCCGGGCGCGCTCCACGCTCTCGGTGAACAGGTCCAGCACCGTCTGCACGTCCTGCCCGAACGGCGTGCCGGTCAGCCACTGCTCGTGCAGCGGCCTGGACACCGTCACCGGCCGCCCGTCGAGCTGGTCGCGCAGCTCGGGGAGCCGCGTGCCGGCCAGATGCCGCAGCTCCTCGTCGCGCCGCCGCAGCTCGTCCAGCAGTGCCTCGGTCCGCCCGCGGTACCGGTCGGAGACGTGCCGCTGGCGGACGAGCACGACCGCGAGGACGACGATGCCGATGGCGGCGCCGACGAGCGCCGCCACCAAGAGGGATTGCTCCATCAGGTCCTCAGTTGGGTGGAATGGTCCTTCGTGGCGATTGCGCGATTATGTCGCGGATCACAGTGTTTTGCAGGCAGAACACCACGTGTCCTCGACCACGCCGGCGAAGCGCTCCCCCGGACCCCTCCTCGGCCTTCCTGCCCTGGGGAAACCGCACGCGCCGTCCTCCTCCCCGCCTGCCTGCGAGCCGACTCCCCCTGGTGTGGTACGCACCCCGCATTCCGGCGGTTCTACCGATCCAAAAAGAGGAATGCCTGCCACAAAAAGGGATGAACAGCGACATACCGAAAAACGACGATGTCACCAGCGCCAGGAATGCCCGTCGCGCCGGTGGGGGTTGTGGCCGGTGCGCGACGGGCTTCGGGGTCAGGCGACGGCTTCGACGGTGGGGGGCTGGAACTGGGTGCGGTGGAGTTCGCTGTAGCGGCCTTCGGCGGCGAGGAGTTCGTCGTGCGTGCCGCGTTCGACGATGCGGCCGTCCTCCACGACCAGGATGAGGTCGGCGGCGCGGACCGTGGACAGGCGGTGGGCGATCACCACGGCGGTGCGGCCGTCGAGGGCCTCGGTCAGGGCCTCCTGGACGGCCGCCTCGGAGGTGGAGTCGAGGTGGGCGGTCGCCTCGTCGAGGATGACCACGCGGGGACGGGCCAGCAGGACGCGGGCGATGGTCAGGCGCTGGCGTTCGCCGCCCGACAGCCGGTAGCCGCGTTCGCCGACGATGGTGTCCAGGCCGTCGGGCAGGCTCTCGATCAGGTCGTCCAGGCGGGCGCGGCGCAGGACCTCCCACAGCTCGTCCTCGGTGGCCTCGGGACGGGCGAGCAGCAGGTTGGCCCGGATCGACTCGTGGAACAGGTGGCCGTCCTGGGTGACCATGCCGAGGGTGTCGCGGATGGCGGCGAAGCTCAGGTCGCGCACGTCCACGCCGCCCAGCCGGACGGCGCCGGAGTCGACGTCGTAGAGGCGGGGCAGCAGGCTCGCGATCGTGGACTTCCCGGCGCCCGAGGAGCCGACCAGGGCGACCATCTGGCCGGGTTCGGCGCGGAAGGAGACGTCGTGCAGGACCTCGGCGCCGCCGCGCGTGTCGAGGACGGCGACCTCCTCCAGGGACGCCAGGGACACCTTGTCGGGCGACGGGTAGGAGAAGCGGACGTTGTCGAACTCCACGGAGACGGGGCCGTCCGGCACCGAGCGGGCGTCGGGGCGTTCGGCGACCAGCGGACGCAGGTCGAGGATCTCGAAGACGCGCTCGAAGCTGACCAGCGCGCTCATCACCTCGACCCGGGCGCTGGCCAGGGAGGTCAGCGGCGCGTAGAGGCGGGTGAGCAGCAGCGCCAGGGCCACCACGGCGCCTGCGTCGAGCTGGCCGCGCAGCGAGAAGTACCCGCCGAGGCCGTAGACCAGGGCCAGCGCCAGGGCGGACACCATGGTGAGCGCGGTGATGAACACGTGCTGCACCATCGCGGTGCGCACGCCGATGTCGCGGACGCGCCGGGCCCGCACGGCGAACTCCCGCGACTCGCGGGCGGGCCGTCCGAACAGCTTCACCAGCGTCGCGCCGGGCGCGGAGAACCGCTCGGTCATCTGCGTGCTCATGGCGGCGTCGTGCGCCGCGGCCTCGCGCTGCAGGCGGGCCAGGCGGGTGCCCATGCGCCGGGCGGGCAGCACGAACACCGGCAGCAGCAGGAGCGCCAGCAGCGTGATCTGCCAGGAGATGCCCACCATGACCGCGAACGTCAGCACCAGCGTGACCAGGTTGCTGACCACCCCCGACAGGGTGTCGCTGAAGGCGCGCTGGGCGCCGATCACGTCGTTGTTGAGGCGGCTGACCAGGGCGCCGGTGCGGGTACGGGTGAAGAACGCGACCGGCATGCGCTGGACGTGGTCGAACACGGCGGTGCGCAGGTCGAGGATGAGGCCCTCGCCGATGCGCGCCGACAGCCACCGGTTGAGCAGCCCGATCCCGCCCTCGGCCAGGGCGATCACGGCGATCAGCACGGCCAGCCGGGTGACGGTGCCGGTGGCGGCGCCCTCGCCGATCGCGTCGACGACCCGTCCGGCCAGCACCGGCGTGACCACCGCCAGGACGGCCATGACCACGCTGAGCAGCAGGAACCACGTCAGCAGCGCGCGGTGCGGCCGCGCGAAGCCCCAGATGCGCCGCAGCGTGGCGCGGGAGAAGGGCCGCCGGTCGTCCTGCGCGTTCATCGCGTGGTGCAGCGACATCCACGCGGTGACTTCCATGTCCATTGGGTACCGCCGATCTGGTCGGAGGAGGAAGGTCCGACCTCCGATGGTGGGACCTCAACAATGGTCGAGGTCAAGGCCCCCGTCGCGTGGCATCGTCTCGCGGGGGTCTGACACTTTGCGCAGCCACGGCCGCACGGCTTGAATATCCGAGGCGGCGACGAGGAGCGGACAACGTGGACATCGACATCGACAAGGCGCGGGCGGACACACCGGGCTGCGCGCGGGTGGCGCACTTCAACAACGCGGGCGCGGCACTGCCGCCCAGGCCGGTGATCGACGCGGTGAACGGGCACCTGGAGCTGGAGGCGCTGACCGGCGGCTACGAGGCCTACGAGCAGGCGTCCGCGGCGGTCGAGCGGTTCTACGACGCGGTCGCCGGGCTGCTGGGCGCGGACCGCGACGAGATCGCCTACGTGGAGAACGCCACCCGCGCCTGGGACATGGTGTTCTACGCGATCCCGTTCCGTCGCGGCGACCGGATCCTCACCACCACCAGCGAGTACGCCAGCAACGGCATCGCCTACCAGCAGGTCGCGCGGGCGCGCGGCGCCCGCGTGGAGGTGGTGCCCGACGACGCCGACGGCCAGATCTCCCTGAAGGCGCTGGAGGCCGAGCTGGCCAAGGGAGACGTGCGGCTGGTGTCGCTCAACCACGTCCCGACGCACAACGGCCTGGTCAACCCGGCGGCCGAGGTGGGGCGGCTGACGCGGGCGGCGGGCGCGCTGTACCTGCTGGACGCGTGCCAGTCGGTCGGGCAGCTCACCGTGGACGTGCGGGAGATCGGCTGCGACATGCTGTCGGCGACGGGCCGCAAGTTCCTGCGGGGGCCGCGCGGCACGGGCCTGCTGTACGTGCGGCGGGACGTCCTGCGGACGCTGGAGCCGCCGTTCCTCGACCTGCACTCGGCCGCCTGGACGGCCCCGGACGAGTACGTCGTCCGCGACGACGCCCGCCGCTTCGAGACGTGGGAACGCTACGTCGCCGGGCAGATCGGCCTGGGCGTGGCCGCCGACTACGCCGTCGCGCTCGGTGTCGCGGCCATCGAGGAACGTGTGACCGCCCTGGCCGCGGGGCTGCGTGACGAGCTCGCGGCCCGTCCAGGGGTGAACGTCCTGGATCGCGGGGCGCGTCGTTCGGCCATCGTCACGTTCACCGTGGACGGGCACGAGGCCGCCGACGTCAAGCTCGCGCTACGGGAGCAGGGCGTCAACGTGAGCATCACCAGCGGGGAGCAGCGCTTCGATCCCAGCGGCGCCGTCAGTGCCGTACGGGCGTCGGTGCACTACTACAACACGGAAGAGGAAGTGGAGCGCCTGCTGCGCGCCCTGCCGCGCCCCGCCTGACGGACGCGACAGGGCCCGGGACGCACGGAGCAGCGTCCCGGGCCCTCCACCACCCCACTCAGAGGTTCGACTTGGCGGCGCTGATGTCGGCGAGGGCGGAGCCCTCCTTCTCCACCGCCAGGTCGCCGATGGAGACGATCCCCACCGGCCGGCCGTTCTCGATCACCGGCAGGCGGCGGACCGCCCGCTCACGCATGATCTCGACCGCCCGCTCGGGCGGGTCGTCCGGCCCGACCGTGGCCGTGACGTCGCTGCACAGGCCGCCGACCTTGGTGCTGCCCGGGTCGCCGCCCGCGGCGAGACCGCGCACCACCAAGTCGCGGTCGGTGACGATGCCGCGCAGCTCGTCGCCCTCGGCGACCAGGACGTTGCCGATGTCCTCGTCGCGCATCCGGCGCGCCACGCTGACGATGTCGTCCTGCGGCGAGACCGCCGTCGGGGAACCGGTCATGATGTCGCGGATCTTGGTGGCCATCGTTCACCCCTTGAGGTTGACCCTGTCGATGTCTCTGCAGATCCGATCGATCTCGGCCTTACCCGGACGATCGCGGATCACTCACAACTCTTGGCCCGACCGCGTTCCCGCGTCCGGATGCTCCCAGCGGACCACCCCGAGTCGGCAAAGCCTTGCCCTGCCCCTGCGATCGCCGGTGGACGCCGGGAAGGGTCGAGCGCATGACCACCGTGCTCCTGGGCTGCCTGGCCGTCTTCGGGACGGGAGCGGCGGCGGTCGCGGGGGCGCTGCTGATCCAGCGGACGGTCCCCGCCCGGGTGCGGTACGACTTCGGGATGTACGGGGCGCTCACCACCGTCCTGGTGGTGTCCGCGTTCCTGCTGACGGCGATAACGATGGGCCTGTTCGTCTGGCTGACCATCAACCAGGCGAGCCGCAGCGTGGTGCAGGAGACCGACGCCGTCCTCGACCTGTACTGGTACGCCCAGACGATCGACGGCCCGGAGGAGGTGCGGCTGCGCAGCGAGCTGCGCGACTACACCACCCATGTCATCCGCGTGGAATGGCCGACCATGGCCGAGACGGGGGAGCTGCACCCCCGCTCCTGGCAGTTGGCGAGGCAGTTGCGCTACGAGATCACGCACATCTCTCCACAGCCGGGCGGCGCCACCATTCGGTACCAGGACGCGTTGCGAGCGGTGAGCGCCCTTTTCGACGCGCGGCGCTCACGCGAGTCGCTGGCCGGGACCAGGATTCCCCCGCTGATGTGGGTCGCGCTCATCTCCACCGGGCTGCTGGTGGTGGTGCTGCCGATGCTGCGGGGCGATCCGCGTCCGGCGGTTCGGGTCGTGTTGGCGTTCGTGGGCGCGGCCACGGTCGCGTTCGTGGTATTCCTCCTCTACGAGGTCAACGTGCCCTTCACCGGCAACGTCAAGGTCACCCCGGCGCCGCTGGAGGACGCGCTGCGCTCGTTCGCCGACATCGACGCGTTCTGGGGACACCGGCCCTGACCAACAATCGGATCAAGGCTTCGTATGTGTGTGAACCCGGGGGCGGACCCGCGCATCTTGACAGATGCACGGGGGTCGTCGGCGAGACCGTTCCGCCCGCCTGCCCGGTCTTTTCTCCAACTGCCCGGCATGAAGTCGAGGAGGTCGCGCCGTGAATGACGCGTCGCGTGAGCTGGACGACGACGCACGGCACGATCCTGCGGGGACGCCCCCGCAGGACGGCCCCGCACCCGACGCGAAACCGGACACCGACTTCGACCAGGGCGGCTCCTCGGAAACCGAACGAGAGCCCGAGGCAGAGGCGGACGCGGAGGCGGAGGCGGAGCCCGAGGCCGACACTGAGGCACGGCCGGAGGCGGAGGCCGAGCCCGAGACCACGGACGAGCCCGACACCACGGACGACGCCGAGGCACAGGACAACGCCGAGGCACAGGACAACGCCGAGCCGCAGGACGGCGTCGAGCCGGAGGACGGCGTCGAGCCGGAGGACGACGCCGAGGCACAGGACGGCGTTGAGGAGCAGGCGGACGCGCAGCCGGAGCAGCCGTCCGAGGCCGCCGAGCCCGAGCAGGCGGAGGACGAGTCCGAGCAGGAGGAAGAGGAGGCCGACTCCGAAGCCGAGCGGCGGCAGGAGGAAGCCGACGCCGAGGGCCGCGACGACGAGGAGCAGGCCGCCGAGGAGCAGGCCGAGGAGGAGCCGGAGCCGTCCTCGGAATCCGCCGAGCCGGCTGAGCCCGAGGACGAGGCCGTCGAGGACGAGCAACCGGAGCGGGCGGACGAACCCGGCGAATCCGACGAATCCGATGACCGCGAGGAGCCCGAGGACGAGCCCCGCTCCGCCGCCGAGGAGACCGACGAGGCGGACGCCGACGAAGCCGAAGAGGACGAAGAAGAAGGCGAGGACGGCGAGGACGGCGGTAGGACGCCCACCACGGAGTTCCGGCTTCCGCCCAAGGCGGAGCCGCCCGCCGCGTCCAGCAATGCCACCGTTCCGGACCTGCCACGCCCGGTGTTCTTCAGGGAACGGCCGGCTGACGCCGAGTTCAGGCAGAGCACGCCTCAGCGGCCCGCTCAGGAGAAGCCAGAGCCCGCACCGCAGCCCGCAGAGCACCCGGCACCGCAGCAGGCCGCACCGCAGGAGCCCGCGCCTGCCGCTGAGGACGCCGCGCTCACCCGTCCCGCCCCCGAGCGCGAAGCACCCGAGCCGGGGAATGCTCCTCCGTCGTGGCCCGTACGGGTGCAGCCGCCGTCCCACCAGGGATTCCGCTCGGCTCAGCCAACGGTGGAGCAGCCGCTGCCGGAGGCCCCTCCGTTCCTTCCCGAGGGCTTCACGGAGACGACGCAGCGGGATCCCCTGCCCCAGACCGCCCCGCCTGCGGCGGCACCGGCGTACACAGCGCCCCCACCGCAGACGGCACCACCCCCAGACGGTCCGCCTGCGGCCGCCCAGCCGGCCGCAACGCAGGAGCCCGAGCAGCCTCCCGCGAAGGGACCACGCAAGCGGCGGCGCCGCGGCCTGATCACCGTCGTGGCCCTGCTCGTGCTGCTCGCAGGGCTGGTGGGAGGGCAGCTCATACGGCCGACCCCCGAGCCGACGTTGCGTCTGACCCTGCCGACCACCCAGCACACCTTCGGGGGTGCCGCCCCGGCGCTTCCGTGGCCACGGCAGGGGCAGGCGACCCTCTATGTGGAGGGGGTGGGCTCCATGGGGTCGTCCGGCGGGCAGGCGCCGACCCCCACGGCCAGCGTGGCGAAGGTGATGACCGCGTACGTCTTCCTGCGCGACCACCCGCTGCAGCCGGGCGCGCCGGGTCCGACGTTCAGGATCTCCCCGCAGGAGGCCGCGCAGCTTCCCGCGCGCAAGCAGCGCGGCGAGTCGCTCGTCGAGGTCGTGGCGGGACAGCCGTTCACCCAGCGCAAGGCGCTGGAGGCGCTGATGATCGTGTCGGCGAACAACATCGCGCACGAGCTGGCCCGCTGGGACTCGGGCGACGAGCAGGCGTTCGTGCGCAAGATGAACGACGCCGCGCGGTCACTGGGGATGACCAGCACCACCTACACCGACCCCAGCGGCTACGACTCGCGCACCGTCAGCACGGCCGCCGACCAGGTCAAGCTGCTGACCGCGGCGATGAAGATCCCGGCGTTCGCCGAGATCGTGGCCAACCGCACCTACGTCCCCAACGACGGGCGGCCGGCGCGTCCCGGCGGCAACATCCTGGTCGGGCAGCACGGGGTGCTCGGCGGCAAGACCGGTTACACCGACGCGGCGGGCGGCAACTACGTCTTCGCCGCGCGCAAGCGGGTGGGCAACGTCCCGACCACGATCGTGGGCGCGGTCATGGGGCAGCGGACGCCGAGCGCGATGGGCGCGCTGACGGTCGCGCAGCGGCTGGTCGTGGCCGCCGAGAACACGCTGACCTCGGTCACGCTGGCCCCGGCGGGGGCACAGGTCGCGGTGGTCGACGACGGCCTGGGCGGGGAGACGCCGCTGCGCGCCTCCGCCCCCGTCACGGTGGTCGGCTGGCCCGGGCTCACCGTGCCGGTCCGCGTCACCGGGGATCCGCCGCGCCAGGCAGCCGACGGCACGCGGCTCGGCGCCGTGACGGCGGGCGCCGCCAGCACTCCCCTGACCGTGGGCGGCGAGCTGAAGGAACCGTCCATCCTCAAGCGGCTCCTGCGCCTGGCGTAGAGGGCGTCCCGAACGGCGCCCGGCGAGCGAGCCAAGCCGCCGGGCGCCGGGCGGACGCGTCAGTGGTCGGCGGCGGCGCGGGAGGCGTGCGGGCCGCGGTTCGGACGTTCCATCGCGACCGCGCTCTCCTTGTCGTCGGCGACGTCCGGGGCGCTGAGCCAGACGGTCAGCACCATCTCCAGTTCCAGCCGCGTCTCGGGCGCGTACAGCCGGTCGCCGAACAGTTCCTCCAGCTGGTGCAGGCGGTAGCGCACCGTCTGCGGGTGGACGTGCAGGCGGCCGGCGACCTCGGTGGCATTGAACCCGTTCTGCAGGCAGGCCAGCAGGGTGCGCGCCAGCCGTTCGCGGTGCCGGGGGCGCACCGCCTTCAGCGGCGCCAGCCGCAGGTCGGCGACGGCCCGCACCAGTTCCTCGTCCTTGAACACCACCAGCGTGGGCATGTGGTCGGCGCAGCGGATGAGCCGGTCGGACGGCAGGATGCCGCGACGGGCCAGCGGCAGCGCCTCGCGCGCCCAGCGCAGCGACTTGGCCGCGTCCTCGGTGCGCACGGTGGGGCCGAGCGCGGCGACCCAGTGGCGCAGGGCCGTCTCCAGCATGCGGGCGCGGCCGGGCCCGTCGGGGTCCGGGACGAGCAGGCAGGGTTCGCGCCGGTTGACGTCGGAGAGCACGTCGGGCGGCAGCGACGGCTGGTGGAAGGGCCGGCGGCTGCGTTCGTACAGCACGACGGCGGCGACCGTCCGGGGCACCCGCCACTGCGCCAGGCGGGCCATGTCGGCGATGGCCTGCGGCGCGGCGGGCGGCTCGGCCAGCAGCAGGTCCAGCAGGCGCCGGCGGCGGTGCTCCAGTTCGCCCGCCTCCTGCTCGCGCGCCTTGGTGTAGCCCTCGGTGGCGGCCTGGGCGATCTCGTCCAGGAACGCGAAGATCCCTTCGGCGATGCTGGCCAGCGTGCGGCGGGAGATGTTGTAGTGCTCGGACTCGGCGGCCAGGCGCCGCCAGGCCACCCGCGCGCCCAGCCGCAGCGAGGTCTGCAGCACGTCCAGGCCGCGGCCCTCGCGCGCCTCGGCCCAGCCGATCTCCCGGTAGACGGCGGCGACCGACTCCCAGGACGCGTCGGGATCGACGATGAGGTCGACGAACTGCCGCAGCGCGCCCTCCACGGCCAGCCGCACCAGCCGGGCGTACTCCTCGTCCTGCGGGCGGGCGTACTCGGGTATCCCAAGCAGGATCTCGGCGATCATCTCCTCGGCCAGGGCGTCCAGATGGGGACGGAAGATCTCGCCGATCTCCGGGGGGACGCCGGCCCAGGGCTTGAGGGTCGAGCGTTCGCCGACGGACGTGGTCACCGTGCGCACCTCCCATGCCCGTGCGAAGCGGGGACTACTGAAAGTACTCGTCCGTATCCGGTGAGGCTTCTGCCGGATCGCACCATTGGACCGCGCCGTTTGTCAGTCGGGTGACAAACGGCGCGTACCAACCGGGCGAGGCGTCAGGCGCGGCGGGGCCCGGCGAGCACGGCGGCCGCGCCGAGGCCCAGATAGATGACGCCGGTGGCGTGCCGCTGCCGCCGCCGGAAGGCCGGACGGGCCCGCAGCCAGGCGCCGATCGACCCGGCCGCCACCGCGTAGACCATGTCGCTGACCACTCCGATCAGCCCGGTGACCAGGCCCATCACGGCGATCTGGGCCGGGACCGGGACGGCGGCGCCGCGGTCGACGAACTGCGGCAGGAACGCCAGGAAGAACAGCACGACCTTGGGGTTGAGCACGTTGACCAGCAGGCCGTCGAGGTAGACGCGGCGCAGCGGCTGCGGCGGCAGGGGCGTCGCGTCGCCCTCGTCGCGGGCCCGGAAGGTGCGGATCGCCAGGTAGACCAGGTACGCGGCGCCCGCGTAGCGCAGCGCGGAGAACGCGGTAGCGGACGCGGCGACCAGCGCGGACAGCCCGGCGGTGGCCGCGGCGACGTGCACGAGCGTGCCGCTCTCGACGCCGAGCGCGGAGACGACGCCGGCGCGCCGTCCCTCGGCGACGCTGCGGGTGATGATGTACAGGTGGTTCGGGCCGGGGATGACGACCAGGGTCGTGGCGGCGAGCAGGAACAACAGCGGATGACTCACGACATGCGACGCTATGCCCGGCACGTCCCCGCGTCGAAGGTCCAATCGACCGCCGGGACGTCGGTCCAATCGGCCGCGCCCTGCTTCCCGGGGCCAGGCTCCCCGGCGCGCAGTCTTCCGACGCCTAGTTCTCCTGGCTGTCCGGCGTCTCGGGACGGGCGGGGGCGGCCGCGAGGGCTCCGGCGAGCACCATCCGGCCGGCGGTGCGGACCATCAGGGCGACCTCCTCGACCGGGCGGCGCAGCGACGACAGGCTGACCAGCGCGGCCAGCAGGACGTGCCCGAGCACGATCTCGATCTCGTCCCGTTCCGGCACCGGGCCGCCGATCGCCGCCGACAGCCGGTCGCGCACGAACAGGAACAGCACCGTGCGCGCGTCGTCGACGCTGGGGTCGTCCGACGTCACCGCCTGGATGATGGCCGAGGTGAGGGTGCGCTCCTCGGCGGCCACGCGCACGATCCGCTCCAGCAGCGCGGTCAGCCGTTCCACCGGCGTCTCCCCGACCGCCAGAGCGTCGATGTCGGCGGTGATGCGGTGCGCCCAGGTGGCCGCCACCTCGGTGAGCAGGTGGTCCTTGGTGGCGAAGTAGCGGTACACGGTCGCGCGGGCCACCCCGGCGCGGTCGGCGACGTCGTGCATGGTGACGGCGTGGTAGCCGCCCTCGTGCGCGAGCCGGCGGGCCGCGTCGAGCAGCCGTTCGCGGCGGGCCTGCTGCTCCTTGCTCAGCGTCCGCGTCACGGTGATCCGCACATCGCCGGTCACTGCGCCTCCTTGTCGGGATCGTCCCATCTTCTCGCATCCGGCGCCGTGTGGATCTCCGGTGGTGCGGGAAGCCGGACGGGGCGCGGGAAGCATACGCGCGGGGCCCTTGCCGTGGGCGGGCCGACCGGTCAGGATGGCAGGGAATGCAACCTATCGCTTGCTTGGGTGAGTCATGAGGGTCGACCTGCTCGACGGTGAGATGTACGCGACGGTCCCGTGGTCGGTGTACGCGCGGCTGCGCGCGGAGGCGCCCGTCTACCACGACGAGGCCAACGGGCTGTGGGGCGTCGCCCGGCACGCGGACGTCTTCGCCATCGAACGCGACCCGCGGCTGTGGAGCAACGCGGGCGGCTACCGTCCGCAGCTGCCGTCCGACCCGTCCATGATCGGCCTGGACGATCCGGAGCACATGCTGCGCCGCCGCATGGTGTACCAGCGGTTCACGCCGCGCGGCGTGGCCCGCTACGCCGACCGGATCCGCGCGACCGCCGTGGACTGCGTCGAGAACGCGCTGGAGCGCGGCACCGTGGACGCGGTCCCGGCGCTGGCGGCGCCGCTGCCCGCCCGGGTGATCGGCTGGCTGCTGGGCTTCCCCGAGGAGTCGTGGCCGCAGCTGGTGCGCTGGTCGGAGACGGCGGTGTTCGCCGGGGGCGGGCTGCGCTACGTCACGGCGGACGCGACGCAGGCCGCGGCCGAGTTCGCGCTGGCCGTGCTGGAGATGGCCAAGGAGCGGCGCGGCTGCCCGGCCGGCGACCTGCTGTCGGTGTGGTCGAACGCCGGTCCCGGCGAGCCGGTGTACGACGACGAGCATCTGGCGCACGAGGCGCTGCTGCTGCTCGTCGGCGGCGCCGAGACGACCCGCACCGTCATCGCGACGGCGCTGGACGCGCTGATCCGGCATCCCGGCCAGTGGGAGCTGCTGCGCCGCGACCCGTCCCTCATCCCGGGCGCGGTGGAGGAGTTCGTGCGGTGGACGACGCCGATCCTCAACATGTGCCGCACGGCCACGCGCGACGCCGAGGTGGCCGGGGTGACGATCCCGGCGGGCGCGCAGGTGCTGCTGATGTACGGGTCGGCCAACCGCGACGAGGCGGTGTTCGACCGTCCCGACGAGTTCGACGTGACCCGCGCGCCCGGCGACCACATCGCGTTCGGCCTGGGCCCGCACTTCTGCCTGGGCGCCTCGCTGGCCCGCCTGGAGCTGCGGATCTTCTTCGAGGAGTTCGTCGCGCGGGTGGCGGACGCGCGGTGGGCGGACGACACGGGCCCGCGCATCCTGCGCAACGCGTTCGTGCGCGGCGTGACCGAGTTCCCGGTGACGCTCACCCGCCGCGATCCGTGACGAGCCGCGCCGCCCATGACGGGTCACGCCGCCCATGACGGGCCGCGCCGCGACACGGTCGGGAAATGTCAGACCACGTCGAGCGCGCGGCGCTGGCGCGCCCATTCCAGAGAATGGCGGATGGCTTCCTCGACGCTGTATTCGGGCTTCCAGCCGAGCAGTTCCTCGGCCTTTGCCGGATCGACGAAAGCGCCGACCACGTCCCCCGGACGGGCGGGTGCCTCACGCACCTGGAATTCGTCGCCGACGACTACCCGGAAGGCGTCGACCAGCTCCCGCACGGTGATTCCGTCGCCGGTGCCGAGATTGATGACCTCGTAGCCGCCGGAAGGCTTTCCGGGGCCGCCCGGTCCGAGCGGGGGAAGGACCGAGTCGAACCGCACGGCCGTCTCGTAGAAGGCGCGGGCGATGTCCCAGACGTGAATGTAGTCGCGGATCGCCGTGCCGTCGCGGGTGGCCCAGTCCACGCCGGTGATGGTGAACGGCTCGCCGTTCTCGTACGACTCGATCATCTTGCCGAGGGCGTGCGAGGGCCGGCGGTGCTGCAGGCCGGTGCGCAGCCGCGGGTCCGCGCCGATCGGGTTGAGATAGCGCAGGGAGACGACCCGCAGCGGGTAGGCGGCGGCAAAGTCGGCCAGTGCCAGCTCGGCCATCATCTTCGAGCGCGTGTAGGGGTTCTTCGGCTCCAGCGGCGAGGTCTCCCGCACCGAGAGGTCGTCCTCGGGCCGGTACATTCCGGCGGTGGAGGCGAATATCAGCCGGTCGCATCCGTTGCGCACCAGATGCCCGGTGAATTCGATGGTCTTGGACAGGTTGACCTGGTAGTAGCGGTGCGGATCGGCCATCGACTCGGGCACCACGATGAGCGCCGCGCAGTGCACCGCCGCGAAAACGTCGGGATGGTCGCGGAAGATCTGGTCGACGAGCGCGCCGTCGCCCACGTCCCCGCGATAGAAGATCCTGCCGTCGGTGAATTCCCGCCGTCCGGTGACCAGGCTGTCCAGCACGACGGGTGTGACCCCGCGCTCGGCGAACACCGAGGCGATCGTGCTGCCGATGAAACCGGCACCACCGGTGATCAGGACTTTCACGGTCGTTTCCCCCTGCCTCGCGCCTTCTCGACAGGAAAAAGCTTCGGCAACGGACCGTGAGGGGTCAATGTCCGCCGTCCGCGCCTGGCCGCCTCCGGACCGGCGTCAACTTCCGCCCCGCCTCGGGCGTCCGCGCACGCAGTTCTTCCCCTGTGCCCGGCATGTCCGGAGAACGCCGCCGCGCCTCTCCTTACGCCCCGTTCCCCGGCCACCGAACGGCACGCCCAGAATGCGGCCCGTGAGATTCCCAGGCCGGACTCGGCCGTGGAACGGCGTTCGCAGGATTCGCGCCCGCCGCAGGGCGGGCATCGTCCTGGCATGCAGCCCCCCATCCGCGTCCTGATCGTGGACGATCACGCGCTGTTCGCCGAGGCCCTCGCGGCCCGGCTGAGCCGGGAACCCGACCTCGTCGTCCTGCCCGTCGCCCCCGACGGGCGGCGCGCCCTCGCGCTGACCGCGACCGAACGGCCGCACGTGATCGTCCTGGACCTGTCGCTGGGCGCGGAGAGCGGCCTGGACGTGCTGGACAGGGTGCGCGAGCGGCACCCGGACGTCCGCGTGGTCGTGCTGACGGCGACCGACGAGGTGGACGCGATCGTGCGGGCGGTGCGGCGCGGCGCGGTCGGGTTCCTGGTCAAGACCGAGGGCGCCGACCTGGTGGCGCGGGTGGTCCGCGGCGCCGCCCGGCGCGGCGGCTGGATCCCGCCGGACGTGCTCGGCGACGTGCTGCGGCGGCTGCTGGACGACGACGCCGGGCAGGGCGGCACGCGGCTGCCGGCCGGGCTCACCCCGCGCGAACGCGAAGTGCTGCAGTGCCTGGTGGACGGGCTGAACCGCGCGGAGATCGCCGCGCGGCTGGGACTGTCGGCCAACACCGTCCGCACCCACACCCAGAACCTGCTGGCCAAGCTGGACGTCCACTCGGTGCTGGAGGCGATCACCCTGGCGATGCGCGCCGGCATGCGCCCGGGCGACCGCGGCTAGCGGCGGCGCGTCCATCCCGTCCCACCGACCTGCGCGATCCCTCGGCCCCTGCAAAAGACGTAGGGCGCGCTCGTATCGATGGGTGATCCGTCGCCCGGCGGGCGCTGAGACCCTCGGCGCGAGGACGCCGGAGGGGTGATCGTGGAGATCGACGAAGTCGCCGCGCGGGTCGTCCGCGGGTACTGGCCGCTCCTGCTGGGCATGCTGCTGGTCCCGCTGGTCCTGGTGG
This sequence comes from Actinomadura sp. NPDC047616, assembly GCF_040642915.1. Taxonomy (NCBI): domain Bacteria; kingdom Bacillati; phylum Actinomycetota; class Actinomycetes; order Streptosporangiales; family Thermomonosporaceae; genus Actinomadura; species Actinomadura sp. NPDC047616. The sequence goes on from NZ_JBEYTB010000014.1 coordinate 77,837, forward strand.
CGGTCGTGGTGGGACGGCAGGAGCCGCAGCACACCGCGACCGCGCGGCTGCAGGCCGGCGGGCGGGCCGCCGACGCCGCCGCCGGCGACGCGGGCGTCAGCATGGCGGTCAGCCAGGTCAAGGCGTTCGCGACCGGCCGCGCCCTGCTGGAGCGGGTGCTCGGCGAGCAGCGCGTCGTCCGCAAACCGGACGCGGTCGCCGAGCGGATCACGGTGGCCGGGCTGGGCGCCTCCACGGTGGTCGAACTGTCGGTGCGCGACACCGACCCGCGGGTGGCGCGGCGGCTCACCGACGCCCTCGGCCGGGCCGTCGTCGTCGAGATCAACCGGTCCGACCAGGGCCCGATCAGCACCCAGCTCGCCGGCATCGAGCGGCGGATGCGCGACCTGGAGAGACGGCTGGGCCCGCTGTCGCGGCGCGCCGCCGCCACGCCGCCCGACATCGACGCGGCCAACGAGCGCGAACGCGTCCAGGCCGAGCTGAGCGACCTGCGCACCACCCGCACCGAGCTGCGCACCCGGCTGACCACCTCGGGGACGGCGTCGTTCGTGCAGCCCGCGGTGCTGAAGCCGCCGTCGGACCCGGCGGTGATGATGTCGGCGGTCGCGGGGCTGACCGGGCTGGTCGCCGGGGTGCTGGTCGCGGTCGTCATCGAGATGTTCCGGCCGACCGTCCCGGGGCAGCGGCGGGTGGCGCGGCGGCTGGGCGCGCCGCTGCTGGGGTGGGCCGACCGGGGCCCGGCGGCGCGGGCCGATCTGGGCCGGCGGATGCGGCTGTCGGCCCGGCGCGTCCGGGTCCGCCGGGTCGCCCTGGTCACCACCGGGTCCGGGCCGCTGCCCGCCGACCTGGTGTCGACGGTGGCCGCGGCGGTGTACGGGGACCGGACGACGGTCGCCGCTCCGGCTCCGTCCACGCCCAACGGCAGGGTCGCCGGCGAGGGCCTGTGCCACGTGCACGCGTTCGAGGACGTCGACCCGGGCGCGGGCGAGCGGACCGGCGTGGTCGCGGTGGTCGGCCCGCTGACCCGGGCGGCGGCGCTGGAGTCGGTGCGCGACCTGGTCGCCGCGTCCGGCTGGCCGCTGCTCGGGGTCGTCGCCGTCTCCCGCGGGAGGTCGCTCTCCCGCCGGACCACCGCACGCAACGGCCACGACAGGCATGACCACGACACACACGACCGCGACACGCACGACCAGCACGCACAGGACCACCAGCCAGGGGTGACGCACATATGAGCACGAGCGCCGGCCAGACCACCGTCCCGTTCTCCCTTCCCTCGTTCGCCGCCGAGGTCGGCGACGCCGTCGTCAAGGTGCTGGACTCCGGCTGGGTGACCACCGGCCCGCAGACCGCCGAGTTCGAGCAGGACTTCGCCGACTTCCTGGGCGCCGAGCACGTGGTGGCGGTGGCGTCCTGCACCGCGGCGATCGAGCTGAGCCTGCGCGCCCTGGAGCTGCCGCCCGGCTCGGCCGTGCTCACCCCGAGCCTGACGTTCTGCGGCGCGATCAACGCGATCCTGCACGCCGGGCACCGCCCGGTGCTGGTCGACATCGACGAGGACACGCTGGTGCCGTCCCCCGCGACCGTCGAGGCCGCCGCCGCCCGCGCCAGGCCCGCCGCGATGGTGGTGCAGAACCAGGCCGGCTACCCGGTGGACGTGCCCGCGCTGGCCGGGGCGGCCGGGCTGGACCGCTCGCGCGTGGTGGAGGACGTCGCGCACGGTCCGGGCGCGGCGCGCGGCGGCGTGCCGGTCGGCGCGGACTCGCAGGCCGCGTGCTTCTCCTTCTACGCCACCAAGAACCTGCCGATCGGCGAGGGCGGCGCGGTGGCGACCCGTGACGCCGCGTTCGCCGAGCGGGTCCGCTCGCTGCGGCTGCACGGCATGAGCAAGGACTCCTGGCGCCGCTACCTGCCCGGCGGCAGCTGGTCGTACGACGTGAAGAAGCTCGGGCTCAAGGCCAACATGACCGACGTCCAGGCCGCCATCGGACGCGCCCAGCTGCACGCCCTGCCCGAGTGGCAGCGGCGCCGCGCCGAGCTGGCCGCCCGTTACGACGAGGCGCTGCGCGGCCTGCCCGGGGTCGTCCTGCCGCAGCGCGACCTGGGCGAGGGCGTCCAGCACGCCTGGCACCTCTACCAGGTGCGGGTGCCCGGACGTGAGGCGGTCATCACCGAGCTGGAGAAGGCGGGCGTGTCGACGTCGGTGCACTTCATCCCGGCGCACCGGCTCACCGTGTACCGGGACCTGCTGGACGACCACGAGCTCGGCCCGCTGCCCGCCACCGACCGGGTGGCCGAGGGGCTGCTCTCGCTGCCGCTGTACCCGCGGCTCGGCGACGCCGCGCAGGACCGGGTGGTCGACGCGCTGGCCGGCGCCCTGCGGTCGCGAGGCTGACATGGCAGGGCTCCCGCGTCGCCGCCGTCCCACCGCCCGGCGGCACCCCCCGGAACAGTCCCGGGAACAGGACCCCATGGCCGCCCTGCTGGGCCGCGCCGAGGTGCCCGTGCCGGGCGTGCGGGCGCGGCGGCACGTGCGCGGACGCCGCGTGCTGGTCACCGGTGCCTGCGGCACGGTCGGGTCGGCGCTGTGCCGCGGCGTCGCCCCGCTCGGACCGGCGGCGCTGTGCCTGGTCGACAAGGACGCCGACGGCCTGTCCCGGCTGGCGCTCGACCTGCCCGGGGCGCGGCCGGTGCGCGCCGACGTGCGCGACCGCGCCGCCGTCGAACGGTTCTTCCGCGACGCCAGGCCGGAGCTGGTGTTCCACGCGGCGGCGCGCAACGAGCTGCCCAGCGTCGAACACGACCCGTGCCGCGGCGTGACCGACAACGTCGTCGGCGCCCGGCACGTCGTCGACGGCGCGCTGCGGCACGAGGCGGCGCGGCTGGTGCTGGTGTCGTCGGACAAGGCCGCCGACCCCACCTCGGTGCTCGGCGCGACGATGCGCCTGGGGGAACTGCTGCTCCAGGCGGCGACCGGCGGCCCCACCCGCTTCGCCGCCGTGCGGCTCGGCAACGTGATCGACGCGGGCGGGCCGCTGCTGGACGCGGTGGCGCACCGCATCTCGTGCGGCGAGGTCGTCGACGTCGCCCATCCCGAGGTGGCGCGCCACTTCATGACGGCCGCGGAGGCCGCCGGGCTGCTGCTGGAGGCCGCCGCCCTCGCCGAGGAGGCCGAGACGTTCGCGCTGGACATGGGCAGCCCCCTGCCGGTCGTGGAGCTGGTGCACCGGTATGCGGCGCAGCTGCGGCGGCCCGAGGTGACGATCCGGTTCAGCGGCCTGGGGCCGGGCGAGAAGCTCGCCGAGAAGACGTTCGCCGACTGCGAGCGGCGCGTCCCCACCGCGCATCCGCGGATCTGGGGCACCCGGCCCGCGCCGCCGCCCGCCGGGCTGCCGCCGCTGCTCGACGAACTCGCCGAGGCCGCCGGGCACGGCGACGACGCGCGGGTGCGGCTGCTGCTGTGCCGCCTGCTGCCCGAGTACCGGCCCGTGCGGCGTCCGCGTCCGTCCGGCGGGCACGCGCGTCCGTCCCTGCCCGCTCTGTGAGGTGCCCGTGCGAAACGACCGCAAGCTGAGAGTGGCGACGGTGATCACCCGTTTCAACGGCGGGGCCGGTCACGTGGCCCTGAACGGGCTGCTCGCCCTGGACCCCGACGCCTACGAACGCACCGTGTTCACCGGCGGCGTCGGCATCGACAGCAAGGCCGCCGGCGCGTCCGGCGGAGACCGCGCCGGCGTGCGCTACGGGGACGACGCGGTGGCCAACGCCGCGACCGGTGACCTCACCGCGCGCGCCCACGCGGCGGGCATGCAGGTCGCGCAGGTGCGGCCGCTCGTGCCGCAGATCTCCCCGCGCGACGACCTGACCGCGTTGCGCACCCTGACCCGCGTCCTGGCCGAGGGACGCTACGACGTCGTCCACACCCACAGCTCCAAGGCCGGTTTCATCGGACGGCTCGCGGCGGCCCGTGCGGGTGTGCCGCGCATCGTGCACACCTGGCACGGCTTCCCCTTCCACGACTACCAGTCGTGGCCGCGGCGCCGCGCCTACATACGCATGGAGCGCATGGCGGCCAAACACACCGACGCGTTCCTGGCCGTCGGGTCGCAGACGGCGACCACCGCGCTGCGGCTCGGACTGGCCACGCCCGAACGGATCCGCCTGTCCTACCCCGCCGTGGACGTCGACGCCTACGCCGCCGCCTCCGGTGCGCGTGCCCAGGCGCGGAGGCGTCTCGACCTGCCGCTGGGCGTCAAGGTCGTCGGATCGGTGGGACGGCTCGCCCCGGTGAAGGGGCCGCACCTGCTCCCCCGGGCGCTGGCGCGGCTGCCGGAGGACGTGTTCGGGCTGTGGGTGGGCGGCGGCCCGCTCACCGAGGAGATGGCCAGGCTCAGCGCCAGGCTGGGCGTGGACGGCCGGATGCGCTGGCTCGGGCACCGCGACGACGTGGCCGAGGTGCTGCCCGCCTTCGACGTCATGGCGATGCCGACGTACACCGAGGGGCTGCCGTGCGTGCTGGTCGAGGCGATCGGCGCGGGGATCCCGCTGGTCGCCACGGCGGTGTCGTCCAACCACGACCTGGTGCTGCCCGGCGAGACTGGCCTGCTGGTGCCGCCGGACGATCCCGAGCCGCTGGCCGTCGCGATCGCCGCGCTGCTGGACGACCCGTCCGCCGCCGCCCGCATGGCCGTCCGCGCCCGCGCCCACGTGGGCGACTGGTTCAGCCCGCGCCACCTGGGCGAGGTGCTCGACGAGACGTACCGGGGCGCGTCCACCCGGCCGCACCGGCGGTGACGGGACGACACCACACGATGATCAGGACGACGATGGCCGCCGGGCCGCCGCGACCCGGGACCCGCCGCGCGGACGAGCCGCCCGGGGAGCGTCCTCGGGGGTTGCCGGTGGTCGCGGTGGTGCTGGTCGCGGGCATCGCCTCGCTGCCGCTGCTCATGCCGTTCGGGCTGCCGCCCGGCCCCGGCAACACCGGCCTGCCCGACCTGGTGCTGGTCGTGCTGGCGGTGACGACCCTGCTGTGGGCGGCGTCGCTGGGCGTCCCGGTGCGCTGGCCGTTCCTGGTGCCGACGCTGCTGACGGTCCTGGCGGGCGGCATCGCCGCGGTGGTGAACGACGTCGGCCCGCTGACGCTGGTCAAGGACCTGTTCGTGCTGCTGTGGGCGGTGAGCCTGGCCAACCTCGGCCGGGACGCGCGGCTGCTGCGCGTGGCGCTGCGCGCCTGGGTGTGCGCCGGCGTGTTCTCCGCCCTCCTCATGCTCGCCGGGTTCGTGACCGGCCAGGACGCGCTGTCGGGCAAGCAACCCGACGGCGAGCGCCTGCAGTTCACCTTCGGCGACGCCAACTACGCCGCGAACTGGCTGATCTGCGCGCTGTTCATCGCGCGCGCCACACGGTTCCCCGAGACGGCGTGGCGGCGTTGGGCGGTGTGCGCGGTGCTGATCGCGGCGGAGCTGCTGACCGGCTCCAACGGCGGCGTGCTCGCCCTCGTCCTCGCCACGGTCGCCGGCGGGCTGTGGCGGATGGTGCGGGAGGGCAGGGCGCACCACGCCGTCGCCGCCGGGTGCCTGGTGACGCTGCTGGGCGGCGGTGCCGTGGCCGCGCTGTCGCAGGTCGACGTCCAACCGTACCTGGACCGGGCGAGCGCCGCCTCGCCCGTCCTGCGCGACTCGATCGGGCGGAGCACCGGGGAGAGCGCCGAGTCGCGCGGAACGGTGACCGGCACGACCCTCCGCATGATCCGCGAGCAGCCGCATCCGTGGGGCATCGGCCCGGCGCAGACCGAGGCCCGGACGCTGGAGAACCAGGAGGCCTACGTCCGTGAGGCGCACAACGACTACATCGCGGCCGTGCTGGAACGCGGGTTCCTCGGCGGGATCGCGCTGATCGTCCTGGTGTTCCTCCTGCTGCTCAGATGCGTGCGCATCGCGCGTCCGGGCCCGCGGCTCGCGCCCGAGTACGCGCGGCTGGTGCCCCGGCCGGAGCTGTTCGGCGCGCTGGTCGTCGTCTTCCTGGTCTCCGGGCTGTTCTACGAGGTGCTCCACTACCGGCACGGCTGGGCGTTCTTCGGCCTGATCGCCGCGGTCGAGTCGTTCGGCCGCCGTCCGGAGGCGACGCGATGACCGAGGCCCGCCCCAGGCCCGCGGCCCCGGAGACGCCTCCCGCGCGCACCGCCGGGCGCACCGTCACGGGCAGGGTGCTCGCGCTGATGGCCGGGAACATGGCCGGACGCCTCGGCGCGCTGGCCTCGCTCGGCCTGGCCACGGTGCTGGTCGCGCGGGTCGGCGGGCCCGCGCTGGTCGGCGCGTTCACGCTGGTGCGGATCCTGCCCGCGCTCGTCTGCCACCTGGCGGGCGCGGGGCTGCCCGTCGCCGCGCCGTACTTCCTGTCGGGACGCGAGCACGACGGGACGCGGGTGCGTCCCACCCTGGTCTGGCTGACGGTCGCCGGCGCACTGCTCAGCGGCCTGGTGTGGCTGGCCGCCGCGCCGCTGCTGCACATGGCGTTCTTCAAGGCGTTCCCGTACTGGGTGACGCTGGCGGCCGCCGCGCCGTGCGTCACGCAGGGGTTCGTGTCGGTCGGCAAGGGGCTGCTGCAGGGCCGCGACGACCTGAACGGCGCCAACCTGGCGATCGCCGTGGAGGAGTTCGTGTTCCTCCCCTTCTACCTGGTGATCCTCGTCGGCTGGTACGGGCCCGGCGCGCTGGTCGCCGCGCTGGTGCTGGCGGACGTGGCGGCGGCCGCGTGGATCGCCGCGCGGCTGGCCCGCCGCGGGTTCTTCCGCGGCTGGGGCCGGTTCGACCCGCGCCTGGCCCGCGACATGGTCGGGTACGGCTACCGCGGCTACCTCGGCCAGCTCATCGACCTGCTGCAACTGCGGTTCGACATGGCGCTGCTGGGCGGGCTGGCCGGGCCGAAGGTGCTGGGCGTCTACACGGTCGCCAGCAAGTTCGCCGAGCTGGTGCAGCTGCCCGGCCTGGCCGTCAACTACGTCCTGTATCCCGACTTCGCCCGGGCGGACCGGGCCGAGGCGATCCGCCGCACCCGCCGCCTGATCCTGCCCGCGCTGGGCGTGTCGGTCCTGGCGGCGCTGCCGCCGGCGCTGGTCGCGGGCACCGCGCTGCCGTGGGTGTTCGGGGACGCGTTCCAGGACGCGGTGACGCCCACCCACATCCGCCTGGCCGGGGTCGTCACCTTCGGCGTCACCGGCCTGGTCACGGCCTGCCTGTACGGGGTGGGACGGCCGGGCGCGGCGTCCATGGGCCAGGCGGTGGGCCTGGTCGTCGTGGTGACGTGCGGCGCGCTGCTGATCCCGCGCTACGGGGCGGTGGGCGCGGCCGTCGCCACCTCCGTGTCGTTCGTCGCCACCACCGTGGCGCTGCTGGCGTGGTTCGCCCGCGTCGACAGGGCCGCCCGGAACCAGAGACTCACAGGGAAGAGGTGACCGCCATGCCGGTCTCGGAAGGCGGGCTCGTGGCCCGTCCGGTCGTCCCGTCCGCCGGCGTTCCGCCCTCGCGTGCCCGCCGGGCCCTGGACGTCGCGGGCGCGGCGGCCGGGCTGGTGCTGCTGTGCGTGCCCCTGCTGCTGCTGTACCTGCTGGTGCGGGCGACCAGCCGTGGCCCCGGCATCTTCCGGCAGGTCCGGGTGGGACAGGGCGGGCGGCCCTTCACCATGTACAAGTTCCGCTCCATGCGGCGCGACGCCGCGGGTCTCACGGTGACCGCCCGGCACGACCCACGCGTCACGCGCGTGGGCAGGGTGCTGCGCGCGTGGTCGCTGGACGAGCTGCCGCAGCTGGTCAACGTGCTGTGCGGGCAGATGACACTGGTCGGCCCGCGTCCGGAGACCTACGAGCTGGCGGTGTACTACGACCAGGCGCACCGGTGGGTGTTCGACCACCGTCCCGGCATGACCGGCTTCTCGCAGGTCCGCCTGTCCGACGACGCCGTGCTGACCCCGGGCCGTGAGGTGGACCTGACGGAGTACATCCGGCAGGTCGTGCCCGCCCGCGCCGCCGTCGACGCGCTCTACCTGCGGGACCCGTCGCTGCGCGCCACCCTGCGGACGCTCGTCCACACCGCCCGCCACGTCCTCGGCCTCAGGGTGCCCGCCCTGCCCCGGCCGGTCGCGGGAGGACCGGGCGCGGTGCTCGCGGACCCGATTCCCCGGGCGGCCGAGGAACCCGGCTCGGCGGCCTGACGGTTCCCGGCGCGCAAGCCCGATGCGGATCAGGTCCGGGGTCGCCGCGGCGGTGACGCTCGCCGTGCTGGTAACGGGGCTGGTGGCGGGGCTGGTGGTGCACGCCCGGCGCGGCCCGTCCGACAGCGGCGGGTCGTACCGGGGGCCGTCCGCCACGCCCGGCGGTCCCTCGGCCCGGCCGGGCGGCACCCGCCACCTCGCGCTCAACACCGCGCCGCACGACTTCGCACGGCTGCGGGCGCTCGGCTACGACGTGGTGGACGTCAAGCCGGACGAGTGGCCGGTGCGCGGCGTCCCGGACGGCATGCGGGCGTTGCTGTGGGTCGGCAACTCCACGTGCGGCCCGTTCGAGCTGCCGTTCGAGGAGTTCACCGCGGCCGTGCGCCGCCTGGCCGGCCATCCCGGGGTGTACGGCTGGTACCTGTCGGACGAGCCGAACCCCGGCGCGTGCCCCTGGGTGGCCGGGGAGATACGCCGCCGCGCCGAGTACGTGCGGCGGCACGCCCCCGGCCAGGTCTCGTTCGTCTCGCTCACCGACTGGCAGCCGATGCGCGCGGTCGCGCCCGCCCGGACCGGCGTGGACCTGGTCGGGCTCGACCCGTACCCGTGCGCGCGGCCGCGTCCCGGCTGCGACCTCGGCGAGATCGACCGGATGGTCCGCATGGCCGGTGCCGCCGGGATACCGCGCCGGGTGATCGTCCCGGTGTTCCAGACGTTCGGGCAGAGCTGCGCCGACGGCACGTACCGGTTCCGGCTGCCGACCGAGGGGCAGCTGCGCGCCATCCTGCGTCGCTGGGACCGGCTGGTGCCGGACCCGCCGATGGACGTGTCCTACTCCTGGGGCCGCCAGCGGAAGTCGGCCTGCCCCACCCTGGCCGACGCCGACGGCCGCGCCGGGCGTCCCGACCTCCAGTCGGTCATGCGGGAGCACAACGCCCGCCGGTAGCCCTGATGCGGTCGCATGACCGCACCGCGGCGCCGCCGCAGAGGCGTCAGCGGCCGCCGCCGTCCGCCGGGTCGGCCACCGCCTGGTTCTTGGGCAGCGGCAGCTCGAACGAGCCGAGCTGCAGCGCGGCGACCTCCATGCCCACCACGACCAACGTCAACGCGGCGATCATCAGACCGAGCCGCAGGCGGGACATCCGCCGCATCGCGCGTGCCGTCACGTCGATCCGGTGCCCCACCGCACCAAGCCTGCGCACTCATTCCCCCCGGCGCCCACAACCCTGCCAAGCAGGCAAGACCCTACACAGTACAAGATCCACCCGCATTCAAAACGAACGCGGGCGCACACGATCAACAACCCCCTCCCCGGACATTTCGTTATAAAACCCCCAATGTCAACCGAGTTTCGGCGTGCCGGGTTCCCGCCGGGCACGTCGCCCCCAGGCCGCCGCTCGCCGTCACGGCAGGCGGGTACGTGGAGCGGACCGGATGCCAGAAGGCTCGTGGGCCGCACCGCCATCACGTCCGGGCGGTTGTCGGCCAGGCGCCTGGTCCGCCGGGACGGCACCGCGACCAGCCGGGCGTCGTTGCAGTTCAGCACCGCACGGCCGTCGACGTCCGGAAGAAAGGCGGCGTCGTGGCACATCGGCGACGCCTCGGGAATCGCGGCGATCCAGGAGCCGAGATTGTCGAGCGGGAATTGCTGCCAGGGTTGGAGTTCTATTACCTGGCGGGTCCGGCGGCGCGCGGCGTCCGGCCTCGGAAGGCCCGGCCCGGACGACACGGAATGAGGGTGCGCGCGCGTTCCGGAGGTCGTTCGATCACCCGAGGATCGAGGTGTTCGCTGGGGGCGGCCACCCGCCCGACGTCCGGCGCCAGCGAAACGTCGATCATTTTCGATTCCGGCGCCAGCGTCCAGGAAGACCTCTCGAAGCCCGTTACGGACCTGTGAGCAGCGAAGACACCGCCACACTGAGCACCAGTGCGGCAGCTTCAAGGAAAGATAATCGTAGCTTCGGGGCGATTGCCAAAGAGCACCCGGACCACATCCGCCGGAATGCACATACCAGCCACGCCGAGGAGAGGAAATGATGTCGGCGGGGCTACGGCACCAACCATCCGTCTCACTAACAATAGGATCGGTTTACTGATTTTTTACCCTGTCCGCTTCTGGTCAGCCGCTGGTCGGTTGCGGTCAATTGACTGGACATGCGACGTGGCGCGGGCGACGGTCTACTGGGTGCTGAAAACGGGACGGGGGTCACCCCATGGACAACGGGCAGTCTCGGTCGTCCCCGACGGAACCGGTGCGGCCGGCGGCCCTTTCCGCCGCTCCGCCGCCGGCCGCCGGGTACGACGAGCGGGCACGCGGCGTGCGTGCCGCCGACGCCGACGCCGACGCGGCGGCCGACGGTGACCTGTGGCGGCGCCGGCTGCGCCACGACATCCGCCATGAGCTCGGCACGATCATCATGCTCGCCTCGGCGGTGGCGACCGCCGACGACATCGGGGCGGGCAGCCGCGCCCGCGTCGAGCAGTTGCTGGGCGAGACGCGCTGGCTCGACCACCTGCTGCGGCGGCTGGAGGCCGACGACGGCCCGGCCGACGGCACACGGCCGCCGCCCGGGCCCGAGCGCGTCCGGGTGGACGAGCTGGCCGCCGAGGTCGTCACCGGGCTGCGTCTGGCCACGCCGCGCCGCATCCTGTTCGGCGGCGCCGAGGCGTGGGCGCACATGGAGGCGGTGGCGCTGTGGCGGGCGCTGCGCAACGTCCTGGACAACGCCTGCCGGGTGGCCGAGAGCCGGGTCGAGGTGCGGGTCACGGCCGAGGGTGGCTGGGTGATCGTGCAGGTGGACGACGACGGCCCCGGTTTCGGCTCCGCCGGCGCCCGGACGGCCGCGGCGCGGCACGCGGCCCTGCCGGGACGGTCGTCCCTGGGGCTGGGCATCGTGCACGACATCGTGTCCGGCCACGGCGGCAGCCTGGAGATCCGCACGGGCGAGACGGGCGGCGCCCGCGTCCGCCTGCTGCTGCCGTCGGCGCCGCCCTCGCCCGTCGCCGCGTCGGCCGCCGCGTCCGCCGAACCCGGACGGGCTCGCCGATGAGGCTCATCGTGTGCGACGACCACGCGATGTTCGCCGACTCGCTCTCGCTGGTGCTGGCCGACGCGGGCCACGTCGTGGTGGGCGTGGCCTACTCGCCGCCCGAGCTGCTGCCGGTGCTGCGCGGCCGCGACGCCGACGTGTGCCTGGTCGACCTGCGCTTCCCCCAGGGCGACGTGCTGGAGTGGATGCCCCGCCTGCGGGGCGCCGCGCCGCGCACGCGGTTCGTCGTGCTCACCGGCTATCTCGACCGGCCGATCCTGGAGGCGGGGCTGGCGGCGGGCGTGCGCGGGTTCGCGGACAAGGGCCGCCAGGCGGACGACATCCTGGCACTGCTCCAGCGGGTCGAAGCGGGCGAGGTGGTGGTCGACCACGCCGCGACGCACGGCGATGCCGGGGCCGTGCGGCGGCCGCGCCGCCAGGCGCAGAGGGCGGCGCGGTTCCTCACCCCGCGCGAACGCGAGGTGCTCACCCGCCTGACCCGCGGCGAGTCGACGCAGGCGCTGGCCAAGGCCATGGGCGTCACGCGCAGCACCGCCCGCAGCCACGTGCGCAGCGTGCTCGGCAAGCTCGGCGTGCACTCGCAGCGTGAGGCGGTGATCGAGGCGGCCCGGCACGGCCTGGTGAGCGTCGAGACCGGCGAATGGCTGGCCGGCTGACGTCCTGGCATGCCGGGGCCCGCCGCGACTCCGGCACACCACAGGACCCCGCCCGGTACACCCCAGGGAGTACCGCGCATCACTCCTGGGAGCCGATGCCGGGCCGCCCGGATCCCCCTTAGCCTGCAGGAATGAGCACTACCGCGGGAGGCGCCCACGTCCGGGCACACTGGCCCACGCCGTCGCAGTGGCCCGTGTGGCTGGCGCCGCTGTTCGTGGCCCTGCTCCAGGTCGGCGGTTCCTTCGGCGCGCAGAGCGGGGAGAGCGGCAGAGGGCCGCAGGGAGGTCCCTGGACGGAGCAGGGGCCGTGGGGGCACGGCGGAGGCCACGACTACCCCTTCCAGCACCTGGACGCCTTCGGTGTGGCGCTGCTCGTGGCGGGCCCGGCGACGCTGCTGCTGCGGCGCCGCCGTCCCGTCCTCACCCTGGCCGTGGTGGGCGTGATCACGGGCCTGTACTTCCTGCGCGGCTACGTCATGGGCCCGGCACCGGTCGCGGTGGCCGTGGCGACGCTCGGCGCGGTCCTGGCGGGCCACCGCGTGATCGCCTGGGGCGGCACCGCCGCCGCCCTCGCCGGCTACTTCTCCCTCACCGCGGTCATCGGCGTGCCGCTGGAGCGGCGCGGCCAGGGCGACGCGCCGTTCCCGGTGGAGGAGCCCACCCTCGGGATCATCACGTTCACCGTGGCGTGGGCGCTGGTGGTGCTGATCGCCGCCGAGCTGATCCGCATGCGCGGGCAGAAGCTGGCCGAGGCCGCGCGCACCCGCGCCGAGGAGGAGAAGCGGCAGGCCAGCGAGGAACGGCTGCGCATCGCCCGGGAGCTGCACGACGTCCTCGCGCACAACATCTCGATGATCAACGTGCAGGCCGGGGTGGCGCTGCACCTGCTCGACGACGACCCCGGGCCGACCGGAACGGCGGCGGCGCGCACCGCGCTCGCGGCGATCAAGGAGGCCAGCAAGGAGGCGCTCACCGAGATGCGCTCGGTGATCGGGGTGCTGCGCTCGCAGGGCGAGAGCGCGCCGCGCTCCCCCACCGCCGGGCTGGACCGGCTGGAGGACCTGCTCGACCGGGCCCGTTCGGCCGGGCTGGACGTCCGCGCCGAGATCACCGGCGACCGGCGGCCGCTGCCCGCGGGCACCGACCTGGCCGCCTACCGCATCGTCCAGGAGTCCCTGACGAACGTGTCGCGGCACGCCGGGCCCGGCCCGGTGACGGTGCGGGTCCACATCGGCTACGGCGAGCACGAGATCTCCGTGCGGGTGGAGGACGACGGCCGCGGGGTGTCCCTGCTGGACGACCACGCGGGCGGCAGCGGCATCCGCGGCATGCGCGAACGCGCCGCGGCGCTCGGCGGCACGTTCGCCGCGGGCCCGCGGCCGAGCGGAGGGTTCGGCGTCCGTGCGACACTGCCCATCATCGAGGAGCCCGCGCCGGACGCCCCCGCCGACGTCTCCACCGCCGCGGCGCGCGGGCCGGACACCCCAGGGAGTGCCGAGTGATCAAGGTTGTGCTCGCCGACGACCAGGTGCTCGTCCGCGCCGGGTTCCGCGCGCTGCTGGCCGCCCAGCCCGACATCGAGGTGGTCGGCGAGGCCGGCGACGGCGAGGAGGCCGTGGCGGCCGCCCGGCGGCTGCGTCCCGACGTCATCCTCATGGACATCCGCATGCCCCGCCTGGACGGCCTGGCCGCCACCCGGCGCATCTGCTCCGACGAGCGGCTCGACGGCGTGCGGATCGTCATCCTCACCACCTTCGAGCTGGACGAGTACGTCTTCGAGGCGCTGCGCGGCGGCGCGTCCGGCTTCCTGGTCAAGGACACCGAGCCGGTGGAGCTCATCCACGCGGTGCGGGCGGTGGCGGCCGGGGACGCCCTGCTGTCGCCCAGCGTCACCCGCCGGCTGATCGTCGAGTTCGCCGCCCGCGCCAAGGAGCCCGCGCCCTCCCCCCGGCTGAACGCCCTCACCGACCGCGAGCGCGAGGTGATGGCGCTCGTCGGCGAGGGGCTGAGCAACGAGGAGATCGCCGAGCGGCTGGTGGTGAGCCCCGCGACCGCCAAGACGCACGTCAGCCGCACCATGGTCAAGCTCGGCGCGCGGGACCGGGCCCAGCTCGTGGTGCTGGCGTACGAGTCCGGACTTGTCAAACCCGGCTGGCTGCCCTAGAAATTCTCAGTCTGTGGCAATTCGATGTCCGCTGCGCGCTGTTCGGTGGGGGCGCGGACATGACAGGGTGGACGCGAGTCGTCCGCCGCCGGGTTGAGGGAGTCAGGTGACGCACGCCACGAGGATCCTGGCCGTCGACGACCGCGAGGAGAACCTGGTCGCTCTCGCGGCGGTGCTCGACGTGCTGCCGGTCGAGGTGGTGCCGGTCTCGTCCGGTCCGGCCGCCCTCAAGGAGCTGCTCAACGACGAGTTCGCACTGATCCTGCTGGACGTCGTGATGCCGGAGATGGACGGTTTCGAGGTCGCCGGGCGCATCAAGAGCCGCCCCCGCACCCGGGACATCCCGATCATCTTCCTGACCGCGGCGGGCTCGGCCGACGAGCAGGTCTACCGCGGGTACCAGGCCGGCGCCGTCGACTACGTGACCAAGCCGTTCGACCCGTGGCTGCTGCGCGCCAAGGTGTCGGTGTTCGTCGAGCTGCACCGCCGCCACGTGCGGCTGCGGCAGCAGGCCGAGCTGCTGCGCCGGGCCGTGTCCGGCGGCGACCCGCAGACCGGCGAGGGCGACCGGCTGCTGCGGTCGCTCGGCGAACGGCTGGCCCGGGTGGAGGACGACGTGGCGCGGCTGCGCTCACGCCGCGCCGACCCGCCGGCCCCGGACGACGACCTCGACCGCCTGGAGAGCCACGTCGCCGACCTGCGCGAGGCCCTCGACGCCCTCTTCCCCGGCGACTAGCCCGCCCGGCGCGGCGCGGGGTCAGCCGCCGGTGAGCCTGTTGCGCAGGATGAAGGCCCCGGCCAGCACGGCGCCCACCACCAGGACCACTGCCACGACGACGAACACCAGCGTGCGCACCTGCTCGCGGACGTCGTCGCGTCGCGCGGCCGAGGACGGCTCCCACTGCCGGTGCGGCTCGGCGGACCGCTCCCACGGCGGCGAGGCCGGCGGCGGCGTGGTCAGCGGCGTCGACGCCTGCCGCGTGGGCGCCTCCCAGTCGCTCTCCAGCAGCGTGCGCGCCTCGGGGTCGGCGCCCGCGGACGGACGCGACGCGCCGCCCGACCGGTACGACGGCGACGGCGACTGAGACGGAGACGGCGACGGCGACGGCGACGGGGACGGCGACGGGGACGACCGAGGGGACGGGGACGACCGAGGTGACGGCGAGGCCGCCGAACCCGTGTCGTCGCGGGTGTCCCCGTAGAACTCGGTCGCGTCGAGCACCGTCTCGTCGGCGCCGCGCCTGTCGTCGACCACCCACGCCGGAGCCGGGACCGATGGCGAGGCGGCCGCGCCGTAACCGCTGCCGGGATCGTCCAGCGCGGTGTCGTCCACCACGGTCTCGTCGGCGCGCCCCCGGCCGGACGACGCTCGGGGCCCGTCCGCCGGGTAGCGCGCGGGCGTGTGCCGCTCGGCGGGCGGACGCGGGGCGGGCACCCGCGTCGGCCGAGGGGGCGGCGGGGGCGCCGAGGCGATCCTGGTCAGCAGCGGCATCGCCTGCGCGGCGGTCATCCGGTACGCCGGCTCGCGGGCCAGCAGCCCGTCCAGCACCGGCCCCAGCGGACCGGCGTTGCGGGACGGCGGCACCGGCTCGCTCAGCGCGGCGGCCAGCGACGACATCGCGTCCGACCGCTCGTAGGGGGAGCGTCCCTCCACCGCCGCGTACAGGGTGGCGCCCAGCGCCCACAGGTCCGAGGCGGGCACGGCCCGCTCGCCGCGCGCCCGCTCCGGCGGGATGTACGCGGGCGAGCCCATGACCAGCCCGGTCTGGGTGAGCGTGGAATCGCCCTCGGCCTGCGCGATGCCGAAGTCGGTCAGCACCACCCGGCCGGAGTCGGTGATCAGCACGTTGCTCGGCTTGACGTCGCGGTGCAGGATGCCCTTCTCGTGCGCGGCCCGCAGCGCCGACAGCGTCTGCAGCCCGATCTCGGCGACCCGGCGCGGCTCCAGCGGCGCCCGCTCGATGAGGTCCTGCAGGGAGCGGGCGCGCACCAGCTCCATCACGATCCACGGCCGTCCGGACTCCTGCACCACGTCGTGGACGGTGACCACGCCCGGGTGGTTGAGCCGGGCCGAGGCCCGCGCCTCCCGGAAGGTGCGCTCGTACAGCACGTCCCGCTCCGCGGGGCTCAGCCCCGGCGGCAGCACCACTTCCTTGATCGCGACCTCGCGGTCCAGCGTGACGTCATAGGCCCGCCATACCGTGCCCATGCCGCCCCGGCCCACCACCTCGTCGAGCCGGTAGCGGTCGGCCAGCAGATGACCCTCTCCCATGACCCCATGGTCCCCCGTCGCGCCGCGCGCCGCATCGGGTCCCCTCCCGACGCGCACGTCGCGGACATGTGTGGTACTGGGACGCCTCCGGCCGTCCCGTGGTTCATCGCACCCCTGTCGGGCGGAACGTGTCCAGGACATTGTTCACGGTTTCCTGGTACTGGTTCCACCTCGACACCGGAACCGCGACGAACACCGCATAGGACCTGCCGCCGGCCTTCACGCCGCGGTCCACGGCACGCACGCCGCCGCGCATGTTGAAGGTGAACTCCAGGTCGGCCGCCGGATGCCCGTCCACGCTGGTGCTCCGCAGGTCCAGGCGGCGGTAGCCGGGCAGGCTGTTCCTGGCGACGACCTCGCGCTCCCACTGCCGCCAGTGCGCCATCGGCTCGCCGGACCACGGCGTGCGGTCGATCTGGATGTACGCGCCGGTCGCCGAGTCGCGCCAGAAGACGCTGGCGCCGCGTTCGGTGCGCACCCAGCCGTTGGGGACGGCCACGGTGAAGCCGGGGCCGCGCGCGGTGCGGAACCCGGGCGGTGCCGCCGGGGGCGGCGGGTCGGACGGGGTCGGGTCGGGGCTGGACGTCTCGGGGGCCGGCGAATTCCGCGCCGGGTCGGTGGCGGCCCGGCCGGTCGGGGCGCCGGCGAGCGTGGTGCGGGTGGCCGGCGGGGTGCCGCCGCGTCCGCGGTCGGGCCACAGGGCGACCGTGACGGCGACCGCGACCGCCGTGACCGCGACCATGGCCCCGACCGTCATCAGCACCAGATGGCGGTCGGAACGCCGCGCACGCCCCGGTTCGCCGCCGCCCGGCGACGTGGTGACCGCGTCGTGCGGTGACCACACCTGGCCACCGTGCGGAACATGCGCGGTCGCGTCGTGCGCCGGGCCGCCCGGCGCGGCGACGGGCGGCCCGGCGACGGGCGGAGGCGCCGGGCGGGCGGGGACGTCCACCGCCGTCGACCCGGCCGCGATCTGCGCCAGCAGCGGCTCGGCCTGCTCGGCGGTCATCCGCCTGCCCGGGTCGCGTTCCAGCAGGCCCAGCAGCACCGCGGTCAGCGGGCCGGCGTTGCGCGGCGGGGGCGGCTCCTCGGTCATGATCGCCGCGAGGACGGCCATGGCGTCGGTGCGGTGGTGCGGCGGCCTGCCCTCGCACGCGGTGTACAGGGTGGCGCCGAGCGCCCACAGGTCCGAGGCGGGCACGGCGCGGTCGCCGCGCAGCCGCTCGGGCGCCATGTACGCGGGCGACCCCACCAGCAGGCCCGTCTTGGTCAGCGTCGCGTCGCCCACCACGTGCGCGATGCCGAAGTCGGTCAGCACGGCCCGGTCGTCGTCGCCGACCAGCACGTTGGCGGGCTTGATGTCGCGGTGCAGGATGCCCACGGCGTGCGCGGCCCGCAGCGCCGACACGATCTGCCGGCCGATCCCCGCCGCCCGCGCCGGGGGCAGCGGGCCGTCCTCGTCCACCAGGTCCTGCAGCGACCGCGCGCGCAGCAGCTCCATGACGATCCACGGGCGGTCGTCCTCGTCGACCACGTCGTGGACGGTCACCACGCCCGGGTGGTTGAGCCGCGCCGACGCCCGCGCCTCGCGCAGGGTCCGGACGTGCCGCTCGCGGCGCTCCTCGTCGCTCACCGCGGCGTGCACGACGACCTCCTTGACCGCGACGTCGCGGTGGAGGGTCTCGTCGCGGGCCCGCCAGACGGTGCCCATGCCGCCGTGCCCGACCACCGAGACCAGCCGGTAGCGCCCGGCCAGCAGCCGTCCGGCGCCCGCTTCCGTGTTGTCCCCCTGCGACATGTGTGGCGACCCTACCGATCTCCGTAGTCAGATCCGCTCAAGTTCGTGAAATACGGCCCTAAGGGGACGAGGAGCCGGGCCGCGGGCCCGGGACGTCAGTCGTCGGTCTCGAACTTCTCGTAGACGGGGGCGAGTTCGGCGAGCGTGCCGTCCCATCCGTCGTGCGGCGCCACCAGCAGGATCGCGAACCCGAAGTCGTCCATGACGAACCCGCGGTTCAGCGCGTGCAGGCGCCCCGACTTCCCGTTGTAGGTCCACTCCCAGTCGGCGGCGTCGGCGCCGGACGGGTCGCTGACCGGCTCCCCCTCCGTCACCGGCGCGATCTTGATCTCGTCGTAGCCGGGGAACCGGCCGCGCGCCGAGGGGGCGAGGTTCTCCCAGTCCTTCAGCGCGCTCTCGTTCGGGTCGGAGGTCTGGTCGATCTGGATGTACCCCTCACCGCTCGGCGGGGTGAAGAACACGCTGGTGGCGGACGTGCTGCGCCGCTCGGGGCCCTTCCAGTCCTCGGGGATCACCGTGGAGAAGTTCTTGCCGCGGTACAGGCGGAAGCCCTCCGGGACGCGGGAGGCGGTCGTCGGCGTGGCCGGGGGCGAGGACGACGCGGGGGCGGTCGTGTTCGGCGCCGAGCGGGTCTGCGCCGTGGCGGACGGGGGCGGCTGGGTGGCGCCGCGCGTGGCGCCCTCGTTGTCGTCCTTGCCGACCCTGGCCAGGGCGTATCCGGCGACGGCGACCAGCACGATCACCACGATGAGGACGGCGATCACGACGCCGCGGCCCAGGGCGGGCGGCCGGCGCGCGGGGCCGGTGGGCGCCGCCCCGCCGCCGACGGGCCGCGTGCCGGGCGCAGAACCTCCCGGCACGGCGTGCGCGCCCGCCTCGTCCATGGCGGGGCTCAGGCGGGTGCCGCCGGCCAGGTCGTCCCGCCGGTGCGGCTGGGTGTCGAGCCCGGACGACGACCCGCCGGACTCGTCGCCGCCCGCGCCGGACGGCTCGCCGCCGCCCGGCTTGTCGGCGTACAGGCTGGAGTAGGGGTCCGCGGAGGGGTCGGCGTACGGCCGCGCCGTGCCGGACGCCTCGTCCACCGCCGTACCGGCCGCGTCGCCGTCGGCCGGTTCGGACGCGCGGCCGGGCGGACGGCCCAGCAGCTCCTCCAGCGGCACCTCGACCGCCAGCGTGCGCTGGGTGTCGACGGTCTCCATGCGGACGATGTCGTCCAGCAGCGCCCCCGCCTCGATGGCGTCCATGCGCTGGTCGGGGTTCTTGCGCAGCAGGCCCTCGATCACCGGCGTCAGCGGCCCGGCGTTCTCGGGCGGATCGGGCTCCTCGGAGATGACGGCGACCAGCGCGGCCATCGGCTCGGAACGTTCGAACGGCGACTTGCCGTGCAGCATCGCGTACAGCGTGACGCCCAGCGACCACAGGTCCGAGGCGGGCCCGGCGGTGCGGCCGCGGGCCCGTTCGGGCGCGATGTAGGCGGGCGAGCCCATGACCAGCCCGGTCTGGGTCAGCGTGGCGTCACCGGCCGAGGTGGCGATGCCGAAGTCGGTGAGCACCGCGCGGTCGCCCCGGCTGACCAGCACGTTGGACGGCTTGACGTCGCGGTGCAGCACCCCGGCCTCGTGCGCGGCGTGCAGCGCGGCCAGCATCTGGCGGCCGAGCTCGGCGGCGCGGCGCGGCTCCAGCGGGCCCTCGCTCTTGATGATCTGGTCGAGGGACGGCGCCCGGAGCAGCTCCATGATGATCCAGGGCCGGCCGTCCTCCTCGACCACGTCGTAGACGGTGATGACCCCGGGATGCCCCAGCCGGGCCGCGGTGCGCGCCTCGCGGAAGGTGCGCTTGTGCTGGACGGCGCGTTCCTCGTCGGTGAGACCATGCGGGAGGATGACCTCCTTCACCGCGACGTCACGACCGAGGACCTCATCGTGCGCATGCCAGACCGTGCCCATGCCGCCGCGGCCGACCGGGGTCACCAGTCGGTAACGGCGGGCGAGCAACCGCTCCCCGGTGGTCTCGTTCGGCATATCGGCGACCATATCGACTTTTGCTGACAACCTTGGACCCGGCTCGGCGGCCGGAGCCCTCTCGGGGTAGGACGTCCGCCGCGCCCCCGAAGTTCGCACCGATCACAGGCGGAATCCGCGCGGCCGCCTCCTGGCAGGTCACGCCGCGCGGCGGACAGAGGCGTGAAGACGTGACAGCCGGTACAAAGAAGAGAACGCAGCTCGATCACAAGCGGCATCGGCACGGGCGGCTTGGTGACGAGCGGCATGGTCGCGATGGGAGCAGCATGACGGACAGGGGCCTGCCCGGCGCGTGGCGGAGCCTGATCGAGTCGGTGCCGACGGTCTTCTTCTGGTACACCCGGCTGTCGGGCATCCTGTCGATCCTGTCGTGGCTGTCGTCCGACCTCATCCTGCGCATCGCCGACATCTGGGCGCTGCGCTGGATCTACTACCTCGGGCTGTCGCCGAGCCTGCCGCTCGGCCTGCTGTACATCCTGCTGTCGATGGGGATCCGGCGCCGCAAGAAGGCCGCCTGGCGGATCCTGATGGTGCTGTTCGGGCTGTACGCGGCGTACTCGGTGCTGATCCTGATCGCCGTGGTGCTCGACCCGGCCGAGCCGACGGCCAGCGGCGAGATCGTCACCGCCGTGTCGTACTGCGCCGTGCTGGGCCTGCTGATCGCGGCGCGCGGGCAGTTCACCACGCTGCCCGACCGGGCCAACCGGCGCCTGGCCGCCATCGTGTTCTCGGTGTGGCTGGTCGTCAGCGGCGGCATCGGCACGCTGCTGGTCTCCGTCACCGACCGGGACGCCGAGGGCAGCGGGTGGACCCACCCGGCCTACGTGGTGCTGCAGACGGTGCTGGGCGCCGGCCTGACCGGCGGCGACCTGGACGTGAACGTGCCCGGCTGGGTCGACACCGCCATCGGCGTGCTGGGCACCGGCCTGCTGGTCATCACCTTCTGGGCGATGTTCCGGCCGGGACGGCGCGAGGCGGTGCTCAGCGCCGAGGAGGAGCTGGCCGCGCGCACCCTGCTGGCCGAGTACGGCGACGAGGACTCCCTCGGCTACTTCGCGCTGCGCCGCGACAAGGACGTCATCGTGGCGCCCAACGGCAAGGCCGCCATCGCCTACCGGGTGGAGGGCTCGGTGTCGCTGGCCAGCGGCGACCCGCTGGGCGACCCCGAGTCGTGGGACCAGGCGATCGAGGCGTGGCTGAGCGAGTGCCGGGCGCACGCCTGGATCCCCGGCGCGGTCAGCGTGGGCGAGCGCGCCGCGCACATCTACAAGCGGCACGGCTTCACCGCGCTGGAGCTCGGCGACGAGGCGATCATCGACCTGACCGAGTTCAACCTCGAGGGCCGGGAGATGCGGCAGGTCCGGCAGGCGGTGCGGCGTGTCGAGCGGGCCGGGTACTCGGTGCGCATCCGGCGGCACTCGCAGATCCCCGACTGGGAGATGGAACAGCTCGTCCGCAGCGCCGACGCCTGGCGCGGCGAGGACACCGAGCGCGGCTTCTCGATGGCGCTCGGCCGGCTGGGCGACCCGACCGACGGCCGCTGCGTGATGGTGGAGGCGTTCGACGCCGAGGGCCGGCTGCGCGGGCTGCTCAGCTTCGTCCCGTGGGGCCGCACCGGCCTGTCGCTGGACCTGATGCGCCGCGACCGCACCGCCGAGAACGGGCTGAACGAGTACATGGTCGCCAAGCTGGCCGAGAAGGTGGCCGGGCTGGGCGCCAAGCACATGTCGCTGAACTTCGCGATGCTGCGGTCGGCGTTCGAGCGCGGCTCGCAGATCGGCGCGGGCCCGGTGGCGCGGCTGTCGTACCGGTTCCTGTCGTTCGCGTCCAAGTTCTGGCAGCTGGAGTCGCTGTACCTGGCCAACGCCAAGTACATGCCCGAGTGGCGGCCGCGGTTCATCTGCTACGAGCAGAGCCGGCACCTGGTACGGCTCGGGCTGGCGTACGCGCGCGCCGAGGGCTTCCTGCCGAACCTCAACCGGCCCAAGCTGGAACGTGCCGCCCGCACCGTGCCGCCGCCGGACGTCGTCGCCCGCATCCAGGAGATCGAGGACGCGGCCAAGGGGCCGCGCCCGCCGGTGCGCCGCCTGTCGGAGCAGGAGCGGGTGCGGCACGCCAAGCTCGACCAGATCCGCGCCGGCGGCATGGACCCCTATCCCCTCGGGTTCGACCGCGCCGACTTCGCCGCCGAGATCCGCGCCCGCCACCCGGGCCTGGCGCCCGACACCCGCACCGGCGAGGAGGTCGCGATCGCCGGGCGGGTGGTGCTGGCCCGCGAGCACGGCCGGCTGGTGTTCGCGACGCTGCGCGACGAGACCGGCGACCTGCAGGTCATGCTGGCCGAGGACGCGGTGGGCGCCGAGGCGCTGCGGCGCTGGAAGTCGCTGGTCGACCTCGGCGACCTGGTGGGGGTGACCGGCGAGGTCGTCACGTCCCGCACCGGGGAGCTGTCGGTGCTGGCCGCGTCGTGGACGATGACCGCCAAGTGCCTGCGCCCGCTGCCCAACAAGCGGACCGGACTGGCCGACCCCGAGGTGCGGGTGCGGCAGCGGTACGTCGACTTCATCGTCAACGACGAGGCCCGCCGGATGTTGCGCATGCGCGGCGACGCGGTGGCCGCCGTGCGCGACACGCTGCGCGAACGCGGCTACCTGGAGGTCGAGACGCCGATGCTGCAGCCGATCCACGGCGGTGCGGCGGCCCGTCCGTTCACCACCCGCATCAACGCCTACAACATGCAGCTGTACCTGCGGATCGCGCCGGAGCTGTACCTCAAGCGGCTGCTGGTCGGCGGGGTCGGCAAGGTGTTCGAGCTGAACCGCAACTTCCGCAACGAGGGCGTGTCCAACAAGCACAATCCCGAGTTCACGATGCTGGAGGCCTACGAGCCGTACGGCGACTACGACACCATGGCCGCGCTGACCCGCGATCTGGTGACGGCGGCGGCCAAGGCGGCGCTCGGCACGACGGTGGTGGTGCGCGACGGCGTCGAGTACGACCTGGCCGAGCCGTGGCGGGAGATCACCGTGTACGGGTCGGTGTCGCAGGCGCTCGGCGAGGAGGTCACCCCGGACACCCCGCAGCGCGCCGTGCGCGAGCTGGCCGACC
Organism: Actinomadura sp. NPDC047616; assembly: GCF_040642915.1. Lineage (NCBI taxonomy): Bacteria > Bacillati > Actinomycetota > Actinomycetes > Streptosporangiales > Thermomonosporaceae > Actinomadura > Actinomadura sp. NPDC047616. The sequence continues at coordinate 101,114 of NZ_JBEYTB010000014.1, forward strand.
GGGCGGGCGTGAACGTCGACCCCGGCTGGGGCCAGGGAAAGATCGTTCAGGAGCTGTTCGAGGCGCTGGTCGAGGAGACCCTGGTCGCGCCGACGTTCGTGCGGGACTACCCGGCCGAGACCTCGCCGCTGACCCGCCCGCACCGCGCCGACCCGCGGCTGGCGGAGAAGTGGGACCTGATCGTGTTCGGCCTGGAGCTGGGCACCGCGTACTCGGAGCTGATCGACCCGATCCTGCAGCGGCAGCGGCTCACCGAGCAGTCGCTGCAGGCGGCGGGCGGCGACCCGGAGGCGATGGAGCTCGACCGCGACTTCCTGCGCGCCCTGGAGTACGCGATGCCGCCCGCCGGCGGCATGGGCATGGGCATCGACCGGCTGCTGATCACGCTGACCGGCCGCAGCATCCGGGAGACCATCCCGTTCCCGCTGGTCAAACCGGGGTCGTAGGCGGTCCCGGTCGTCCTGGGGGTCCTGGCCGTGCTCAGAGGGTGCGGGGGCCGGGGCGGCAGCCGCGTTCGGCGAGCCAGCGCCGGGCCCGGCCGCGCCGCCGGTCCTCGTCGCGGTCGCCGCCCGGCTCGCCCCACAGCGCCAGCCACCGCTCGGGCTCGTACTCCAGGCTCTCGGTGAACGACGCGCCGGCCTCGCCGGCGGGGACGACGTCGCCGGTGCCCAGGTCGACCGCGTGCGGGCCGGGGTCGTCCAGCGCGGCGGCCAGCGCGCCGAGGTCGACCGGCACCCGCGTCAGCTCCGGGCCGCGCGGCGCGCCGAGCGCGGCCGACAGCTCGTCCGCCAGCTCGGCGTCGCCGGGAAGGTCGCGGCCGTCCAGTTCCTCCAGGCACTTGCGGGCCATCGCCTCGGCGCCGGACACCTCCTGTTCGAGGGCGGCGACCAGGACGTCCCCGGCGTACTGCAGCACCGGGCCGAGCGGCCGGGTGCGCAGGACGTCCATGCCCGCGGCGCCGTCCCAGCGGTACGCCGCCGCGCGCAACCGCGCCAGCGACGGCTCGTCCCATCCCGTCACACGTCTGTTTCTACAGAAGCGGCGTCGTCCTGTAACCGGAAACGCCACTTCTGCGGACTCTCGTGCCGCCCACGGCAGCGGCGCCCTCGCCGGCCGCCCCAGGACGGCTCCTGTGCGGCTTGCAGGCCGGCAGAGGTTCCTCACGCGGCTCCCTCCCCTTGATCCACTCCCCGACCGTTCTCGGGGGGCCGGAATCCGAACATCCCTGGTCATCCCGTGGCCGGCTGGCGGATGCAACAGATTCGCGGGCCTGCGGCGTCCCGGTCATGACAGAAGGGATGGCCTGTGGATGATGACGACGCATTGACCTACGAGCGGTTCGTCACCGACCGCGCCTCGACGCTCCTCCGCTACGGCTATGTGCTGACCGGCAACGCGCACGACGCGGCCGATCTCGTGCAGGAGGGGTTGATCCGGCTGCGCGCCGCGTGGCCGCGTGTCGTCAGGAAGGACGACCCGGAGGGCTACACGCGGACGATCATGGCGCGGAAGCACATCAGCATGTGGCGGCGGCGCAGGCGCGAGCACCTCGTCCGCGAGGTGCCCGAGCGTGACCACGTGGACAGGGGACTGGAGCAGGCGGAACGCGACCCCCGGTTGTGGCGGGCCCTGGCGGCGCTGCCGAAGCGGCAACGCGCCGTGCTCGTCCTGCGCTACTACGAAGACCTGCCGGACGAGGAGATAGCCAAGGTGCTCGGCATCTCGCGGGGGACGGTGCGCAGCCAGGCCGCCCGCGCTCTCGGCAAGCTCCGGGCGGACTGGCGTCCCGCACCGACCCCGACGATGGGAGCCCACCATGACCGATGACCTTCAGCAGGCCCTGAGGAACACGCTCAGGGCCGCCTCGCTGGACGCCCCGGACGCGGCACCGGAACTGCTCGACCGGGTGGTGAGGCGCGGGCGGGCGCGCAGGCGCAACCGGGCCATGGTGCCCGTGGCGGCGGCGATCACCACGGCGATGGCGGTGACCGCGGGGACCTCGTTCGTCGCCGACACCGGGCCGGGGGCCGGAGCGTTCTCGGGACGGAACGCGGGCGCCCTGCCGCCGAGGACCGTCCCATCGCCCGTGCCGGTCCCGAAGGCGGCGATCCTGACCGTGCCGGACACGCTGCCCGACGGCCGCGCGTACAACCCCGAAGTGGCGCTGGACGACGGATCGCTGCTGGTCTCGACGTCGTCCAGGGACGATGTGCCCGACCGGTTGTGGCGGTACGACCCCCGGACACGCCAGGCCACCAAGGTCACCGATGTCCCGAAGCCGGCCGGACCGCCGGAGATCACGAGCGACTTCGCCGTCGGCGACGGTCAGGTCGTGTGGGCGAACGGAGCCGAGCCGGGCGGCCGGTCGGCGACCGAGATATGGGCCGCGCCGCTGCGCGGCGGAAAGGCCCGCAAGGTCCTGTCGATGGACGCCACGTCGAAGCAGGCGCAGGTCGGGCAACTGGTGGTCGGCGGCGGCAAGCTCCGCTGGAGCCTCGCCCCTGCCGGCGCCGACGCGGCGGCCGACGTCCGAGGCGGCGCCGACGGTGACCGGCAGTCCGCGGTGTACGAGGCGCCGCTCGCCGGTGGCAACGCGCGGATGATCCCCGGAACCGAGGGGTACCGCATCCTCTCCTGGCCCTGGATCGGCACACCGGGCACCACCAAGGGGCGGGCCGGCGAGACCGACTTCACGGAACTGCGCAACCTCGAGACGGGGCAGACCCGAAGCATCCGGCCCCCCAAGGCTGCGAACACCTGGACATGTTGGATCAGCTGGTGCGTGGGGGGACCGCCCATCGGCGTCACACTCGACCGCGTTCCCGACACCCGCATCCTTCCGTTGGCCGGGGGCACCGGCCGCGCGCTGCCGGCCGACAAGCTGCCCGTCACCGGGCTGCCGGTGATGTACGACCGGTTCATCAATCGGACGCTCCACAACAAGCACGAAGCGGTCTATGACCTGGCGACGGGGAAGTTGTTCGACCTCGGCCCCGGCCACGAGGGTGATGTCCCGCAGACCATTCCGAGCGCACGGCAGAACGGCTCCGGCTCGGTCCTCGACCGGTACCTCATCAGGACGATCAAGGGATCGTTCCAGATCGTGGACCTGGCCGCGATCGGCTGATCCCCCAGCCGGTGGTCGTGCCCGGAGCGCGGCCACCGGCCATGCCGGCCGAGCGAAGAACGCTTTCTCATGGCTCGCGAAACCAGCTCGCTCGGCGCCATGCGGAAGATCATCCCGATCGCGTGGTTTCTCGGCCGGTGCCCTTTCTCGGGATGCGCGGGGCGGGGCGGCTGGGGCAGCATTGTCGATCATGCGTGTGACTATCACCGGACCGGACCGGCTGGGCACGATCGAGCTTCCCGGCGGGCGCGTCCTCGGCTGGGCCGAGCGGGGGCCGTCCGACGGCGTGCCGGTGCTGCTGTGCGGGGGCGCCGGGTGGAGCAGGTGGCTGGGGTTCGACGCGCCGGGCGTGCGGCTGGTGACGGTCGACCGGCCGGGGCTCGGCGCGTCCGATCCGTGCCCCGGCCGCACGCTGCTGGACTGGGCGGACGACGTGGCGCACCTGGTCGCCGAGCTCGGGCTGGACGCGCCGCGCGTGGTGGGCTTCTCGCAGGGCGCGCCGTTCGCGCTGGCGTGCGCCGCCCGCGGGGTCGCGGCGGCGGCCACGGTCGTGTCCGGCGGCGACGAGCTGGCGCATCCGGTGTTCGCCGACCGCCTGCCGCCGGACATCCGCGGGCTGGTCGAGCTGGTGGCGTCCGACCCGGCCGCCGCCGAGGCCGAGTTCGCCGCGTTCGGCGACCCCGACACGATGTGGCGGATGAGCATCGAGGGCAGCCCGGCCGTCGACCGCGACGTGTACCTGCGGCCCGACTTCGAGTCGGCGTTCCGGCGGGCGCTGTCGGAGGGGTTCGCGCAGGGCGCGGGCGGCTACGCGCGCGACACGGTGCTGCACATGTCGCGCTGGCCGTTCGACGTGGCGGACATCGCCGTCCCCGTCGACCTGTGGTACGGCGGCCAGGACACCAACCCCACGCACTCCCCCGACTTCGGCGCGACGCTGGCCGGGCGCATCCCGGGGGCGCGCCGCCACTTCCTGCCCGAGGCGGGCGGCGCGCTCCTGTGGACGCACGCCGACCAGATCGTGCGGGGCGATCGGTAGCCCTTCCCCGGCGCGGGGCCGCGGGTCTCCTAGTGCTGGGGGACCGCGGGGACCTCGCCGGTCTCCAGCAGGGTCTTGAGCAGGGCCACCACGCCCGGCCAGCCCTCGCTGATCATCGCGCGCATGGTGCTGTCGGGTCCGAAGCCGTCGTGCACGACGGTCAGCTTCACCATCTCCTCCCCGAAGGGCTCGATCTCGAAGGTGACCTTCGAGCGGGGCTCCGCGGCCAGCCTGGCGAGCACGTCGTCGCCGATCCCGGCGGCCTGCGCCCACTCGGGCGTGAAGGTGTGCCAGGTGTAGGCGAGCCGCCGGTAGGGCTCGGCCTCGAGGACCACCTGCTCGGAGTCGACGGTCTTGCGCCCGTCCTCGGTCAGCCAGGCCATGGTGGAGCCCGGCTTCCAGTCCGTCTCGAACTCGATGTTCCAGTAGCGGCGGGTGAAGGCGGGGTCGGTCAGGGCCTGCCAGAGCCGTTCGGGCGTGGTCTTGATGTAGGTCGTGTAGACGAACGGGTTGTCGGTCATCGGGGCGGCCTCCAATGCGGTCTTCAGGTCGGCCAGGGCACGGGCGCGTTCGCGGTCGTAGCGGCCGATCCAGCGTTCGGCGATGTCGTTGATGGGCGCGGCGTTCAGGTAGTGCAGCTTCTCCCGGCCGCGGCGCATCGTGGTGACGAGCCCGGCCGCCTCCAGCACCGCCAGGTGCTTGGTCACGGCCTGCCGGGTCATGTCCAGGTCGGCGCACAGCTCGCGCAGGCTCTGGCCGTTACGGCTGTTGAGGCTGTCCAGAAGCCGGCGGCGGCTGGCGTCGGCGAGCGCTTTGAATATCGCGTCCATCGTCCTCACCTGGGATAAGCAACCTTCTGGTTGCCTGTCGCCACCATAGGCAACCAGAAAGTTGCCTGTCAATCGTCAACTCCGGGTTGACGAGCATGGATCGTCAACTTACGGTTGACGCATGGAACAGCTCCCCGTACGACTGGACGACCTGATCGACGTCGTCGTCATCGCGTCCCCCGACGAGGCCGGGCCGCTGGAGCACCTGGCCACGGCCATGCTGCTGTCCGAACGGCTCGGCGAGCTGGCCGACCACCTCATCGGGCACTTCGTCGACCAGGCGCGCCGGTCCGGCGCGTCCTGGACGGAGATCGGCCGCAGCATGGGCGTCAGCAAGCAGGCCGCGCAGAAGCGCTTCGTGCCCAGGCCCGGCGCCGAGCCCGGCCCGCCGGAGAGCGGCATCGGCGCGCGGCTGACCCCGCGCACCCGCCACGTCCTGGAGCAGGCGCAGGAGGAGGCCCGGCAGGCCGGGCACGACCAGGTGGACGGCACGCACATCGTCCTCGGCCTGCTGCACGAACCCGAGGCGCTGGCCGCCAAGGCGATCGAGGCGCAGGGCGTGTCGCTCGACGCGGTGCGCACGGCCGCCCGCGCCGCGCTGCCCCGGTCCACCGGCACCGCCGTCACCGGCGACGTCCCGTTCGGCGTCGCGGGCAAGCGGGTGCGCAACCTGACCGTCCGGGAGGCGCTGCGGCTCGGCCACAACTACATCGGCACCGAGCACATCCTGCTGGCCCTGCTCAGCGACGAGGAGGCGGGCGGGCGGCTGCTGGCCGGCCTGGGCGTCACCAAGCCCGCCGCCGAACAGTGGATCACCGACACGCTCGCCGAGATCGTGCGCGCGCGGGAAGCGGGCTCCTGAGCCCCTCAGCCTCCGCCGCGCTCCCCGGACGAGCCGCGGTGGACGTCCAGGGCGAAGCGGAGGCGGGCTTCGACGAGGTCGTGCTCGTCCGGCGGGCACGCGAGCCGGGCACGGGCGACGGTGACGAGCTGGTCGTCGGTGAGGTCCGGGTCCTGCCGGGCGATGCGGCCGATCAGGTCCACCAGCTCCGCGCGCTTGTAGGTGGCGATGGAACGCCCCGAGCGCGCCCCTGGCACGGCCGGTGGTGAGGCCGGGGGCGGGCGGTCGCCCAGGGCGCCGAGCAGGACGGCGAAGAGGGGCGCGGTGGGGCTGATCACCTCTCGCAGATCGGACGGGATGTCCTCGGGGGCGGGCGGCGCGCCGTCGGGCATGGGCAGCGGCGGGCCGCTCTCCCCCACCAGGATGACGCGGGGCGCCTGCCACAGCAGGAACAGCGCCTCGGCCCCGGCGCCGTGTTCGCCGTCGATGATGACGACGTCGAACGAGTCGGGGTCGGGCGCGAGCGCGTCCGGGACGTCCCGCAGCGGAAGCACCCAGGCCGGTACCAGGTGCGGCCGGGCGAGCGCCGCCCCCCAGGCGCGGGCGGCGAGCAGTTCGGCGTCCAGATCGCGTTGCCGCGTCTCGGCCTCGGCCAGCGCCTGGCGCACCCGGGTCTCCGCCGGGGAACGGGCGTGCTCGGCCAGACGGCCGGACACGTGCGCCCACGTCCATGCCTCGTCCCAGCGCGCGGTCCGTTCCGTCCACGCGTCGTCGTGGGCGGTGGTCGCGAGCGAGTCGGCCAGGTCGGGGTGGACGGCACGGACGCGGCCGAGCAGCGCCTCGCACCGCACCTGCAGTTCGCGTTCGCGGCGGGCGCCGGCCAGGTCGCCGAGAGCGCGGGCGTAGGCGCCGGCGTCGCGGTCGTCGAGGGCGGCCAGGGCGGCGCGCAGCTCGGGCGGGTCGTCCTCGCCCCTGGGGATGGAGTCGCGCAGCGCGGTCAGGTCGGCGGTGGCGCGTCCCGCGTCCACGCCCAGCAGGGCGCTGCGCAGGCCGGTCAGGTACTCGTGCCACAGCCGCGGCTGGTGCAGCGGGACGTCCAGGCCCGCGCCGTCCAGCAACGCGCCGGTCTCCTCCAGTGCGGGCAGGGCCGCGCGGACGCGCGCCAGCCGGTCGTGGGCGCGGCGGAACCGGGCCAGGCGCTCATGCGGAGGCGCGTCGGCGGGGAACCGGGCCCCGGTCGCCTCCCACGCCTGCTGCAGCTCCCGGCACGCCATGAGAGCTTCCAGGTACGCGCACAGCACGGCCAGCCGGTCGGGTGTGGTGGGCGGCCGGCCGTCGACGCGGGCGCCCGACAGCAGCGGCTCGGCGCGGCGTTGCGGGGCCGGGCGCAGCGGGCCGCGTTTGAGGGTGCCGCCGTCGGCCAGGTAGCCGCGCAGGCCCTCCGCCGCGTCCGCCAGTTCGCGCGGGTCGCCCGGGGGCAGCAGGACGCGGCGTCCGGCGGTGGACGCGGCGGCGCGGGCGGCCTCCTCGGCCCGCGCGGCCAGCGCGGCGACACGCGCCCACGCGCTGGTACGGCGCCGGGCGAGAGCGTCGGTGAACGCGCGGACGGCCTGGTCGCTCGCGTCCCAGTCGTCCGGGTCCTCGCTCAGGCCCAGGTCGCGCAGCGTCGCGGTGACCGCCGTCGCGCACGCGTCGAGGCGGGCGAGGGCGGCGACGTCGACGTCGCGCAGCCGCCGTGACAGGACGGTCTCGGCCTCCTCCGCGCGCGCCCGGGCCTTCGCCTCCTCGTCGATGAGCGTCCGCACGTAGGCGGGGCTGGGCAGCGTGCCGGGATCGACGTCGCGTTGCGCGGGACGGGCCCGCCGCGCGGGCGTCTCACCGGCGAGCAGCCGGACCAGCTCGGCCGCCTCGGCGGCGGTGAGCGGCGGCGCCCCGGGCAGGCCGGGACGGGGCGGCAGCCAGGAGTGGTCGGCCGCCTCGGCCGCGATCCGCCGTTCCACCTCCGCGCGGGTGCCCCGGTATCCGGGGGCGAGGTCGCAGCGGTCGGCGGCCAGCGTGACGGCGAGACGTTCGCGCAGCTCGGCGACGGCGCGGGCGGCGTCGTCGCGGCGCCGTTCGAGGTCGGCGACGTGCCGCAGGTGGCGGGACGGGTCGTGTCCGGCGGCGCGGGCGGCCAGGGCCTCGGCGACCCGGTCGCCGTCACCGGCCCCCGCGCACAGCCCGGCGACGCCGGAGGGCAGGCCGGCGAGCAGCCGCCGCGCGGCCTGTGCGTCCGCGCAGGCCACCAGCACGCGCCGGCCGCGCACCAGCAGCCCGGCGAGCAGGTCGGCGACGGTGCCCGGTCCGCGTTCGGGGACGTGCATCAGCGGCCTGCCGCCGAGCGAGGGGTCCAGCAGGCGGGCGAGGCCGCGGGACGTCGTGCCCTGCGCGAGAAGCCGCTCGTAGTGGTCGGCGAGGGCGGCGCGGCCGGGTGGACGGATCACCAGCGCGGGCGCGAGCCGTACGCGCGGCTCCGGCGGGGTCGTCCGGGGGCCAGTCCGCGCGGACGGGCACGCCGCCCTCGAACGCCGCCGCACCCCACGCGCGCAGCACGTCGCAGACGGACGCGCCCAGCCCGAAGCCCTGACCGGCTCGGACGGCGTCGCGCACCCGACCGGCATGCTCGGCGCGGAAGCCCGGCGACCCGGTGAGCAGTTCGCGGTCGCGCAACGTCGTGGGCCCGGTGAGGACGACGTCGACGCGTTCGGTGCGTTCGTCCACCATGACGCTCACCGGCGTGCTCAGCAGGTGGCCGCGGACGGCCGGACCGCCGCCCGGACGCCAGGACAGCAGCCCCGCCGCCAGCACCACCTCGTGCCCGCCGGACGACAGCTCGGCCAGTTCGCGCAGCGTCCGGTACCAGTGCCGCAGGGCCAGCCAGCCGTCGAACTCCTCCAGCACGGCGGGCGGCGTCAGCGGGATGAACGGCACGCTGAACAGCACGTCGCCCTGCCCGGCGTCGGTCTCGACGTAGACGTCGCCGGGCAGTTCGGCCAGCCAGTGGACGCGCTCGCGCCGGGCGCCCGCGTCGCGGGCGGGCGCGCGCCGCACACGGGCCAGGTCGCGCAGGAACCGCAGCAGCCCGGACGCGTCCGCCGCGCCGCCCCTGGTGTCCACGGCCCTCCCTCCGCCGCGCGCCCCCGCCTGTCCGACGTCCCGATCTAACACTGCGGGACGTCCGGCTCCAAGTGCGGCGAAATGGCCTTGAGATCACCCCAAATGACCAGGAGAAAATGACGGCGAATCGAGATCGTCGCGGCCCCCGGCCTGCTAGAAACTCGTATCGATCCCGGTCGCGGAAAGTGTCACGGGGAATCGGGAAACCGGGGAACGCGACGGGATCGAGGGGCCGGGCGGCGGCCATGGCACGGGGGAACTCTTCCGCTCGCGCGGAGCCTCGGCGACCCGAACGGGGGCGTCGCCGGGTGGCACCGCGCGGGCCGGGCTCGGACTCCATGGCCGCCGCCCGCCCCGTGGTCCGGGGCGGCCCGGGGCGCCCTCAGGGGGCGGCCCGGGCTGCGGGGACGGGTCAGTAGGTGCGGGCGGCGTGCTTGTCCTCGCTGGGCAGCATCACCCACAGGATGAGGTAGACGACGAACTGGGGGCCGGGCAGCACGCACGACAGCAGTGCCAGCAGCCGGACCGTCCCGGGGCTCATTCCGAACCGGCGGGCGAGCCCGGCGCACACTCCGCCGATCATCCGTCCGTGGCGAGGGCGGTGAAGACCTTCCATTGTCCTTTTCGTCTCTCCGATCGAACCGTGCCTGTGCGGCCGGGTGCCCCGCCGTCTGCGGGTCACGTTCACCACGCTACGAACGGGGAGTCCCGGTCCGGATCGGCCGAACGGCCTGTCCTCGCCCCCTACCCACGGACTAGGGGATGACCCTTACGGGACGACGATTCAGCCGCCGCCGTCATTCCGTGCGGCGACGAGACCGGGGAGGGACGCCAGGTCGTCCAGGACGAACTGGCAGCGGCGCAGCGCGCCGTCGTCGCGCTGGATGTGGCCCCACGGACCGCGCCGCAGGAAGGCGACCCGCATGCCGTGGGCGAGCGCGGGCCGAACGTCGTTGTCGATCCTGTCCCCCACGTACAGCACGTGTGCGGGCGGCACACCGGCGTGTTCCGCGCACCGGGCGAAGAACTCCTGGGAGGGCTTCTCCACGCCCCACACGGCGGAGATGCCCACCACGTCCGCCTCCAGCCCCAGGGCGGCGAACTGCTCGGCGGCCTCGGCGGGCTGGTTGCCCGCGACGCCCACGTACAGCCCCTGCGCGCGCAACGCGGACAGGCACGCGCGCGCGTCGGGGTAGAGGTCGTCGGGGCCGAACCCGTTGGGCATCCCCGCCTCGGCCCGCTTCTTCTCCTCCACGGCCAGGTCGAACCCGGGACGGAAGTAGGCGAACAGGTCGGCGTAGTCGCCGCCGGTGGCCAGCACCGCGCCGAGCTTGGTCAGGAACGTGTGCCTGGGCACGCCCAGCCAGTCGGCCCAGCGGCCGTAGATCTCACCCTCGTTGATGAGGGTCTCGCCGATGTCGAAGAAGACCGCCTGGATGGGCTTCACGACGAGCCGAGTTCCACGGACTCGCCGGGGGTGAGGCGGCGGAAGTCCTTGCCCGCCTCCTTGCCGGCGGTGGTGACGTGGTTCATCATCACGTTCAGGCCGAAGTCGTTGAGCAGCCCGTCGTGCACGACGAACGCCCGCTCGGGCCGTACCTCGCGGACGTAGGAGTACATCTCCGGGACCTTCAGCCAGGGCGCGTTGCCGGGCAGGCAAAGGGTCGGCACGGGCTCGCCGGGGACGGTCAGCGCGTCCCCCGGGTGGAAGACCTCGCCGTCGACGAGGAAGCCGACGTTGGGGATGGGCGGGACGTCCGGGTGCAGGATCTCGTGGTCCTCCCCGTAGACGTGCACGTCGAAGCCCGCCACCGTCACCGCGTCGCCGTGCCCCACCTCGTGCACGCGGCCGCCCAGGTCGGCCAGGCTCCGGGCGACGACGCGGGACGTCCACACCTCCAGGGACGGGTCGTCGGCGAGGGCCTTGCGCAGCCGGTCGGCGTCGAAGTGGTCGGGGTGCTCATGGGTGATCAGGACCGCGTCGGCGCCCGCCAGGGCGTCGGCCTCCGGGGTGAACGCCCCGGGGTCGATGACGAGGGTCCGGTCGTCCTTCTGGATCCGCACGCAGGCGTGTCCGAACTTGGTGAGACGCATTGCCACATTTTTTCACGCCCGGTCGCGCCGCCGCCCGGCCGTCCCCCGGCACGTCGGGGCCGGGTCGCCACCCGCCGTCCACCCGCCATTGACCCGCCCGCCACCCGTTGATAGAACACGTTTCAATTTGGGATGCGGCCGCGAGGAGGCAGCGATGCCCGTGCCCGAACAGCGCGATCCCGAGATCACCCGCCGCGCCCTGGCCGGCTGGCTGGACCGGCACCTGCCCGGCGTGCGGATCCCCCGGGTGGACACGCCCGGCACGAGCGGCTTCTCCAACGAGACGCTGATCTTCGAGGCGATATGGCCGGGGGAGGACGGCGCCGGGCACCGGGAGGCGCTGGTCGCCCGGGTCGCCCCGATCAACTACCAGGTCTTCCCCGAACCGCGGTTCGCCGACGAGTACCGGCTGATGCGGATCCTGGACGCGCACACCGACATCCCGGTGCCGCCCATCCGCTGGTACGAGCCGTCCGCCGAACCGCTGGGCGCCCCGTTCTACGTGATGGGACGGGCGGAGGGCCGCGTCCCCACCGACATGCCCCCGTACCACATGGACGGCTGGGTGACCGAGGTGCCGCCCGGGGAGCGGGCGGCGATGTGGTGGTCCACCCTGGAGATCCTCGCCCGCGTCCACCGGCTCGACGTGGACGCCCTGGGGCTCGGCTTCGTGGACCGTCCCGAATGGGGCGCCACCGGCCTGCAACAGCGCCTCAACTACTACGAGCACTACATGCGCTGGGCGTACGACGGGCCGCAGGAGATCGCGCAGCGCGCGCTCGGGTGGCTGCGGGCCAACCGGCCGGACGAGCCGGACCCGCCCGTACTGCTGTGGGGGGACGCGCGCATCGGCAACGTCGTCTTCGACGACGGGGAGCCGCGCGCCGTCCTTGACTGGGAGACCGCGACGCTGGGGGCGCCCGAGGAGGACCTGGCGTGGTTCATGTTCCTGGACCGCCACCACAGCGACGGCATGGGCGTGCCCCGCCTCCCCGGTTTCCCCTCCTACGCCGAGACCGTGGCGCGCTACGAGGAACTGCTCGGCCGTCCCGTGCGCGACCTGGCCTATTACGAGGTGCTGTCCGGCTTCAAGTTCGCCGTCATCATGGCCCGGGTCGGCCAGGCGATGATCGACTTCGGCTGGATCGAGCACGAGAACACGTTCCCGTACGACAACAACTGCACCCGGCTGCTCGACCGGATCCTGGGAGGATCCCGATGACGCTCTCCCCGCTCGACGACTACCCGGTGCACCAGGCCCCGGAGGTCATGCGGCACGTCACCACCTCCGACCGCAACTTCTACGACCGCTACTACTTCAACGTCCACGCCTGCTCGGACGAGCTGATGATGCTGATCGGGATGGGGCAGTACCCGAACCTGGGGGTCACCGACGCGTTCGCGGTCGTCCGCCGCGGCCCCCTGCACCGGGTGGTGCGGGCGTCCCGCGAGCTGGGCGCCGACCGCATGGACACCACGGTCGGGCCGTTCCGCGTGGAGGTGATCGAGGGGCTGAGGCGGCTGCGGGTGGCGCTCGACGACGGCGGGCACGGGCTGGCGTTCGACCTGACCTGGGAGGGGACGGTCCCGGCGACCCTGGAGCCGCCGCACTGCCTGCGCCGGCAGGAACGGGTGGTGTTCGACTCGCGGCGGCTGGCGCAGACCGGGCGGTGGAGCGGCTGGATCGACGTCGGCGGCGACCGCGTCGAGGTGACGCCCGACCGCTGGTGGGGCTCGCGGGACCGCTCCTGGGGCATCCGGCCCGTGGGCGAGCCCGAGCCGCCCGGCATCCAGGTCAAGAACTCCGGCACCTTCTACTGGCTGTACGCGCCGATCCAGTTCGAGGACCACGCGGTGCTGTGCATCGTCCAGGAGGACGAGAAGGGCCGCCGCGTCCTGGAGGAGGCCGTACGGGTGTGGCCGGAGGGGTCGGGGCGCGAGGAGGAGTTCCTGGGACGGCCCGAGTACCGCCCGTCGTACGCGCCGGGCACGCGGGACGTGGTGACCGCGACGCTGGCGTTCGCCCCGTCCGGCGGCAAGGCGTTCGAGATCCGCGCCACCCCGCTGCTGCCCGTGCACCTGATGGTGGGCACCGGGTACGGGCTGGAGCCCGACTGGAAGCACGGCATGTACCAGGGGCCGGAGCTGAAGGTGCAGGGCGTCTCGTACGACACGCGCGACCCGGAGGACGCGGCGCGCATGTGGGGCATGGTCGACGCGGTGGCGCGCTACGAGTACCTGGACGGCTCGGCCCCGACGCCCGCGCACACCGGGTACGGCCTGTTCGAGTACTGGGCGCTGGGCCCGCACCCGTCGTTCGGCCCCGGCGCCTGAACGCTCAGGTGAGGGCGACGACGAACGCGCCGATCGCCAGCCCGAACGCGACCAAGGTGAGCAGGAGGAACGCGGCGATGACCGCGCAGGCCAGGCCGCGCGGCTGGTCGCGCCACGACGACCTGTTCCGGCTCACCCGGCCAGTGTCGCAGAAGAACGCACAAGAGGGCGGAAGACAGACGCCGGGGCGCCGTCCGGCCGTGACCGGACCGGCGCCCCGGCGTGCACTCCGCCGGTTTCCTGGTCGAGCGGGGTGGGACCAGGACGACGCGCCGCCGCACCACCGACGGCGTCCCCGGCGGGCCCCCTGGGACGGAGTGGTCAGGCGGAGGCCTGGGCGAGGGTGAACGCCACCTCGCCCTGCGCGTCCACCTGCGCGTCCAGGGTCTTGTCGTCCAGCAGCTGCGCCACGTCGGGTTCCAGGTAGACCCGGGCGCCCTCCTCCTCGACGATCTGGTCGCCCTCCTCGGGGGCGGGCGCGACGGACAGGCGCAGGGCGTCCGAGCCGTCGACACCGGACTCGATGCGGATCCCGGTTTCCGGCGGCAGTTCGGGGTCGGCGGTCACGGTGCGGATGACCTGGACGGCCCCACTGGTCAGCGTGAGCACGATGGGCTCCTCACGTCTCGTTTTCTGGCCAGGCAGGTCGGCGGGACAGGCCCCGCGAACCTGTTCGCCCCACCCTCCCCGGTCACCCGCCGCCGTAAACGTCGCCCCGCCGAAATATCCGGTCAGGCGCCGGGGGCCAGCGCGCGCGCCGCCTCGGCGGGCGACAGCCCGCCGCCGGGGACGACCGCCACGATGGGCGTGGTGAGCCCGTTGTCGACGTACTCGCGGATCCGCTCGCGGCACGCCTCGGGCGGGCCGTGCACGATCAGGTCGTCCACCACCTCGTCCGGGATCAGCTCCAGGGCCTTCTTGCGGTCGCCCGCCGCCCACGCCTCGTTCATGGGCGCCAGGGCCTCGCCGCGTCCCAGCCACTCGTGGAACGCCCGGTAGACCGGGACGGTCATGTACGCGGCGATCATCCAGCGGCCGACGCTCCGGGCCTCGTCGGCGTCGGCGGTGGGGCAGACGAACAGCCGGGCGATCAGCTCCGGCTCGTCGCCGAGCACGCCGCGCACCGTCCGCACGTCCTTGGGCGCCAGCCAGTTGGTGATGGCGCCGTCGGCCTCGCGGGCGGCCAGCCGCAGCATGCCGGGACGCAGCGCGGCCAGCACGATCGGCGGCGGGGTGCCGGGGGCCTTCTCCAGCCGGAAACCCCTGACGGAGAACGTGGCGTAGTCCTCGGTGACCTTCTCCCCCGCCAGCGCGCGGCGCAGGAAGCGCAGCGTGTCGCGGACCCGCTTGTACGGCTCGTCGAACGCGATGCCGTTCCAGCGGTGCACGATCGCCTCGGACGAGGTGCCGATGCCCAGCACGAACCGTCCGGGCGCCAGGTCGGCGAGGGTGGCGGCGTGCTGGGCCAGCAGCGCGGGGCCGCGCGTGTAGGCCGGCACGATCGCCGGGCCCAGGCGCAGCCGCGGCGCCCACTGCGAGGCCAGCGCCAGCGGGGTGAACGCGTCGGCTCCGTTGGTCTCGGCGGACCAGGCGTCGGTGTAGCCGAGGTCGGCGAGCCCGGCGACGATCTCGCGGTGCTCGGCCAGCGGCACCCCGGTCATCGGGATGGTCAGGCCCCAGCGGGACATGCGCGTCTCCTTTCCGGCGGTTCCGGAGTGTCGGCGGGGTCAGGCGATGGAGGGGCGGATGCTGGACCCGCCGTCGACGACGATGGTCTGGCCGGTCATCCAGGAGGCGGCGTCGCCCGCCAGGAACACCGCGGCGCTGGCGATGTCCTCGGGCTCGCCGATCCGGCCGAGCGGCATGTACTTGCTGATCTGCTCCTCGTTGTTCTCCCACAGCGCGCGCGCCAGATGCGTCTTGACCAGGCCGGGCGCGATGCAGTTGACCCGAACCTTCGGCGCCAGCTCCATGGCGAACTGCCGGCTGAGGTGGATCACGGCGGCCTTGGTGGCGTTGTAGTAGCCGATGCCGTGCTCGGTGACCAGGCCGCCGACCGAGGCGATGTTGACGATCGCCCCGCCGCGCGCGCTCATCGACCGCTTCCAGACCAGGCCGGTCCACTGGACGATCGAGAACTGGTTGACCTGCACGGTCTTGTCGGCGCGGGCCTGGTCGATGTCGACCATGGGGCCGAAGTAGGGGTTGGTGCCGGCGTTGTTGACCAGCACGTCCACGGCGCCGAACTCGGCGACGGCCGCGTCGACGCAGGCGGCGGCCTGGTCGGCGTCGCCCACGTGCGCGGCCTTGGCCAGCACGCCCACGCCGGGGTGCGCCGCCCTGATCTCCTCGGCCACCGCGTCCAGCGCGTCCTGCTTGCGCGAGGACAGCACGACGTTGGCGCCCTCGGCGGCCAGCGCGGTCGCGATGGCCTTGCCGATGCCCCGGGACGCCCCGGTGACCAGCGCGGTCTTTCCCTCCAGTCCGGTCCGCATGCGCACTCCTCGTTGCTCGGTGACGGACGATCGCCGTAGCGGCCGAATCCGACTCGGTTTCCTGTCACTGTAGCGAAGTGACTGACGAGTCAGTTAGCCCCGGGGATCGTCCAGGACGAAACGGCGGAACCGCTCCACGACGGGCGGACGGGTCCGCGCCGCCGCCCACGTCAGCCCGATCGTGCGCGTCGCCCCCGGGTCGTCCAGCGGCACGTGCCGCACGCCGGGCGGATCGTCGGCGGGCGGCACGATCGCCACGCCGAGCCCCGCCGCGACCAGCCCCCGCACCGTTCCCAGCTCCTCCGCCTCGACCACGATCTCCGGGCGGATCCCGGCCTCGGCGAACAGCTCCTCGGAGATCGTGCGCAGCCCGGCGCCGCGCCGGAGGCCGACCAGCGGCTCGTCCCCCACGTCGGCGACCCGTACCCGCCGCCGCCGGGCCAGCCGGTGCGTCGCGGGCACGGCCAGCCGCAGCCGTTCGGTCACCAGGGGGCCCCATTCGAGTTCGGGGTCGTCGGGACGCGGGCTGGTGATGCCCAGGTCGGAGCGTCCCTCCCGGACGGCGGCGGCCACGAGACCGGCCCGGTCCTGGTGCAGCCGGAACGACACCCCCGGGTGACGCTCGCGGAAACGGCGGATCAGGTCGGGGACGAACGACGGCCCCTGGGTGTGCAGGAACGCCAGCGACACCTCGCCGCGGTCCGGATCGGCGGCCTGCGCCAGGGCGCGCCGCGCGGCCTCCTCCTCGGCCACCAGCCGCCGCGCGTGCTCGGCGAACACCTCCCCGTACCGGCTCAGCACGACGGTGCGGCCCACGCGGTCGAACAGCGGCACGCGCAGCTCGCGCTCCAGGCGGGCGATGGCCCGCGACAACCCCGGCTGGGAGACGCGCAGCTCGGCGGCCGCGTTCGTCACGTGCCCGTGGTCGGCGACGGCCAGGAACCAGCGAACGGTCGTCAGATCCACCCTTCATGCATACCGCGCATGAATTGACGTGCAAAGGCTCATTGGACGCATCACCGCCGGTCGTCCCACCCTTGAAGGGATGTCTGTTTCCAGCGCCGCCCCCGCCGACCCCGCCCCCGCTCATCCAGCCACCGCCGAACGTCACCGGCTGGGCACGCCGGGCCTGCGCCGCGTCAACCTCGCGCTGTTCGCCGCCGGACTGTCGACGTTCATGTCGCTGTACTGCGTCCAGGCACTGCTTCCGGACATGTCGCGCGACTTCGGCGTCTCCCCCAGCCGGGCCAGCCTGCTGGTGTCCCTGGCCACGGGCGCGGTCGCGGTCGCGGTCATCCCGGTCAGCTCGCTGTCGGAACGCTTCGGCCGCACCCGCGTCATGCTGGTGTCGTCGGTGGCCGCGACCGTGGTGGGACTGCTGCTGCCGCTGTGCCCGACGTTCGGCGCGCTGGCCGCCGTACGCGCCGTCCAGGGCGTCGCGCTGGCGGGCGTCCCGGCGGTCGCGATGGCCTACCTCGCCGACGAGGTCGACCCGGGGTCGCTGGGCGGGGCGATGGGCCGGTACATCGCCGGCACGTCCCTCGGCGGGCTGCTCGGCCGGGTGATCCCCGGCACGCTCACCGACGCGGTCGGCTGGCGGTGGGCGGTGGCGGCCGTCGCGCTGGTCGTGCTGGCGTCCACCGTGCTGTTCTGGGCGCTGCTGCCGCCGTCGCGGTTCTTCCGCCCGTCCCGCATCGAGCACCGCGCCCTGCTCGGTCACCTGGCCAACCGGGACCTGCGCGGGCTCTACCTGATCGCGCTGGTGCTGATGGCGGGCATGGTGACCGTCTACAACTTCCTCACCTACCGGCTGCTGGCCGCCCCGTTCCACCTGCCGCAGGCGGTCGTCGGGCTGATCTCCGTCATGTACGTCGGCGGGTCGATCGGCTCGGCGCGGGCCGGCGGCCTGGCCGACCGGGTCGGGCGCCGTCCCGTGCTGCTCGGGGCGCTGCTGATGACGGCGGCCGGGCTGGCGCTGACGCTGCCGTCGTCCCTGCCGCTGGTCGGCGCCGGCCTGCTGGTGTTCACCGTCGGGTTCTTCGCGGCGCACTCGGTGGCCAGCGGATGGGTCGGCGCCCGCGCCACGACGGCCCGCGCCCAGGCGTCCGCCCTGTACCTGTGCGCGTACTACCTGGGCAGCAGCGTCGGCGGCACGGCCGGCGGGCTGGCCTACGAGCACTCGGGCTGGACGGGCACCGGCGTGTACGTCCTGGCGCTGGTGGCCGTCGCCCTGGCCGTCACCCTTGATTTGAACGGGCGCTTGCTTGTTAAGCTTCGGCGGTGAGCACTGAACAACGGCGTCCGGCCGTCGAGGGCTGGTTCACCACCGCGGACGCGCCGGACGGGCGGGGCGTCCGGCTGCTCGGCACCCGGTGCACCGCCTGCGGCACCCCCTACTTCCCGCGCAACGACCTGGCCTGCCGCAACCCCGGCTGCGCCGGCCCCAAGGACGGCTCGGAGCTGGAGGAGCACGCGCTGTCGCCGCGCGGGCGGATCTGGTCCTACACCGACGCCCGCTACAAGCCCCCGCCCCCGTACGTCGCGGCCGACCCGTTCCGCCCGTTCGCCATCGCCGCCGTGGAACTGGAGGCCGAACAGATGGTCGTGCTCGGCCAGGTCGTCCCGGACGTCGCGACGGAGGACCTGGCGGTCGGCATGGAGGTCGAGCTCACCGAGGGCGTCCTGTACGAGGACGACGAGACGCAGTACACCGTCTGGATGTGGCGGCCGAGCGGGAGGCGGGCATGAGCGCCGACGTCGCCGTCCTCGGGGCGGGCATGCACCCCTGGGGCAAGTGGGGCCGCGACTTCGTCGAGTACGGCCTGTCCGCGGCGCGCGCGGCGCTCGCCGACGCCGGGCTGGCCTGGCCGGAGGTCCAGTACGTGGCCGGGGCCGACACCATCCGCAACGGCTACCCCGGCTTCGTCGCGGGCGCCACCTTCGCCCAGGCGCTCGGCTGGTCGGGCGCGCGCGTCTCCAGCTCGTACGCGGCGTGCGCGTCCGGCGCCCAGGCGATCAACGCCGCCCGCGCGCAGATCCTCGCCGGCCTGTGCGACGTGGCGCTCGTCGTCGGCGCCGACGCCGCCCCCAAGGGCTTCTTCCGGCCGGTCGGCGGCGACCGTCCCGACGACCCCGACTGGCTGCGCTTCCGCCTGCTCGGCGCGTCCAACCCGGTGTACTTCGCCCTGTACGCCCGGCGCCGGATGGCCGTGCACGGCGCCACGCCCGACGACTTCGCCGCCGTCAAGGTCAAGAACGCCCGGCACGGGCTCGCCAACCCCAACGCCCGCTACCGCAAGGAGGTGACCGCCGAGGAGGTCGCGGCCTCCCCCGTGGTCGCCGACCCGCTGCGCCTGCTGGACATCTGCGCCACCAGCGACGGCGGCGCCGCCCTCGTGCTGTCCTCGATGGACTTCGCGCGCTCGCGCGGCGTCACGTCCCCCGTGCGGATCAGCGGCCTGTCGACGGTGACGCCGACCTTCCCCAAGACGGTGCCGGACCTGCCCGACTTCGCCACCGACTCGGCCCTGGCCGTCCCGCCGCCGGACCGGCCCTTCCGCGCGTCCATCGCCCACGCCGCCTACGTGGAGGCGGGCGTCGGCCCCGAGGACCTGTCGCTGGCCGAGGTGTACGACCTGTCCACGGCGCTGGAGCTGGACTGGTACGAGGACATCGGCCTGTGCGAGCCCGGCGGCGCCGAGCACCTGCTGCGCTCGGGCGCCACCGCGCTGGGCGGCCGGGTGCCCGTCAACCCGTCCGGCGGGCTGGCGTGCTTCGGCGAGGCCGTCCCGGCGCAGGCCATCGCGCAGGTGTGCGAGCTGACCTGGCAGCTGCGCGGCCGCGCCGACGGCCGCCAGGTGGACGACGCCCGCGTGGGACTGGCCGTCAACCAGGGCCTGTTCGGACACGGCTCGGCCATCATCACCGTCCGCTGAGCCCCGCCGCGGCCCGGCCGACGCCGGCCCGCCGTCCCGCCGGGCGTGAGAAGATCGCCGGACAGGGCCGGTGCGGGGCGTCGGGGGAGACATGACCGAGGCAGAGGGCGGTGCCGGGCGGGCGCGGGACCTGGCCAGGCTGCCCTCCGGACGGCACCGCCTGTCCCGCGACTTCGTCGCCCAGCACCAGACGGCCCGCATCGTCGCGGCCGTCATCGAGGTCACCGGAACGGCCGGCTACGCACAACTCACCGTCAATTCCATCATCGCCCGCGCCGGAGTTTCCCGGGCCACTTTCTACGTCCATTTCAAGAACAAGGAAGACGCCTTTCTCCGCGCTTATGACGCGACCGTGGAACGGCTGATGGAACACGTCACCCACGCCTACCAGGGCGAGACGGACGCCGACGGCAGGCTGCGCGCGGGCCTGGCCGCCTTCCTGGAGTTCCTGGCCGCCGAACCGCTGGCCGCCCGCACCTGCATCGTGGAGTGCCTGGCCGCCGGCCCGGCCGCGGCGGCCCGCCGGGACGCCGCCAAGCAGGCGTTCGCCCAGGTGGTGGTGGACAACATGCGGGAGCTGTTCCCCCACTACCCCGAGCCGGAGCTCATGGCCGAGACGATCGTCGGCGGCATCTACGAGGTCGCCTACACCCGCATCCGCCGCGGCGAGACCGCCGAACTCCCCCGCCTGCTCACCGGCCTGCTGGCCGCCTTCGCCGTCCCCGACCCCGACCGCTGGGGGCCCGGCGCGACCCCCGCCCCGTGACCCGCGTCCTCGAAGGACACGAGGCCGGCGGCATCCCCCTTCGGCCGGACGGGCACACAGTCCGCGCATGCCAACATGAGGCGGACATTCGACTGGAATGGGGGCTCGAAATGGCTCAGATCGCAACCAACACGACCGTTGATCTGGACGAGTTGCTGGACTTCGTGCGGCCCCGGCACCGGGCGATCCTCCTGACGTCCCGCGGCGAGGGCGGCGTCCAGGGCTCTCCGGTGACGTGCGGCGTCGACGACTCCGGACGCATCGTCGTCTCCACCTACCCCGAGCGCGCCAAGACCCGCAACGCCCGGCGGAACCCGAAGGTGAGCCTGATCGTGCTGAGCGACGACTGGAACGGCCCCTGGGTGCAGGTGGACGGTTCGGCTGAGGTCATCGACACTCCGGACTCCGTGGAACCGCTGGTCGAGTACTACCGCAACATCGCGGGCGAGCACCCGGACTGGGACGAGTACCGCGCCGCGATGATCAAGCAGGGCAAGTCCATCATCCGCGTCACCCCCGAACGGTGGGGCCCGGTCGCGACCGGCGGCTTCCCCGCCCGCCTCGCCGAGGGGTAACCGTCCGTCCGCAAAGCGCCCCGCGCGCGCGGGCGGGGAGGGGCGGGGTGGGGGGTGGCCGCTTGCGGACAGGCCGGGCACGCGGCGGAGAGAGCAGGCGTGCCCGAAATCGGGCGTGACGAAGGCCACATCAACCTGCGGCGCCATACGGAACGTGACCTGGTTCACGCCGGACCGTCACCGATAACGCCCGGCCACGAATCCGGATTACTGCCCGAACAAATGGAGCCGCGAACTTACCGGCCAGTAGGGACCGCTTGATAAACACCATCATTCATGATTCTGTCCCAATGCCCCCGATCACCGGGACGGCCGGGGCCCAGACCGTTCCGGAGGTCGTTCTCGTCCCCCATTCCGTCAGCCCGAAGTGAGGCAGGAATGAAAAAGTTCGGCAGACTCGCTCTCCCCACCCTGGGCGCCTCGGCGCTCGTGATCGCGTCCGCCACCGCCGCGCTCGCGTCCGCGACGATCACCACCGCCGACGGCACCCCCTACAGCGGTGACGTGCGCGCCACCAACCTCGGCAACGTCACCCTGACCGGTGTCAGCGCGCTCGGCTCGATCGTCACCACCTGCACCAGCGGCACCCTCGACGCCTACACCAACTCCAACGGCACCGGCGGCTCGCTCAAGACCGTCAACCTGTCCGGCTGCACCAACAACCGGGGCGGCACCACCACGATCACCGCCATCGGCCTGCCCTACACCGGCGGGCAGGTGGACTACGCCCCCGTCTCGGGCGGCCGGGACTCGACGCTGACCATCTTCGCGCCGAACCCCAACGTCCACATCCAGGCCGTGCTGACCCTGCCCACCCTGGGCATCCCGTCGCTGACCTGCCACTACGGCCTGACCACGTCCACCCCCCTGGTGCTGGACCTGTTCAACCGGAACAACCCCAACCGGCCCGTGATCACCAACACCCACGGCCAGGGCAAGCTCGCCGGCCAGTCGCTGCAGCGGCGGACCAGCCCGGCGCCCGACGCCCGCTGCCCCGCCTCGGTCTCCGCCAACGGCAACTTCCAGATCCTCGCGCACCCGAGCGGCGCGGACCTGCAGGTCGGCCCCTGACCGACCCCTCGCCCATCCCCGGGACGGACGCGGCACCCGTGACCGCGTCCCGCAACCGACGGGCCGCCCGCGCAGCGGACGTCCCGTGACGGACGGGCCGCCTCACCCCGAGGCGGCCCGTCCCCTCCCTTCCCTCCCACCCCGAGTCCCGTGGAGCACGCATGAGATCACCCCTCCGGCGCCTGCTGGCGACGGCGTCCGGCCTGCTGCTCGGCGCCGGGCTGGCCGGCGGCGTCCTCGCCCCGCCCGCCGCGGCCGAGGACGTCCCCGACTTCAGCTTCGCCGCCTGCCCCGACCTGCCCGCGGGCGCCGACCCGAGCTTCTGGCTGTGCAACGTGGCGATCACCACCGGCGGCACGTTCCAGCTCGGCGGCCTCGACCAGAAGATCACCAAGCCGATCACCCTCACCTACGCCAACGGCTTCGACCCCGTCACCCTTGAGGAGAAGGTCGTCTTCGGCGGGTTCAAGGCCGACCGGATGCTGGTGCAGCCGGGCATCTTCGGCGACCCGTTCGTCACCGCCGTCTACGCCCAGCCGCGCTACGCCGGGTCGGTCGGGCTCAAGGACGGCAACCTCCAGCTCAACCTGAAGCTCGGCGTGATCAACCCGCTGCTCGGCGGCAACTGCTCGATCGGCACCGACGGCAACCCGATCAAGCTGAACCTCACCGTGGGCACCACCAACCCGCCGGCGCCCAACAAGCCGATCTCCGGTTCCCCGCCGGAGGTCGTCCAGGACGACCCGCCCGTGCTGAAGACGACCGTGGTCGACAACGCCTTCGCCGTGCCCGGAGCGAGCCAGTGCGGCGCGGGCGGATCGATGAACTGGGCGATCAACCTGTACGCGGGCCTGCCCGCGGCGGCGGGGCACAACGCGGCGATCTTCAACCAGTACGTCAGCTCCAAGCCGTACACCGAGCTGCGGCGCTGACACCCAGGTCTCCCCGCTGAACGCACCGGAACCGGCGCGGCCCGTCCGCGCCTGCGGCCCGCACGTCCCGGCTCCCCCCGGGCGTGCGGGCCACGACCCCCTTGGAGCACAGATGACAAGACCGTTCAACCGGCGGCGGGCCGCGGCGGCCGCAGCGGCCGCGATCACCGCGTCGGCGCTGGTGGCGACGGCGCCGCCCGCGAGCGCCGAGGCCGCGCCGATCCCGCCGGAGGTGAACCTGAACGACTGCCCCGCGCTCAGCGAGCTGCCCGAGGGCGCCGACCCGAACTTCTGGCTGTGCAGCGTCGTGGTGATCACCGGCGGTCGGCTCCAGTTCGGCAACATCGACCAGCAGATCGACAAGCCGCTCGCGCTCACCTACGCCAACGGCTTCGACCCGGTCACCCTGGAGCAGAAGTTCGTGTTCCGGCCGCTGAAGGGGGAGCCGCTGAAGGTGCCGGGCGGGGTGCTCGGCATCCCCGGCTCCGACGTGCTGCCGTTCCTGGAGCTGCACGCCCAGTCGCAGCTGGCCGGGGACCCGCAGGTCAGCCCGGAGGACGACCCCAACATCGCCTACCGGATGCGGTTGAAGATCAAGAACATCAACCCGCTGCTCGGCGACACCTGCTACGTCGGCTCCGACAAGGACCCGATCACGCTGAACCTCACCTTCGGCACCACCAACCCGCCGGCGCCCAACAAGCCGATCACCGGCCGGGGCATCGAGCCGCACCCCGACGACCCGACCGTGTTCACCTCCACGGTGGTCGACAACGCCTTCAGCGTGCCGAAGTCGACGGGCTGCGGCCCGTGGGGGCTGCTCAACGGCATCGCCGACTTCCGCGCCGGACTGCCCGCCAAGGCGGGCACGAGCACCGCCGTCTTCGAGACGATGGCCAAGTTCCGCGGCTACAGCGAGACGTCGGCCTTCACCAGCCTGGCCAAGCTCCGCGCCGCCCAGTCCAAGATCGAGACGAAGGCCGAGCAGGCCCGCTGACGCGCTCCTCCTCCCCCGCGGTGCTCCCGTCGTCCCCTCCCCCCGGCGGGAGCACCGCCGCGCGCGATGAATTCCGGCCGCACGCGATGAGTTCCGACCGCGCCGATGGTCAGCATGGGCATGACGCACACGACCGCGCTCGCACGCCTCGAACCGCTCGTCGGCCGCTGGACGGTCCGGCCGGACGTCCCCGGCCTCGGCTCCGCCTGGACGGAGTTCACCTGGCAGGACGACGGCGCCTACCTGCGCCAGTACTCCGACATCGACGAGCTCCCGCCCACCGCGCCCCAGGCGTGGCGTGACAACGCCCCGTTCCCCACCACGACGCTCATCGGGCTGGACGACGCCACCGGCGAGTTCACCATGCTGTACGCCGACGGCCGCGGCGTCCACCGCGTCTACCAGATGACGTTCGCCGACGGAGTCTGGCGGATGTGGCGTGCGGCCCCTGGCTTCCACCAGCGCTTCACCGGCGAACTGAACCCGGCCGCCGACACGATCCACGCCCGCTGGGAGTCCTCCGAGGACGGCACGACCTGGACGTCCGACTTCACCGTCACCTACACCCGCACCGACCACGCCTGAACGTCCGCGCCCGGCCCGCCCGCCGTCCGGTTCAGGGGGCCGCCGCGAGAACCGCCCAGGCGGCCGCCGCCCCCTGCGCGGCGACGCCCGGAATGCCGGAGGGCCGATCTCCGGCGCGTCGATCGCGGCGATCTGGCGCCGCAACCGCCCGACGGGGTCCTCGCGCGGCGCCGCCCGCAGATCGGCGAGGAGGGCGTCGAAGTCCTCCCCGGCGCCCGCACGGCGACCGATCCGGAGACCGGGCTCGTCACGGCGCCGATGCTGGTGCAGGACCTGGACGACCGCGAACGCTGCGCCGACTACGGGGAGAGCGAGCTCCTGGAGGAGAACGTCGTCTCCCTTGGCGGGGCCGCACAGGTCGGCGACGCACTCGCCGATCAGTGGAGCGCCTCCGGCTCCTGCGCTGGCATACGATGAGCGGGCAGGCATCGACCAGGGGAGACGGCGTTGTCGGAATCGTCGCCATTTTTCGACTGGGCTTCACCGAAGACCTACGTCTTTCCCGTCGACATGGACGCGTACCTCTCCATGCCCGAGGAGATGGCCAAGCATGTCGAAATCCGGGATGGAATGATCATCCACTGCGAGGCGGCGTCTCCTAACCACAACGCGATCGCTCGCAATGTTGAAAGGGCGCTGCTCGACGGGGAGGCCAAGCGGCGCCACAAGGAGCCGTGTCTACGCGTCAACCGCGACGTCGACATGCTGGTGTCGGAGGTGCCGCTGCACTACAAGCGGCCGGACGTCATCGTCTACCGCTGTGTCAAAGAGCCACGAGGTCGATGGAAGAGAAAGCCGATGATCGGCGATACGCTGCTGGTCGTCGAAGTGGTCTCTCCCACGACGGTCACCGCCGACCTGATCGAAAAGCGCGCCGACTACGCACGGTTCGGCATACCGCACTACTGGATCATCCGGATGGCCGAAGACGACGGCCCGGCGGTCAGCATCGAGACACTGAAGCTCGCATCCGACGGGACGTATTCGTCGCACATCACCGACCGCGAGAGCGACAGTTTCGCCCCGGCGATCGACGCACTGGTCCCCTTCGCGGTCAGCGCTACATGGGAGCAACTCGACGAAGGCGTCGACTGACCGGCCGCTTCCCGTCGGCTGACCGATTCGTGCGAGGTGCCCGCCCAGCTCGCTGGGCGGGCGTTTTCGTGTCTCTGTGGCCGAGTTCACCGTGCGAGCGGGATGGGGCGGGCGACTTCCGGGGTTAAATTTGCACTGACTGGTCAGTCTAAAAACGCCGGAGGGGAGCCGTCATGACATCGGAGCCGACGGGCGGGCGCCCGGCCGGGGGGCTCGCCGTCGAGGCCAGGGGCCTGTCGGTGCGCGGGCCGCGCGGCTGGGTGTTCCGCGACGTGGACCTGAAGGTCCCGGCGGGCGGGCTGGCCGCCGTCGCGGGGGTCGCCGGCTCCGGTCGTACGTCCCTGTTGCTCACCCTCGGCGGGCGGATGAAACCCGCGTCGGGCACCGTCCTGCTCGACGGGCGGCGGCGCGGCCTTGGCGAGGTGCGGCGACGGGCGGCGCTGGGCGTGGTGCCGGGCGTCAACGAACTCGATCCCGCGCTGACCGTCCGCGAGCACGTGAGCGAGGCGCTCGACCTGCGGGAGGGGCTGCTGGGCCGGTGGCGCGGCCGGGAGGCGCGCATCCGGCGGGCGCTGGAGCGGGTGGACCTGGGCGTCGCGCCGCGCACGCTCGTGGCCGACCTGACGCCCGAGCAGACGCGGCTGCTCGGCGCCGCGCTCGCGCTGGTCGGCGAGCCGGGCCTGCTGCTGCTGGACGACGTCGACGAGGGGCTGCCGTTCGAGCGGCAGCGGGAGCTGTGGCGGCGGCTGCGCGCGCTCGCCGACTCCGGCGTCACGATCGTCGCGGCCTGCCATGACGCCGCGCCCGCCGAAGGACTGGCCGAGGTCGTGCGGCTTTCGGAGTCCCGTGAGGAGGCCCTGCGATGAGGTTGCCCGCCGTGTCGACGGCCGGGCTGGAGCTGCGGCGGTTCCAGCGGAACCGGCTGACCCGGATCGCCCTCGCGGCGCTGGTGCTGCTGCCGCTGCTGTACGCCGGCCTGTATCTGTGGTCCTTCTGGGACCCCTACGCGCGGTTGAGCCACGTGCCGGTCGCGCTGGTCGACGAGGACAGGCCCGCCAAGGCCGGGGACCGGACCGTCCACGCGGGCGCCGACCTGGCCGCCGAGCTCAAGAGGCGCCAGGTGTTCGACTGGCGGACCGTGGACGCGCGGGAGGCGCGCGAGGGCGTCCGGTCGGGCCGCTACTACATGGCGCTGACGATCCCGTCCGACTTCAGCGCGCGGATCGCCGCGCCGTCCGGCGACGGCACGCCCGCCGCCGCGGCGCTGCGGCTGCAGCTCAACGACGCCAACAACTACGTCATCGGCACGCTGGCGGAGTCGGCGTTCAAGGAGATCAGCGCGGCGGCGGGCGAGGACGCCACCCGCGGCTACCTCGACCAGATCTTCGTGTCGTTCGGGAAGCTGCACGGCGAGCTGGGCCGGGCGGCCGACGGGGCGGGCAGGCTCGCCGACGGCGCGGGCCAGGCCGAACAGGGCGCGGACAGGCTCGCCAAGGGCGCGCAGGAGGCCGAGCAGGGCGCCGGGAAGCTGAAGAACGGCATCGGCGAGGCGCGGTCGGGCAGCCGCCGGCTCACCTCGGGCCTGGACACGCTGCACGACGGCACCCAGCGGCTCGCGGAAGGGAACCGGCAGCTCAACGCGGGCGTGCAGCAGCTCGTCGCGCGGGTCGACCAGGCCGCTGACGTGGCCGTCCCGCTGCTGCGCGAGAACGCCCCCGAGATCCGGCGCGGCGCGCTGGCGGTGGCCGACGCCGCCGACGCCCTCGCCGACGCCGCCGACACGCTCCCCGCGCAGACCGGCCAGGCCGTGCGGCGCGCCGAGCGGGCGCAGGCCGACCTGGAGCGGACGCTTCGCGAGCACCCCGAGATCCCCGCGGACACCCGGCAGGAGCTGCGGCAGGCCGCCGGCGAGGTGGTGGCCGTGGCCCGGCAGGTCGACTCCTACGTCCGCGAGCACACCGGTGACCTGCGCAAGGTCGCCACACAGGCCAGGGCCGTGGAGCGCTCGGCACGCAAGATCGCCGCGGACGCGCCGGCGCTGGCCGACCGCATCGACAGGGCGCGGCGGGACGTGGACCGGCTCGGCAAGGGCGCGGCGCAGGCCGCGGCCGGAGCGGCACAGGTCAACGACGGCACGGGCCGGCTGCTGTCGGGCGCGTCCCAGCTGACCGGCGGGCTGGGCACGCTGTCGGGCGGCGCGGGCGAGCTGCAGTCGGGGCTGGGACGGTTGTCGGGCGGCGCGGTCGACCTGGGGACGGCGCTGGCGCAGATCTCCGACGGCAACCGCGAGCTGGCCGACGGCCTGCACGAGGGCGCCGGGCGGGTCCCGGCGTACGGGAAGGACGAGCGGCAGGCCCGCGCCGACATGATGAGCAGCCCGGTGCGCCTGGCCAGCACCAACGACAACAAGGTCGCCAACTACGGCACCGGTTTCGCGCCGTTCTTCGTGCCCCTCGCGCTGTGGGTGGGCGGCATGGTCGTCTACATGCTGCTGCGTCCGCTGAACCCGCGGGCGCTGGCGGGCACGGCGCCGGGGTGGCGGGTGGCGCTCGCCGGATGGCTGCCCGCCGTGACGATCGGGATCGGGCAGGTCGGCGTCGTGCTGGCGGTGCTGCACTTCGGCCTGGGGCTGCACGCGCGGCACTGGGTGGGCCTGGTGGCGTTCCTGTCGCTGGCCTCGGCGGCGTTCCTGGCCGTGATCCAGTGGGTGAACGCGCGGTTCGGCCCGGCGGGGCGCATCGTGGCGCTGGCGCTGCTGATGCTGCAGCTCACCTCGGCGGCGGGCACGTACCCGATCGAGACGAGCCCGGGGTTCTTCCAGGCGATCCAGCCGTATCTGCCGATGCCGTGGGCGGTGCGCGCCGTCCGGCACCTGATCGCGGGCGGCGACCCGGCCGCGGTGTGGCAGGGTGGTGCCGTGCTGGCGGCGTTCCTGGCCGGGGGGCTGGCGCTGACCGCCCTGGCCGCGCGGCACAACCGGGTGTGGACGGTCAAGCGGCTGCACCCCGCGCTGAAACTGTGACGCGCTGACGGACAGGCGGGAGCGAAGAGCGATGAGCCGGACGGCGACCCGGGAGCGGCTGTTCACCGCGGCGGTCGAGCTGATCGCCGAGCACGGCTTCGCCGCGACCACCGTCGACCAGATCGCCGAGCGCGCCGGTGTCGCCAAGGGCACCGTCTACTACAACTTCGGCAGCAAGGCGGCGCTGTTCACGGCGCTGCTGGACTACGGCGTGGACCGGCTGGGCGCCCGCCTGCGCGAGGCCGCCGCGGGCCGGGCGCCGCTGGACGCCCTGGAGGCGGTGGTCGGCGCGGAGCTGGCGTTCATCGGCGAGCACGAGCCGTTCGCCCGGCTGCTGATCGCCGAGGCGTGGCGGTCGGGCGGCGGCGCCTGGCACCAGGCCGCCCTGCTGATCCGCGAACGCGCCATCGGGGTCGTCGCGGACGTGCTGCGCTCGGCGGTGGCCGTCGGGGACCTGCGCGCCGACCTGGACGTCGAGACGGCCGCGGCCGCCGTGTTCGGCATGGTGCTGACGGTCGCGCTGCACTGGCGCACCCTGGAGCCGGGCCGGCCGCTGGAGGACGTGCACGCCACCCTCATGGACCTGCTGCGCGGCCGGATCGCCGGCTAGTCCTCGGGCCGGTCCTCGGGCCGGTCCTCCAGGCGGCGGATCTCGTCGACGACGTCCGGCATGGTGGCGTTCATGCCGCGCACCCAGTCGAGCAGGAAGCGCAGCTGCTCGTCGGAGCAGCCCTCGACGCGTTCGCCGAAGTGGCGGGCGATGGGCTCGAAGTAGCGGGAGAAGCGCGCCACGTTCTCGGGCACCGGCTCGACGATGACGCGGCGGCGGTCGTCGGGGTCGCGGGTGCGCTTGACGCAGCCGGCCCTCTCCAGCCGGTCGATGACGGCGGTGATGGCGCCGCCGGTGGTGATGCCCATGAGCTGGGCGAGCCGTCCGGGGGTCTGCGGGCCGTCCAGGACGAGCGCGTTGATGGCCTGCGCGTCGGTGACGTTCAGGCCCGCCTTGGACGCGGTGGCATGGTGCAGCAGCACCGTCCACATCGTGCTGCGCTGGGTGGCCTCCTGCAGCTCGCGCTCCAGCCGGTCGCGCTCCGGGGTCGACACGCCCTCACCTCATCCACCGAAAAACTCGGATAGCGAGAGACTCTTGTTCAGAGTCACTCCTGTGACGCCATCCTAGTCGCTCGGCGGATCCCCGTTACACGCGGGCGCGCGACCGGCTCAGGGGGACCGGTCGGCCGCCTCGGCGACCTGCCGGGCCCAACGGTAGTCGGCCTTGCCCGCGGGCGAACGCTTCATCTCCGCGACGAACGCGTACGTGCGCGGCACCTTGTAACCGGACAGGTTCGTCCGGCAGTGCGCGTCCAGCTCCTCGGTCGTCGGACGCTCGTCGCCGTACGGCTGGACGACGGCGGCGACACGGCTCCCCCAGCGTTCGTCCGGGACGCCGGTGACGACGGCGTCGAACACCTTGGGATGCCCCTTGAGGACGGCCTCCACCTCCTCCGGGAACACCTTCTCCCCGCCGGTGTTGATGGCCTGCGAGCCGCGCCCGAACACCGCGATGCTGCCGTCCGCCTCGACGGTGGCGATGTCACCGGTGAGCAGCCAGCGCCTGCCGTCCACGACCGGGAACGTGCGGGCGGTCTTCTCCGGGTCGTTGTAGTAGCCGCGCGCGATGTACCCGGTGCGCGCGACCTGCCCGATGACACCGGAACCCGGTTTGACGGGTTCGAGCCGGTCGTCCAGCACGGCCAGGTCGTCCACGTCCGCCGAGAACCGCAACCCCTTCTCCGGCGTGGAGCCGGCGACGGCCTCCGCGGTCGACCCCGACTCGGTCGACCCGAACCGGTCCATGATGACGACGCCCGGCAGCAGCTCGCCGAGCCGGTCGCGCACCGCCCCGGTCAGGATCGCGCCGGTCGACACGAACGCCAGCAGCGAGGAGGTGTCGTACGACCCGCGCGCCAGCGCGTCGGCCATCGGCCGGGCCATCGCGTCGCCGGTGACGGTCAGCGAGTTCACCTTCTGCCGCGCGATCGTCCGCCACACCGCGTCCGGGTCGAACCGCCGCAGGTAGACGATGGTGGCGCCCATGAACCAGCCGATGAACGTGGCCACCTGCGCGGCGCCGTGCATCAGCGGCGCCACCGGCATCATCACCAGCGGGCCGCCCGCCCGCGCCTGCTCCACCACGTCCTCGGGACGGTCCGGACGCGGCTGCGTGGGGTTGTAGAACGCCAGCAGCATGTCCTTCATGCCCCACATGACGCCCTTGGGCATGCCGGTCGTGCCGCCGGTGTAGATGATGTACGTGTCGTCCGCCGAACGCGGCGGGAACCCGCGCGTCTCCGGCTGGCCGCGCAACGCCTCGTCGTAGGCCACCGCCCCGGAAACGCCGGGCGGGCCGCCGACGGCGATCAGGTGCCGCAGCGCCGGCACCCGCGGGACGGTCGCCGCCACCCGCTCCTCGAACTCCACGTCGTACAGCAGCGCCACCATGTCCGAGTCGCGGTAGACGTAGAGCAGCTCGTTCTCCACGTACCGGTAGTTGACGTTGATCGGCACGGCGCGGATCTTCAGCGCGGCCAGGATCGCGGCCGCGTACTCCAGGCAGTTGTAGAGCTGGACGCCCACGTGCTGCCCCGCCCGCACCCCCGCCGACTCCAGGTGGTGGGCGAGCCGGTTGGCGTGCGCGTCCAGCTCGGCGAACGTGAGGCGGGGACCGTCCCCGTCGGGGCCGGCGCACACCAGCGCGACGCGCTCCCCGATCGCGTCGGCGACTCCCTCGAACAGATCGGCGTAGTTGAACTCCATCGGGGCGCCTCCCGCGGGGCGGTTCAGGGTTTGTCGGAGCCGACGATCCACATCGCGAAGAACTGGGCGCCGCCGCCGTAGGCGTGCCCGAGGGCGCGGCGCGCGCCGTCCACCTGGTAGTCCCCGGCCATGCCGCGCACCTGCAGCGCGGCCTCGGCGAACCGGATCATCCCGGACGCGCCGATCGGGTTGGACGACAGCACGCCGCCCGAGGCGTTCCAGGGGATGTCGCCGTCCAGCGCGGTGGCGCCCGACTCGGTGAGCTTCCAGCCCTCGCCCTCGCCGCAGAAGCCCAGGTTCTCCAGCCACATCGGCTCGTACCAGGAGAACGGCACGTACACCTCGGCCACGTCGATCTCACGGCGCGGGTCGGTGATCCCGGCCTGCCGGTAGACGTCGGCGGCGCAGTCCTTGCCGCCCTGGGGGTTCACGGTGTCGCGTCCGGCGAAGAAGATCGGCTCGGACCGCATGGCGGTGCCGTGCACCCAGGCGGGCGGATTCGGCGCGGCCTTCGCCGCGTCGTCACTGGCCAGCACCATCGCGCAGGCCCCGTCGGACGACGGGCAGGTCTCCAGGTAGCGGATCGGCTCCCACAGCATCGGCGTGGACTCGACCATCTCCCGCGAGATGCCGGGGATCTTCAGGTGCGCGTGCGGGTTCTTCAGCGCGTTCAGCCGGTCCTTGACGGCGACGAGCGTGCCGATGTGGTCGGGCGCGCCCGACCTGCGCATGTACGCGCGGATGTGCGGGGCGAAGTAGCCGCCCGCCCCCACCACCAGCGACGTGGAGAACGGCGTGTTGACGGTCAACGCCCAGGTGGCGTTGGACTCCGACTGCTTCTCCCACGCCACCGTCAGCACCCGGTCGTGCACCCCGGCCTGGATCAGGCTCGCCGCGACGATCGCCGTACTGCCGCCCACCGACCCGGCCGTGTGCACCCGCATGATGGGCTTTCCGTGGGCGCCGAGCGCGTCCGCGAGGTACGCCTCGGGCATCACCATGCCCTCGAACAGGTCGGGCGCCTTGCCGATGACGACCGCGTCGATGTCCTTCCACGTCAGCCCCGCGTCGTCGAGCGCGCGCCGCGCCGCCTCCCGGACCAGCCCGGCCACCGACACGTCCAGCCGCTTGGTCTTGTACGTGGTCTGGCCCACCCCGATGACGGCACACGGGTTACCCATTGCTCTCTCCCGACAGGACGCACACCAGGTTCTGCTGCAGGCACGGGCCGGATGTGGCGTGGGCGAGCGCGCGTGTGGCCGTCCCGTCGTGGACACGGGCGGCGGCCTCGCCGATGCGGATGAGGCCCGTCGCCATCACCGGGTTCGCCGACAGCGCCCCACCGGACGGGTTCACCGCCACCGCGTCGTCCAGGCCGAGGGCCTCGCGCAGGATCAGCTCCTCGTGGCTGAACTGCGCGTGCAGCTCGGCGACCTGGACGCCGTCCGCGCCCGCCTTCCGCGCGGCGATCCGTGTCGACTCCGACCGCGTCAGGTCCCGCGCGCCCGGCGAGTGCGCCTCGGCGCGGTGGTCGATGCCGGTGATCCACGCGGGGCGTTCGCACAGCTCACGCGCCTTGTCGCCGGCCGCCAGCACGATCGCCGCCGCGCCGTCGGTGACGGGCGCGACGTCGGACGGCCGCAGCGGCGCCACCTCGTAGCCCTCGTCGCCCGGGTCGGGCAGGTGCAGCGCGTACGGGTTGTCGCGGCCCGCCGCCCGCGATCTGGCGGCCACGGCGCGCAGGTCGTCCTCCTTGGCGCCCGCCCGCTCCAGGTACGCGCGGGCCTGCACCGCCGCCAGCGACACCTGGTCGACGCCCAGCGGCGCCAGGTAGTACGGATCGAGCTGCTGGGTGAAGATCTCCGGCAGGACGCCCTGGCTGCCCTTGCCGAACCCGTACACCAGCGCGGTGTCGACGTCGCCGTGCCGCAGCCGCACCCACGCCTCGTACAGCGCCCACGCCGCGTCCATCTCCACGTGGCTCTCGGAGATCGGCGGCCACGCGCCCACCGCGTCCAGCGCCGACACGAACGAGAACGGCGCCCCCACCAGGTAGTCGCACGACCCCGAGCAGGTGAACCCGAACCTGTTCAGGCCCGTCCGCTCCTTGATCTCGCTGATGACGGGCGCGAGCATCTCCACCTCGGCCAGCCCGTCGTCCTGCGCGGAATGCCGCGTCTGCACGAACGCGACCACCGCGATCTCCCTGCTCATGGCCTCGCTGCTCATGGCCTCGCCTCCCGGCCGCGGGTCACACGTAGTCCTTGATGCGTTCGAACGGGACGTCGGGCTCGTCGAGGGGCTCGAACCACCTGATGTTGGCCATGGTCTTGTCCCACTCCTCGCGCGGTCGCCACACGGCCTTGACGCGCATGCCGATGCGGACCTGGTCGGCGGGGATCCCGGCGACGAGCGCGAGCATCGTCAGGTCGGCGCCGTCCAGCAGTATGTACGCCGACACGAACGGCACCTCGGGTGCGCGCGGGTCGGGCAGGTTGTTGACGGCGAACGTGGTGACGGTGCCGGTGTCGGCGACCTCCACCTCCTCGGTGGTCGGCACGCCGTCACGCGGGCACAGGCCCTTCATCGGCACGATGACCTGCCCGCACACCGGGCACCGGTGGCCGAGGAGGCGGCCCTCGGCGATGCCTTCGAGGAACCGGTCGAGGGCGCGGCCGGCGCGCAGCCGGTACTCCAGCCGCGTCGGCGCGTTGATCATCGTGACCTCGGGGCGGAAGCACTCGATGTCGCCGATCGCGCCCGTGCGCTCCCCTCGCCACCTGGGCCGCACGCGCATGCCCGTCTTGAGGAAGCGCGGCGGGTCGGCGCCCTCCTCGAACACGCCCACGTCCAGCGCGTGCAGCAGGGCGGTGTCGGCGCCGTCCGGCTGGATCAGCGCCCACGCGAACGGACGGTCCAGCGGGTGCGTGGCGCGCGGCCTCGGCACCCACGACCAGCTCTTCACCGTCCCGGCGGGCCCGACCTCGACGAACTCGCCGGTCACGGCCTCGCCGTCGTCCGGGTCGTACTCGGTGGGCGGGACGAGCACCCGGCCGTTCGCGGTGCGCACCCCCACCAGGCGGCCGTCGCGCAGCTCGGTCAGGAACCGTCCGATGACCGGCCCCACCGACCGCGTGTAACCGCCGGGGAACTCCAGAACATGATTGGCCTCAGATGACACTTTCGCGGCCCTCCCAGTACGGGGCGCGCAGCTTGCGCTTGAGCAGCTTGCCGTTGGGTTCGCGCGGCATCGCGTCGATGAAGTCGATCGACCTGGGCCACTTCATCTTCGCCAGCCGTCCCTCCAGGGACCGCAGGATCTCGTCGGCCAGCCCGGGCCCGGGCTCGACGCCCTCGGCCGGCTCGACCACCGCCTTGATCTGCTCGCCCCACTCCTCGTCCGGGATGCCGAACACGGCGACGTCGGCGACCTTGGGATGCAGGATGATCTCGTTCTCGATCTCGGCCGGGTAGATGTTGGCGCCGCCGGAGATGATCATGTCGGCCTTGCGGTCGGACAGGAACAGGAATCCGTCGTCGGTGAGGTACCCGACGTCGCCCACGGTGAAGAAGCCGCGCAGGCGGTTCTTCTCCGTCTTCTCCCGGTCGCCCTTGTACTCGAACTCGACCCCGGCCATCTTCATGTAGATCGTGCCCGGGGTCCCCGGGGGGACCTCGTTGCCGTCGTCGTCCACGATCAGCAGCTCGCTGATCGGCCACGCCTTGCCGACCGTGCCGGGGTGCTTGCGCCAGTCCTCCGGACTGGCGATCGTCCCGCCGCCCTCGGTGGCGGCGTAGTACTCCCAGATGCAGTCGCCCCACCAGTCGAGCATCTGCTGTTTGAGCGGCACCGGGCACGGCGCGGCCGCGTGGATCGCCCACTTCATGGACGACACGTCGTACCGTCCGCGCACGTCCTCCGGCAGCGACAGCAGCCGTTTGAAGTGCGTCGGCACCATGTGCGTGTTGGTGATCGCGTACTTCTCGACGAGACGCAGGCACTCCTCGGCGTCCCACCGGTCCATGTAGACGAGCGTGTGCCCCATGTGCAGGGCGCTGCCGCCGAACTGGGTGACCGCCGTGTGGTAGTTGGGCGAGGTCACCAGGTGCGCCTGCGGCGGCTGCCCGGCGGGACGCCCCGGCCCCATGCCGAACAGCGTGAGCAGGAACGTCTGCAGTTCGTAGCTGTCGTCCGGGTCCATCCCGGCCAGCGCGCGCCGCACGCCCTTGGGCCGCCCGGTCGTCCCGGACGTGTAGTGCATGGTGGCGCCGTTGCTGCGGTCGTCGGGCAGGGTGTCGGGCTGCCCGTCCACCAGTTCCTCATGGGACCGGAACCCCGGCACGTCGCCGAACGCGAACCTGCGCCTCGGGTCGAGCCCGGCCTCCTCGGCGGCCCGCGCGCCCTCCCGCGCGTACCGCTCGTGGACGAAGAACGCCTTGGCCTCGCTGTCGGCCACGATGTAGCCGATCTCCGGGCCCGTCAGGTGCCAGTTGACCGGCGTGTAGTACCAGCCCGCCTGCAGCGCCGCCAGGTACAGCACCAGGCCGTCCACGCCGTTGGGCACCAGCCCGCACACGCCGTCGCCCTTGCCCAGCCCCAGCCCGCGCAGCCCGTGGACGAGCCGGTTCGCCCGGGCCAGCAGCTCACCGGCGGTGTACTCGGTGCCGTCCGGGTCGACGGCCGCGACCCACCCGGGATCGGCCTGCGCCAGCCGCCAGAAGCCCAACGATCCCATCGGTTCTCCCTCGGTGATCGCCTCGGATCTCTCCGGACGCGGACGCCCGGCGGAAAAAGTAGATCACGTTCTCATTTGTCCGAGCAAGCCCTGTCGGTGCGCCGATCTTGTTACTAGAATCCGTTCTCGTTTAGGAGGGAACCATGCTGCCCATCTCCACCGAGCACTGCACGGTCGAGCAGGACGGCCACGTCGTGACCGTCACCATGAACCGGCCCGAGGCCCGCAACGCGCTCAGCTCGACCATGCTCGTCGGCCTCGCCGACGCCTGGACCTACATCTCCGAGACCCCCGAGGTCCGCGTCGGCATCCTCACCGGCGCCGAGGGCCACTTCTGCTCGGGCGCCGACCTGAAGGCGATGGGCGCCCCGCCGTCCGACCCGCGCGTCGCCGAGCGCATGCGGCAGATCTCCGACTTCCACTGGAAGGGCCTGCTGCGCGACGGCCGGCCCACCAAACCGCTGATCGCCGCCATCGAGGGCTACGCCGTCGCCGGCGGCACCGAACTCCTCGTCGGCACCGACCTGCGCGTCGTCGCCGAGGACGCCACCCTCGGCCTGTACGAGGCGCGCCGCGGCCTGTTCCCCATGGGCGGCTCGGCGATCCGCCTCCCCCGGCAGATCGGCTACGCCCACGCCATGGACCTCCTGCTGACGGGCCGCTCCGTCACCCCGCGGGAAGCGCTCGCCATGGGGCTGATCAACAAGGTGGTCCCGCCCGGCGGCGCCCTGGCCGCCGCCCGCGAGCTGGCCGACCAGATCGCCGCCTGCGGCCCCCTCGCCGTCCAGGCCATCCTCCGCGTCCACCGCGAGACCGAGCACCTGCCCGAGTCCGAGGCCCTCAAGATCTCCGACGAACTCGGCTGGCCCGTCATCGGCTCGGAGGACGCCAAGGAGGGCACCCGCGCCTTCCGTGAGAAGCGCCCCCCGGTCTACAAGGGCCACTGACCAGGCGCCCCCCGCTTTCGGCGCCTCCCGGACCTGCACGCCCCGCGCCACTGCGCCGGGCTTGCGGCAGCCGGAGTCGAGGCCGCCCGTCCGCTCGGCGGGGCGGCCTCGTGTCCTGCGGAGCTGCGTCCTACGAGCCCGGCTCGATCTCCAGGATCGCCTTTCCGTGCAGGCGGCGGCCGAGCAGGGCCTCGACCGCCTCGGCGGCCCGGTCCCAGGAGCCGCGCCAGGAGATCTGCGGGTCCAGCCGGCCGGCGGCGACCCGGGCGGCGAGCCAGGCCAGGTCGGACGCCAGGCCGGGTTCGTCCAGCAGGTAGAAGCTGACGATCGAGCGGTCGTGCCGTCCCTCGTTGCCGAAGAGGGCGCCGAAGGGGAAGTTCTCGCCGCCGCCGGTCGAGTGGCCGACGGCGACCAGGGTGCCGCCCTCGGCCAGCCGTTCGTAGGCGGCCACGAGCTGGTCGCCGCCCACCATGTCCACCACGCCGTACACCCGCTCGGCGACCTCGTGGGGGCCGGACACCACCTCGTCCGCGCCGAGGGCCCGCAGGCCGTCGCCGTGCGCCGCCGGGTCGCCGGTGGAGGCCACCACCTCGGCCCCGCCCTGATGGGCGAGCTGCACGGCGTACCGTCCCACTCCACCGGTCGCACCGGTGACCAGCACGCGCCTGCCCAGGATCGGACCGATCCGGCGGAGTGCCCGCAGCGCGCTGGCGCCCGCCACCGGGACGGTGCTGATCGCACCGAGGTCGGCGCCGGCGGGCACCGTTCCGATGAGATCGGTGTCGACGGCGCGCAGCTCGGCCCAGGCGCCGTCGGCGCCGAGCGTGACCACCGGCGTCCCGGCGGCCGGGCCGGAGCCGTCGGCGGCGGCACGTTCCACGATCCCCGCCGCGTCCCAGCCCAGGACGGTCCCCTCCGGGGACCCGGCGATGCCGAACGCCACCTCGCCGTAGTTGAGGGAGGTCGCCGTCACCCTGATCAGCGCCTGGTTCGGAGCCGGTACGGGGTCGGGCGCCGTACCGAGCCGCAGGCCGCCGGGCGCGGAACGGTCCACGATCAATGCACGCATGAGAATCCTGCCTTCACCAAGGGGTAAATGCCACTGAGTGGCGAAAGCCTACAGGAGGCGAACGCCGCCGGGAGATACACTCGGGGGCGATGAGCACCGTGATCCCCAGTGAGCTGCCGCTGCGCGAACGCAAGAAGCTCCGCACCCGGCAGGCGCTGATCGACACCGCCCTGGAGCGGTTCACGGCGAACGGGTTCGACGGCACGACGCTGGACGACCTGTGCGCCGCCGTCGAGGTGTCCAAGCGGACCTTCTTCCGCTACTTCGACAGCAAGGAAGACGTGGCGATGGCGCCCACCCAGGACCTGTGGACGGCCTTCCTCGACGAACTGCGGACCCGGCCCCTGGAGCGCGGCCCGCTCCTGGCGCTGTTGCAGCACGCGCTGCTGGCGGCGCTCGACCGGATGCCCGCCGAGGGCTGGACGGACCGGGTCCTGCTCAGCCGCCGCCTGGCCGACCGGACCCCCTCCATGAACGCCCACGGCCTGCAGTTCTGCGACCGCACCAGCCGCGCCGCGATCACGACCCTGCGCGAGCGCTTCGGCCTGTCCGACCAGCACGACCTGAGGCTTCGGCTGGCCATCGACATGAGTGTCGCGGCCTTCCACTGCGCGCTGGAGGGCTGGACGTCCCGTCCCGGCCCCGCCGACCGCGACGACCTCGCCGCCCGCCTCCGCGACGCCTTCGCCGCGCTCCCCGGCACCGTCACCATGACGGTCGGCTGACCCACCCCGCCCCACCGGTCGGCGTCTCGGCCGGATGCCCGTCTACGAGTGCAGGCGACCTCTAGTCCTGCCAGTAGAACAGCAAGGTGCCCACGTCGAGGGGCTCGCGGGCGCCGAAGTAGTAGACGTGGAGCCCGGTGAAACGCGTCGCCGCCAGGTCGCCGTCGATGTGCCGGAGCCCCGCCGCCCGCATGGCCGTGATCACCCTGGCGTCCTCGTGCTCACCGATCAGGGAGAAGAAGGGCCCGAGCGTGCTCACCCGGATCTTCCCCGCCGTGGTGGCGATGACGTGGTAGGTGCCTGACCCCACACCCTGATGTTCGGCCGCGGGGCGCGGTTTCTCCGGCCGCAGCCCGGCGGCGTCGAGTTCGTCCACGGCACGCCGGAGCACGTCCTCGTCGGCGGCCTCCGGTTCGAGGCATGCGGCTTCGAGCAGCCAGCGCGGATCCGTGCCCCGTTGGCCGGGTGCGTACTCGCGCAGGATCGCCTCGCGCACGTCGGACGGCACGCCCGGCAACTCGACGCGGGGCGGGCCGAGCGCCTCCCAGGCGGCCCGGATGTCATGGCCGCGCCGATGCAGCACCGCCAGCGCCCACAGGTGTCCCGGCCGTCGCTCCTCGACCATCGCCAGGAGCGCGTCGTCGTCACCGGAGGTCCCGGCCATCAGCTCGTACGCCGCCCTGGCGACGAGGACGGAGTCGTCGGCCAGCGAAGCCGTGATGTCGCCGCCTCGCCGCCACAGCAGCCTCAGCCCGAGCAGCCGCTCGGCCACCGACGATCCCCGGGTCGCGAGCGTCTCGGGCGAGTCGGCCCCGTACTCGGCGAGGACGGCGGGAAGGCCATGTGCCTCGACCAGCGCGTCGATCGACTCTTCACCGGCCACGCGCCTATGCCGCCACGGCTCCGCCGCCAGTACCGCGAGCGGGCGTGCCGCGCTGATGTCGCCCAGCCTCGCGCGCTCAGCGAGCACCTTGTCGGCGAAGCCGTACGGCCACCGTTCACGCAGGCTCGCCTCCTGCTCCCGCAGCCACCGGAACACCTCGTCCGAGCCCGGCCGGCCCGACACGCTCAGGATGTCGAGCAATGCCGCGCGCAGGTCACCGCCGAGGTCGCTGCCCTGGACACGATCCACCAGTCCCATCGCGCGATCGACGGTGACGCGGCCCAGCAACGCCTGCGCGCAGGCCCGCCTGCGCCACCCGGGTTCGCCGGCATCGACGACGACGTCGACGAGCGCGTCCACGGGGACATCCGACAGCCGCCGCGCCACGCTCTCCGGCGACTCGCTCCGCACCTCCGGCCAGGTCACCAGCTCAGCGATGCGTTCCCGCGTGTTCGCCGACGAGGGCAGGTCGCCGCCGCCCATGGCACCCCCAACTTCGCTTCCGAACGTCCTCGGCACCGCGCCACCACGCCGATCAAATCGCGTGCGAAGGGCGGCAACAACCCGGTTCCGGTCTCCAGGCAGGCGCCCACGTTGCGGCCTGGTCCTGACCGGCGGCGAGATGCTCACCGCACGGGACCTGTCGGCCGACCGGCTCGTCGCTCGGCTGGTGATGCTGACGGCCTTCACGGCACCCCTACCTGTGGGCGGCCTTCTCCTACCACGGCGCCTGACCCGCTATGGTGATGGAGGTTGTCTCGGGCGAGGATACGGGAATGGATTTGCGCCCAGAACTCCTGCCGCCGTCTGTCGCCCCGCAGCGCCTTGCGGAGATAAGTCGTGAGATCGGGAGAATCAGGGGTCTGCTGGACGACCGTGAACCGACTGAGGCGGCGATCGCCGCGTTCAACGAGATGACGGGGCACGACTACACTGCCGACGATTTCGCCCACTACTGGCGGTCCCGCAATCTTGAAGAGTTCGCCAGGGAAGCCGCCCGGCCGGCGCCTGCGCGCGTGCCCGACATCAGCCGTGACGAGCTCGCCGAGATCGTCCGAAGAATCCTGGCCGCCGACCCGGAGACCGATTACTACCTGCGGCTCTTCGAGGCGAACGTGCCCCACCCGGCCGCGAGCGACCTGATCTACTGGCCGCCGGCCGAACTGGGCGACGCCTCCGCCGAGCAGATCGTCGACGCGGCACTGAGCCATCGTCCGATCGCATTGGGCCCGGGAGGCTCACAGTCCGTCGGATAGGTGGCGTTCTCTCGCACGTGACCCCGACCCCAAAATAGGGGCCACTTAATGCACGAGACCTCTGAACGGTGACCGTCCAGGTCGCTGCGCCGTCCAGAAGAGCAAATGTTTTCGGGCGACGGTTGGATGACCGCGACCGGGGTGCGGGCGATCCACAAGGGTGAAAGACGGCGCGGCCGGCTTCGTCTCATTCTGTTGCCGTCGGGACGGCATTCCGTCCGTGATCCGAACTCGGCTCGGCGGTGCCGCCCGAGCTCGTGGCGGCTCTGGTGTGGAGGACCTCGCGGGCCTGCTCCGCGGCGCGGACGGTGCTCTCGCCGACGAAGTCGAGAAAACGGGCGGCGCCCTCCAGGCGGGCGGCGGCCGGGGTGCCGGGGCCGAGGATGCCGACGCCCTGCCGTGCGGTCTCGGCGACCTGGGCGAGGGACCGGGCGCTGGCGATCATCGACTGGTACCAGACGTCGTCGTCGACGACATAGCGCTCGCGGCGGCGTTCGTCGCGTTCCCGGCGGACGAGGTCCTGTTCCTCCAGGAAGGTGATCGCCTTGGAGACGGACGCCGGGCTGACCTGGAGGTGCCGGACGAGTTCGGCGGCGGTGAGGCTGCCGGAGTCGGTGGTGTAGAGGCAGGCCAGCACCCGGGCCGTCATCCTCGGCATGCCCGAGGCTATGAAGACGGTGGTGAGAACCTCCTCGAACTCGCGCACGGCCTCGGCGTCGCGTCCGTGCGGCAGGGGGGCCGACTGCGCCCCTCGGGTGGAGGCGGGCCCGCGCCGGCGGGTGCGGCGCTGGGTGGCGTGGTGGGCCAGGTCGGCGCGGTAGGCGGTGGGGCCGCCGTTGCGCATCACCTCACGCGTGACCGTGGAGGTCGGCCGGTCGAGACGGCGGGCGATCTCGGCGTAGGCCAGGCCGTCGGCCAGCCCCGCCGCGATCTGCTGCCGCTCCTGCTGGGTGAGCCTGCCTCCCGGCATCACGACCCCCTTCATGCCCCACGGGTGCTCCATGGCGCCGCTCGCTGTTCCCTGACGCCTGCACCATAGCGTTCACCTTCACTGCATTGCAACGATCGACAGGACTGTCATTGCGTTAAGCGATAGACTGTTGCAATGATTTCAACGCTCTGACCTGCATAAACGTCACTCCAATGCAAAGTCGTTGTTGTAGAGATTTGGAAAGCAACGTAGCGTTTCCATCGTTCGAAACAACGAGCCGCAAGCGCAAGGGAGAGCACGATGCACCGCTTCGACACCCCCGCCCCCATCACCGCCGTCCTGGACGTCCCCGCGGGGCGCATCCAGGTCATCGCCGCGGACCGGGACGACACCGCGGTGGAGGTCCTGCCCGCGAACGCCTC
This sequence comes from Actinomadura sp. NPDC047616, assembly GCF_040642915.1. Taxonomy (NCBI): domain Bacteria; kingdom Bacillati; phylum Actinomycetota; class Actinomycetes; order Streptosporangiales; family Thermomonosporaceae; genus Actinomadura; species Actinomadura sp. NPDC047616. Next base: position 143,794 of record NZ_JBEYTB010000014.1, read on the forward strand.
CAAGGGCCGCGACGTGAAGGCCGCGGAGCAGACCAGGGTCGAATACGCCGACGGGGTCCTGCGGATCGAGAGCTCGGCGAAGAACCAGTACCTCGGCCCCTCCGGAGCCATCGAGGTGACGATCCAGCTGCCCGCCGGTTCGCGGGTCGAGGGCAAGGCGGGCAGCGCCGAGTTCCGGACCGTCGGCCGCCTCGGCGACGTCGCCTTCGACGGCGCGTACCACCAGATCAAGCTGGACGAGGCCGCGAGCGTCCGCCTCACCGCGACCGACGGCGACGTCGAGGTCGGCCGGCTGGGCGGCCCCGCGGAGATCAGCACCCAGAGGGGCGACATCCGGATCGCCGAGGCCGTGCGCGGCAAGGTCGTGCTCCGCACCCAGTCCGGCGACATCTCGGTCGGCGCCGCCCCCGGCGTCTCGGCCTCCCTGGACGCCGGCACCGGCCACGGCCGCGTCACCAACGCCCTCAAGAACGACGGCACCGCCGAGCTCGACATCCACGCCACCACCTCCTACGGCGACATCGCCGCCCGCAGCCTCTGAAGGAGCAGCACATGACGAACCTGGCCATCGCGGCGAACGGGCTGCGCAAGTCCTACCGCGGCAAGGACGGCGACAAGGTCGTGCTGGACGGCGTCGACCTGGCCGTCCCCGAAGGAACGATCTTCTCCCTGCTCGGCCCCAACGGCGCCGGCAAGACCACCACCGTGCAGATCCTGTCCACGCTGATCCGGGCGGACGGCGGCGAGGTCCGGGTCGCGGGATACGACCTGAACCGTCAGGCCGACGACGTGCGCGGCGCGATCGGGGTGACCGGGCAGTACTCGGCCGTCGACAAGCTGCTCACCGGCGAGGAGAACCTGCTCCTCATGGCCGACCTCAAGCACCTGCCGAAGCACGAGGGCAGGAAGAAGGCCAGGGAGCTGCTCGAGAGGTTCGACCTGGTCGACGCGGCCGGCAAGCCCGCCGCCACCTACTCGGGCGGAATGCAACGCCGGCTGGACCTGGCGATGACCCTGGTCGGCGACCCGCGGCTGATCTTCCTGGACGAGCCCACCACCGGCCTCGACCCGCGCAGCCGCCGCTCCATGTGGAACATCGTCCGCGACCTCGTCGCCGGCGGCGTCACGATCTTCCTGACCACCCAGTACCTGGAGGAGGCCGACGAGCTCGCCGACCGGATCGCCCTGCTCGACCACGGGCGGCTGATCGCCGAGGGCACCGCCGAAGAGCTCAAGCGGCTCATCCCCGGCGGCCACATCCAGCTCACCTTCGCCGACCCGCACCAGCTGGAGGCGGCCCGCCACCTGGTCGGCGCGGGGGCCGGCGCCGAAGCCACCGGCCCCGAGGCGCTCACCCTGCAGGTGCCCAGCGACGGCAGCGTCCGCGCGGTCCGCGAACTGCTCGCCCTGCTGGACGAACGCTCGATCGACGTCGCCGAGATGAGCGTCCACACCCCCGACCTCGACGACGTCTTCCTCACCCTCACCGGCCAGCAGCAGAAGGAGGCCCTCCGATGAGCACCCTCACCCTCGCCGCACGCGACTCCTCCACCATGGTCCGGCGCCAGCTCAAGCGCCTGATCCGCTACCCGTCGATGACCGTGCAGCTGGTCATCACGCCCGTCATCCTCCTGCTGCTGTTCGTCTACGTCTTCGGCGGCACCCTCGGCAACGGCCTAGGCGGCGGCCCCGGCGGCCGCGACGCCTACGTCAACTACGTCGTCCCCGGCATCCTGCTCATGGCGGCCGCCACGGCCGCGACCGGAACCGCCGTCATGGTCGCCACCGATATGACCGAGGGCATCATCGCCCGCTTCCGCACCATGCGGATCTCCCGGGCGTCGGTCCTCACCGGCCATGTCGTCGCCAGCGTCATCCAGCAGCTCCTCGGCACGGCCGTCGTCATCGGCATCGCCCTGGCCATCGGCTTCCGTCCCAACGCCACCCCCGTCGAATGGCTCGCCGCCGCCGGCCTGTTCACCTTCTTCGTCCTGGCCATCACCTGGCTCGCGGTCGCCCTCGGCCTGAAGTCCCCGACCCCCGAGGCCGCCAGCAACGCCCCGATGCCCCTGGTCTTCCTGCCCTTCCTCGGCAGCGGCTTCGTCCCCACCGACTCCATGCCCACCGTCCTGCGCTGGTTCGCCGAGTACCAGCCCTTCACCCCGATCATGGAGACCGTCCGCGGCCTCCTCCTCGGCACCCCGATCGGCAACAGCGCCGCCATCGCCACCGCCTGGTGCGCCGGCATCGCCGCCCTCTCCTACCTCTGGGCCAAGAACACCTTCAACAAGGCCTGACCATGACCCGGCCGAACAGGGCCGTCAGACCACCCGGTCTGACGGCCCTGAAGCTTTTGAAGGTGTGAGCCCGCCTGCCCCACCACCCGGCCCCGTGATGATCCCGTCCATCGTGCCCGGCCGTGGACGGCACGAGCAGATGGCCCGCGCTCACCTCGGTGAGGCGGCCGCCGCCTTGCGGCCAGCGCGACCGGGTGACGGCCACGGGTCAGCGAGACAAGTCATACGTCTCATGCAGTTTCCAATCGACAAGGATCCGATCCGAGTCGATGCGGAAGACGCTGCCTCGATACTCAAGGCGGGTCCCGCCGTCGAACCCGTACAGCATCCTGAGCGCGTCCCTGTGGCCGCGCCGCGGACCGACCTCCAGTTCGTCGTCGAGGCGCGGCCCCTGGAGGAACTGGCCGGCACCGCGCGACTCGTGCAGCGCCAAGTCGGCAGCGGCGACATCGATCTCCATGCCCCAGTGTTCGGTGCCGGCTCCGGACCACACGGTTCGCTCCAGGACGAGATCCTCGAAGGGGCGCCCCGCCGGTTCCTGCCCCGGCCGCGGCGGTGTGTCGCCAGCGGCGTCCAATGCCGTTCAACCAGGTCAGGCGTCATGTCGGGGGCTGCGGGAACTCGATTCGGAGCCTTCTCCAGCCACCGCCGGTAACCGTCGACCCGCTTGCCGTGCCGCCGCCGCTCTTCCTCTTCTCTGGCCGGTTCCAGATCCAGGTGCCGCTGCCAGCAGCCGCCGCATATCCGCCGCGACACCGCGACCCGCTCACCGGCCGACGTATTGACCATCAGAAAGGAGCCGGGAAACTCGTGGGCGCCACGGGTCCAACCACGGCAGACATCACACCGCCCAGGCAACAGCCCTCTGCCTCTCATCCCCGCTCCGTTCCTCACCTGACCGCCTGATCGTACGATGACGCGACGACACGGCTCCCGTCCAACGCGGCGACTCCCCGCATGTTCGATTCGACCTGGGGCCGCCCCCTGTTAATCGAGTGGTCCTCCTCGCCCGTGATCGAGACAATGCCGATGGGAGCCCGAAATATAAGAGGAGGCAACTGGATGGCTGCTTCGCGAGCCGCCCTCACGCGCGACGACCTGAAGCTCAAGGTCACTGTCCAGCGCGGGCGGCTCGACGGCACGGCTTTCCGGGTGATCCGACCGGCCAGACCGTTGAAGAACGGGGCGCTCTACAAGGCTCCGCATTGGTACGAGATGTACGTGGACCGGCCGGACGGCCGACGCGTTGGCACCCTGATGCTGCTCGCGGCCCGATCCCCGCGATCCCTGATCTACCTGCCGATGCGCACCACCCCGACTGCTCCCGGGATCGGCTGGTACAACGAGAAGCCATTCGACCTCGTACTGGCGCATCGCGCGGTGCAGTTCCGGCCCTCGCGGTGGAAGCAACTGCGCGAGCGCATCAACGCGGGAAACGCTCCCCGAGAGCTGCGCACCGCGAGCATCCCGGTAAGAGACCTGCCGGCCGACCACGAGTTCGACCCGTCAGAACGAAGCCATCCCAGGCACGGCAACCTGCTTCACCAGGCCGTCTACGCGGAGACCCTTTTCCTGACGGGCGGCACGACGGCGTTCCGGGAGGCGGCACGGCACATCTTCGCCGTCACCACCGACGGGCCGCCCCGCGCCGCGACGGAGCTTTACCTGCCCGGCGGCTGCAATTACCACGTCTGCCGCAGTTTCTACGACTGGCCGGATCTGGTGGAGCACGGCTGGGACCAGTTCCATGTGGAGTTCTCCCCGCGGTGGGCAAGGTGAGCGAATCAGCGAGCCTTGCCCAGGATGTGCCGACCTTGAAACGCCTCACGTGGAGCCCAGGCCGTACAAGAGACGCGGCGGCGGCCGACCTGCTGCGAGCGCTCGCCGAAAAGTATCCCGGCGAAGCCCGCTTGCAGAACGGTTGGATGACGCAGCACTCGACCACTGTCGCCGCAGCGCCCTCTGACCTTGGGGCTCGCCTTGGCCAGCAGCCCGAGCAGGTCGGCCGGGTCGCGCAGGCCGGCGGCCTCGGCCATCAGGTCCGGGAGAACCGCTCCACGTCCCGGAGGCGGACCGCATTCCGCTGCGCCGGCGGTGTCCCCTCTCCGGGTCTCGCTGGACGGCGACCGGACCCGCGGGACGCGCCCTGATCGTCGCGGGGCAGTGACTGGACGTCCGGCTCGCGGGAACGCGACATCATCCTTCGGCGGGCAGGATGACGGCGCAAACCCGCCAGATCTTCGCCGGTGACGACTGTTGGGTGGGATGCGCTTCCACTGGCGCTTCCTCACTCACAGGACGGAATCGATGTCCACAGTCGGCACCGCCACGTCGTCCCGCTCGTCAACGACAGGCTGGGCGGCGGTGCTCTCGGTGATGATGGGAATCTTCTCGATCGTCACCACCGAAATCCTGCCGATCGGGCTGCTGACGTCCATCGGTTCCGGCTTCACCGTCTCCGACGGGACGGCCGGACTGATGATGACCATGCCCGGATACCTGGCGGCGGTCGCGGCCCCCACGGTCACCGTCGCCACGGCGCGGGTCGACCGCCGGCTGATGCTGTGCGCCTGCATGTTCCTGCTGGCGTCGGCGAACTTCATCGCGGCCGCCGCCCCGAACTACTGGGCGATGCTCGTCTCGCGTGTTCTGGTCGGGATCGTCATCGGCGGCTTCTGGTCGATCGGCGCCGGGCTGGCGAACCGGCTGGTGCCCGCAGACTCCACGCGCCGCGCGACCGCGGTGATCTTCTCTGCCGTCCCGCTGGGGTCGGTCCTCGGTGTGCCACTCGGGACGCTGATCGGGGACCTGGCAGGGTGGCGGGTCAGCTTCGTGGTGATGGGCGTGTTGTCCACGGCGGTGCTCGTCGCGCTCGCCGTGCTGGTGCCGCCGCTGCCCGCCGAACAGGCCACCCGGCTCGACGTGCTGCGCGGCATGATCCGGAACGTCGGCACCCGGTTCGCGCTGCTGGTGACCTTTCTGGTCGTCATGGCGCATTTCGGCACCTACACGTATGTGACGCCCTTCCTTGAGCGGGTCACGCATGTGTCATCGGGGCTGATCACGGTGTTCCTGCTGACCTACGGCGTCGCCGGAATCCTCGGCAATTTCCTGTCGGGTGCGGCCGTCGCCCGTCACCCGCACGCGGCCTTCGGTGTCGCCGGGGGTCTCATCGCCTTCGCCACGCTGACGTTTCCTCTTCTCGGGCAATGGGACGCGGGCGCCATCGCGCTGCTGATCGTGTGGGGCGTCGGCTACGGCGCCGTTCCGGTCTGTTCGCAGACGTGGTTCGCCAAGTCGGCCCCCCACGCGCCGGAGGCCGCGTCCGTGCTGTTCACGGCGTCGTTTCAGGCGACGCTCTCCACCGGCGCCCTGGTCGGAGGCATCGTCGTGGACCGCACGTCCCTGTCGACGGTCATGCTGCTCGGCGGCGCCACAGCCGCCCTCATGACAATGACCGTACTCCTCCGAACACGCTTCGCTCCCGCCTAACGGCTGCTCAGCGAATGGCACAGGACGGCCGGACGGACCTCACCATCTTGCCCGTGGTGGCCGCCGAGCAGGGCGATGTCAAAGTAGGCGGTCACCGCCGACTGTGTCGCTATCTGATCAGCGGGATGGCACGTGGGGGGCAGCGGCCGATTGCCTGGACGGGCCCTGGCCGGCGACCGGTCGAACGCGTCAGCGACGCGGGTCGCCGGTCACGCGAAGTCTGAAGTCTCGAGCGCGAAATCAAAGGGCTCTGGAAGAGAGAGCGGCTTACCGAAGGTCACGCGCACGACCTCGCGGTAATCCTCCTTGTCGACGTCCGGCTCGCTGAACAGCGAAGCCTCCTCGTCACTACGGTCGACCAGCAGGTAGAGCGGGATTCCGCCCTTGGCGTAGCAATGCCGCTTGACGCCACGATCTCTGTCCGGGTTACCTGAGGTCACCTCGAACACCATCGCAACCCCGAGCGGCGGCATCCACGACTCTGCGTCTCTGAACAAGTCGAGTTCGAGCGGGGCGAAGACGCCGTCCGGGATAAGATAATTCCTTGCACACCGATTTCCCCGCTTCAGCAGCAGCCCCTTGTGACCGGATACATCCATCGGGGTAACGGCCTTGTGAATCACCTGTCGGGTAATGCGCGAGAAGATCCGTTCATGATCTCCCAACGGGGCCGGCGACACGATGATCTCCCCTTCAATGAACTCCGCACGGTACCCCTCCGGCGTGTCCAGGTTGTGGAAGGCATCGAGACGAGCCAGCTCGTCCGCACACTCTGGGGCATGCTCGGCCATGCCACACCCCCCCTCTCGCTGTCTCCCCAGCATAGAGAGCGAGACCGAGGACATGCGGTGAGCCGCGCCTCCAGCGCCACCCGACATAGAGGGCACCTCTCGGTAGTTGTCTCGACACGCCGGGTAGTCACCCTAGCGTCCGGCTACGCGGAGTGAGAGAGGAATCGCCGAATCAGCGGACGCCGGACTTGATCTGCGAAAGGAGAGCAGCGAACGCGGAGCGGGTGAGGTGCAGGTGAGAGCCGTCGGGGTCCTTGGAATCCCGGACACCGATCACCGGATCGAGGGCGGCGACCTCAACGCAGGTGCTGTTGACGTTATCGCCCGAATAGCTGGACTTGCGCCAGTGGGGGACGGTGTGCTTCATAGCGTCTCCGTGATCGAGTCCAGACTCGCCACCTGGAGCACCACTCCTCGATCAGCTCCAGCCGCCGTCAGCGGTCGCGGCCCACATCTCTTCCCATGGCGAGCGACCACCGCAACCTCAGCGAACGCCGGACTTGATCTGCGAGAGGAGAGCAGCGAACGCGGAACGAGTGAGGTGCAGGTGAGGGCCGTCAGGGTCCTTGGAATCCCGGACGCCGACCAGCGGGGACAGGACGGCGACTTCGACGCAGTTGCTACTAGTGTCTTCGCCCGAATAGCTGGACTTACGCCAGAGGGGAGCGGAGCGATTCATAGCGCCTCCATGATGGACTTGATCAGCATTTCGGACTCTCCAACGGGGAGCGCCTCACCCCCGATCATGTCGAAGCGTACCGCCAGACGGTGCACATCGACAGGCCTTGCAATCACACGCCCCAGTCCTACAGCGCCCTCCACAAAGGCGACGTCGTCACCCTCCGCGAAACCGAGGATGGTGAAGCCGCTAGGGACGTAGACAGGCGCGCCGCTGGGGATGATCTGCACGGTGTTGCGGGGGTCGTGGGCCACTTTGAGCAGGTAGGCAAGTTGCTCCTGCATCTCCTCCGGGCTGCCGACAGTTTCTCTCAGCGCAGCTTCCCTGATGAGTGCCGTGATGAACGGTGGCTCTTCTCGGCGCAGGATGTCTTGGCGGCCCATCCGAACAGCGACGGCCTGTTCCAAGTTGTCCGGGTGCTGCCCCGCGCTGAGCACCCGTCTGGCGTACTGCTCGTTCTGAAACAGGCCTGGCACGTTCAGCGGCTCGTAGACGCGGATGGAGTCGGCTTGGGCCTCCTGTTCGGAGTAGTTGCGATACGTGAGTGACAGGCCCGCTTCGCGGATGACGTGCCAGTACTGCTCTTCGAAGTAGTCGGTCTCGTGGAGGTGGTCGAGTTTGACGCTGACGTCGAGGGTGGGGAGGCGGCGGAGGTTCTCGACGGCGGAGATGGTCTTGGGGGAGACGTTGCAGGCCGCGCCGACCTCGGCCTGGCTGAGGCCGTCGCGTTCGCGGTAGCGGCGCATGCGCTGGACGAACGCGGCGGCGCAGCTTCCCTTGGGGTCGAAATCGCGCTGTTCGGGCTCCATGGGGGGCTCCTCGTATCTACCGCGGGCGTGTATCTGCTCACGTACTTCCGGACCTTAGGTCCGCGCCAGCAGCCTTGAGGGCGGTTCACGGAAAGTGACGACACGATCACCTGGAGGCTACAAGTGATCTCCGAGGAGGCGCGCCGGCTGCGGAGGGTCAAGCTGCTGGCGCTGGCGGGGGCGCTGGACGACGTGGGCATGCGGGCGCGGATCATCGACTACACCCTGCGTCCGGCGCTGCTGCGCTGCTGGGACCCCGCACAGATGGGGCCGACCCTGCTGGTGGTGTGCGTGCGGACGGCCGAGACCGGCCGCCGGTGGCAGTTCCGCTTTCACCCGTCCGGGGAACTGCTCGGCGACGCCGAGGACGTCATGGACCCCGACGACGCCAGGGACGCCGCGCTCACCCTGGCGGCGGCTCTCACCGTGCGGGACGGGCAGGTGCACGAGGCGAAGTGGTGGCCTTCGCGCGGCTGGCGGCCGGGTTGAGCGGCGGTGTCAGGCGCCTTACCGCTCGCTGACGGCATGCCGTCGGCGGCGTGCGATGCGCGATCATCGGCCTGTGGCACAGGTGTGGCAGAGCTGGGGGCAGGTCATCCTCGTCTCCGTCCTGGGGCTGCCGCTGTGCGCCGCCGTGGTGTGGTGGCGTGCGACGGCGGGGCACCGCGGACGAGGCGGCCGGTGGCTGGGCGCGATCGCCGAGGTCGGTCTCGTCGCCGGGACCCTGCCGTGGCTGTGGATGGTCATGACCCCGGGTTCGGAGCCGAGAAGCGTGCGCCTGGTGCCGCTGGTCGATCTGTACGACGTGCTCCGGGGGTCCGCCGACACGGCCGTGGTGCAGGTGGTCGGGAATCTGCTGGTGTTCGCGGCGCTCGGGTTCTTCCTTCCGCTCCGGTGGCGGCTCGGTGCGACGGCGGTCGGCGTGATCGCGTGCGCCGGCTCGGTCGCGATCGAGACGGCCCAGTGGACGTTGGACCTCGGCCGGGTCTCGTCGGCCGACGACGTCCTGATCAACACGCTCGGTGCCGTGCTGGCCGCGCTGGTGTCCCGCCCGTGGTGGCGCCGACGGTGCGCGGAGCCGGTCACCTAGGTGGTCCCGGCCGGCGGTCGGCTGCGAGGCGTTCCTCGCTCGCCCGGGGGGAGGAGCGATGAGCCTGGTCACGGCACACGGCGGCGTGTGCCGCGTCGCCGTCCTCGCTTCCGGCCTGGAGTACGACGGACGAATCAGCGGCCTGCGGTTCTGACCTCCCGGCGCGGTAGGCGCGGCATGCCGAAGACGGCGCGGGCCGGGTTGACCCTGCGGACGAGGTCGTATGTCGCGATGCTCAGGGCGAACGACAGGGTCATTATCAGGACGTACGGGACGACACCGCCGTCCGCGAGCCCCAGCACGTAGTACGCGACGATCACCAGATAGGTCTGGTGGAGGACGTAGACGGGGAAGGCCGCCGGATTGAAGTACGTCATGAACCTGGACGTCCCGTTCAAGTACCGGTGGCTGTAGCCGAGCATCGCCAGCAGCGTCACCCAGCACGCCAGTTGCTTCCACGCTTCCCCCAGGAGGGCGGGCGCGTGCGGGTCGGCGAGGACGCCCACCGCGCCGACGCCCGCCGCCAGCAGGTAGAGCCGCCGGCACCGCTGGATCGTGGCCATGATCGCGTCGTCGGTCGCGATGAGGAAGCCCAGCAGGAAGTACGCGGCGTACACGAAGATGTTCTTTCCGGCGACGTCCGGAAGCAGGGACAGCGCGACGACGCCGGCGGCGGGCAGCACGATGAGCAGCGGGTGCCGCATCCAGCCGGCCGAGTGACCGGAGGCGACCATCCTGGCCATCGGCCGCACGAGCGCGACCGAGATGAGGAACAGGAACAGGATGAACCACAGGTGCGCCGGCGAAATGCCGCCCTCGTACTCCGACCAGTCCGAGAAGTCGGTGAAGTAGCTCCAGAGGAACTCCGAGTAGCTTCCCTCGTAGCCGCGGTGGAACCGCTTCGCGTAGTACGCCTGCGGCGGTACGACCACCAGCACCCCGAAGACGAACGGCACCACCAGGCGGGAGACCCGTTCGCCGACGTACGTGCGCGCCGTCCTGCGCTGGAGCGCGTAGTGGCTGGACGTTCCCGCGAGCAGGAACAGCAGCGGCATGAACCAGTACGAGAGCTGGACCAGGACGGACGCCGCCGCGTTCACCTCCCCCTTGACGTAGAACGAGGCGTCCTCGTTGAAGACCCGGGCCGCGTGGTACGGGAACAGGAAGAGGATTCCGAGGTTCCTCAACCAGTCGATGTGGTTCTTGCGCACTTGAGACGCCTCCACTCGAACTCGATACTCAAAGTATTCAATACTTTGGGTATCGAGCGCCAGGGGTCAGCCGCCCGTCGCGGCGTCAAGGGTGATGGCGCCGCTGCCGGTGCGGACCGCGAGCGAGCAGCGCGAGGTCCTTGGGGACGAAGATCCGGTAGCGCACCCCGCAGCCGCCGACCAGCGCGCCGCGGTCGGTGGCGAGGGCGAGGCGCTCGCCCCCGAGTTCCCACGTCGCGGCCAGCTCGCCGCCGATCAGCGCCCACCGGTCGAACCGGCGGGCCACCTGGACCTCGTCCACGTCGGCAGGCCGCAGGTCCAGGTCGCCCCGGTCCTTGCCGCCAGGGGCCGGCAATGAGAAGTGATGAACAGGATTCGATACCGAAAGTATTCGATACTTTTAGTATGCTATACTCCGGCCGTGACCGACAGCCCAGGGCCCGCCCGGCGGGTGCCACGTGAGGAGGTGCGGCGGCGGCTGCTGGCCGAGGCGGTGCGGGTGTTCACCGAACGCGGCTACGCCGACGCGCGGATCGAGGACATCGCCCACGCCGCCGGCTTCACCAAGGGTGCCGTCTACTCCAACTTCGGCGGCAAGCGGGAGCTGTTCGGAGCGATCCTCGGCAAGGGCGCCGAGGACGAGCTGGCCACCGTGACCGCCGAGCTCGACGGCGACCCCGCCACGGTGATCGACCGGGTCGCCCGCACGATCACCGCGCGGATCGTCGGGGACACGGGGCGCGGCCAGCTGGGCCTGGAATTCGCCGCCCGAGCAGCCCGCGACGAGAAGACACGGGCCGTGCTGACCCCGATGCGCCGCGCGCAGCGGGACGCGGCCGCCCGTGCGATCGCCGAGGCGACCGAACGCACCGGAACCGCACCGGCCGTGCCCGCGGAGCTGGCCGGGCTGATCCTGCACTGCCTCACCAACGGCCTGGTCAACGAGCACCTCGCCGACCCGGAAGCCGTCACGGCCGACGTCATCGAGCGGGCGTTCGCCACCGTCCTGACCGCACTGCTCCCCCCACCCGCAGACGCCTGAGAGCCGCCGCCTCAGGAGGGACCTGTTGCCGGCCGGCCGGTCCAGCACCCGGGTGCAAGCGCCTCCCAGAAGACCCACGCCAACCGGCCGGCGGCGCGCCGCAGCCGCACCGCCGGCAGACGGTCATCGGCGGAAGCGGAGGCCGCGGTCGAGCAGGTAGCAGGCGAGGGCGGCCGACAGGAGGGGAAGCCCACGGAACCCCCGCAGGAGAACCCTCGCGTCATGGCTCACCACGTCACCGTACGGCAGGGTCGAGGAGAGATGCTCGCCGATGGTCCGGCCCAGGCTCATGGCGGCCGGCAGGCCGTGGTGGAGGAGCCGGACATCCCTGCGGCGGACCCCGCCTCCGGCGTACAGGTTCGGCTCTCGATGCGCGCGTCAGACGGTTTTGATCGTGCCGCCGTCGACTACGTAGTCCGATCCGGTGATGTTGGCCGCGAGGCCGGACGCCAGGAAAAGCGCCAGCGAGGGACAGGAGCCGAGAGGGGGACCGCCACCAGATGTAGCGATATGACTTCAGAGCGCTATCTGCGCTGGTATCTTCGGCGCCAGAGTGTGATGACGAGGCCGGCGACGGCCCAGGACGAGAGCACCCCGATGAGTACGCTGGCAGCCATGACCGCTCAGCCCGTGGACCCCGCGCCCGAGCAGCCGCACGACCCCGGCTACGACCCAGCCGCGATCTTCCGGTTGTTGCCTGACCGGTATCGCGGCGAGTTCCGGGCGGACTACGACGCCGCGCTGGAGGCCGCGCATGACTTCGCCGAGTTCGCGCGAATTCGCGAGGTACTGCAGCAGTGGCGGCTGAGGGCGATGGCTTACGCGCGTCCCGGTTACGACGAGGCGGTCCGGGACGCCCTGGAAGGCCGGGACGACAAATTCTTCGGCGCCGACCAGGTTCCCGGCTGGGCCGGAAAGCTGTGACCTACAAGTTCGACGGGTTCCACGGTCGTGCGCTGCACGAGCTGCATGGCCTGCCCACGGAGGTGCGAGACGGCCCGCTGCTCGAGAGAATCCTGGACCTCCTGGAGTCCCCTTGGGACGCGGTGCCCGCATCGCCAGGTCAGTCCCTCGTGCGGCACGCGTTTTTCGGCGAGAACCACGAAGGAATCCTCACTTTTCTCCTCATTGAGGAGACCGAACGCCTAAGGATCATCGACCTTCTCTGGGCAGGCTGACCGAGGGGCGGGGCGGTGTGGGCCGCCCCGCCGGTTGTCAGTCGGTGGTGGTGAGGGTGTTGAGGCGTTCGATGGCCTCGACGTATTCCTCCATGAGGTCGTAGACGACCTGGGCGGCGGGTTTGACCTGGTTCATGGAGCCGACGATCTGGCCGACGGGGAAGGTGGCCAGTTCGCCGTCGCCGGAGCGGTTGATGCGGCGCAGGGCGTCGGAGATCAGCATGAACTGCATGGGCATCGGCAGGGGGCCGGGGGACTTGTCGCTCTCCCACGCCTCGGTCCAGGCGGTCTTGAGCATGCGGGCGGGCTTGCCCGTCCAGGAGCGGGAGCGGACGGTGTCGCGGGAGGTGGCCTCCAGGAGCTTGGCGCGCTGCCGCTCGGGGGTGTCGGCCTCGTCGACGGTCAGCCAGATGGAGCCGGTCCACGCGCCGTCGGCGCCCAGGGCCATGCCCGCGGCGATCTGACGGCCGCGGCCGATGCCGCCGGCGGCCAGGACGATGGTGTCCGCGCCGACCGCGTCGACCACCTCGGGGATCAGCACCATGGTGGACACGTCGCCGGTGTGGCCGCCCGCCTCGGTGCCCTGGGCGACGATGATGTCGACGCCGACCTCGACCTGCTTGCGGGCGTGCCGGGCGTTGGAGGCCAGGCCCGCGACCTTCACGCCGTGCCGGTGGGCCTGCTCGACGACGTCGGCGGGCGGCGGGCCGAGGGCGTTGGCCAGCAGCGCGATCGGGTGCCTGAGGGCGACCTCGACCTGCGGACGGCCGGTGGCGTCGGTCCAGCCGAGCAGCACCTTGCCCGCGCCCTCCTCGCCGAGCGGTTCGACGCCGTGCTCGGCCAGCAGGTCCTCGACGAACTGCCGGTGCCGGTCGGGGATCATGCCCTGCAGCCTGCCGAGCAGTTCGGCCGCGTCGCCCACGTCGGCGCCCTCGTACTTGGCGGGCATCACCACGTCGACGCCGTAGGGCTTGCCGCCGACGTGCTCGTCGATCCACTTCAGCTCGAGTTCGAGCTCCTCGGGGGTGAAGTACAGGGCGCCGAGGACGCCCATGCCGCCGGCGCGGCTCACCGCCGCGACCACGTCGCGGCAGTGACTGAACGCGAAGATCGGGTACTCGATGCCGAACAGTTCGGTGACTCGGGTCCGCACAGCCTCGACCTTAGGCGCCGGACACCGAAACTGCAACAGGTTCTAGTTGTGGGCTGTGGTCACCGGTCGGCGTTGGAAGCCTTTCTTAGAACGGGTATCAGCGGTGGCGGGCGGCATAGGAGCCGGGCGGGGCCGGTGGGCGGCGGGGCGGGTCCTGCTCGCCGGGGCCGCGGGGCGGGGCGGCACCGGACGCGGCGTCGCCCGCGGAAGGCTTGGCGACCGTCGCGGCCGTCACGGTCGTCGCGGCCGTGGCTCCCGCGGTGGGTTTGGGGGCGGCGGGCACCGTCTTGAAGCGGCCGTCGGCGCGGCGGGGCGGCAGGGGCGCGGCCGGGCGGCCCGGGGCGGCGGTGAGGGCGAGCCGGCCGCCGACGGCCAGCAGGATCAGGCCCGCGGCCAGGGCGCCGAACGGCAGGTAGCCGCGGACGGCGGTGATCTTGAGGGCGTTGGCGTCGGCCAGGTCGACCAGGGACTGCTGGTCGCGCTCGATCGTCGTCAGGTCGGCCTGCGCGACGACCATGCGGCCGCGGCCGTCGGGGGTCTGGACGGTGCTGTAGATGTTCTGCCGGTGCCGGACCGGGATGCCGGTGCGCGGGTCCACCCAGACGGTGTTGGTGGCCTGGGTGTAGCGGTCGACCTTCTGCGGCGGGCTGTCCTTGCCGAGGCCGAGCATGCGGCCGGGGATCTTGACGTCCAGGGACGAGGTCCTGGTGTTGGGGATCTGCTGGACGAACCGGTAGGCGGTCATGCCCTGCACGGTGTCCTCGCCGTCGTAGCGCATCGGCGCGAGCTGCCGGGTCGTCATGTCGAAGAACGGGTAGTCGACCTTGTCGACGTGGCCGAGCGGGAACAGCAGCCCGTACCCCGACATCCGGACGTTGTTGTCGCCGTCGACGTTGACGCCGCAGCAGTTGACCAGCTCGGAGGTGCGGCGGTCGAAGGCCATGCGGTAGCCCTGGATCTGGATGGGCTTGTCGGGGTTCGCGGTGTCGACGACGTTGGTCGTGGAGTCCCAGACCGCGACGTTCTCGTTGCCGTTGTTGGCGCGCACGTCCCCGCGCAGGGTGTTGGTGGCCAGCAGGGTGGCGCCCGAGCGGGTCTTGAGGGTGGAGGTGTCGAAGTACGTGGCGTTGCGCGCCTCCAGCCGCGTCACCGCGTAACGGTTGAGCGGCGCGACGACGACCTTGTCGGCCACGTAGAACCGGACCAGCGGGCCCAGCGTCAGGAAGAACGCGCCCAGGCCGATGAGGGCCATTCCGACCGGTCGTCGCACGTACACCTCCGGGAGGACCGCCGGGTCCGGCGTGGTGCGCGTCACCCTACCGGACCTGTCGAACCGTCCGTCTAATAGACCAATGCCGCGAACCGATATTCGGACGCCCTGAATAGCGAGCTTCGGTCGCTGAACTGAGGAGACATCCCGCCGGTAGGCTACCGACAGGTAAGCTCCGGGGCCATGGTCGCCGCGCAGCGCCCCCCGTCCGCGGCCTCGCCGACGCGCCCGGCCGCGCTGGAGCAGCCCCGCCCGCGTCGTGCGACGCTGGCCCGTTCGGTGCGGCTGCTGCGCGCGTTCCTCCGTGAGCAGCACGACCCCGACGGCTTCTATCGGCTCCTGGCACGCGACACGGTTGCGCAGCTCTCCGCCTACGCCCGGCTCGACGGGGCGGTGGCACTGGACGTGGGCACGGGTTCGGGATCGCTCGCGCGGGAGCTGAACGCGGCCGGGGCCCGATGCGCCGGAATGGACGTCGACGTCGCGGAACTCACCGTGCCCACGGCGGGCAACGTGCTGGCGGCGGACGCCCTCGCGCTGCCGTTCCGGGACGGTGCCGTTGACGTGTGCGTGTCGTCCAACGTGCTGGAACACGTGCCGGATCCCTGGCGGATGGGCGCGGAGATGATTCGGGTGACCCGCCCCGGAGGAGTCGTGTACCTGGCGTTCACTCCCTGGCTGTCGCCCTGGGGCGGGCACGAGACCTCCCCCTGGCACTACCTGGGGGGCGAGCGGGCGGCGCGGCGATACGAACGCAGGCACGGCCGTCCCCCCAAGAACCGTTACGGCGAAAGCCTGTATCCCGTGACGGCGGGCAAGGCTCTCGCCTGGGCGCGTGCACGACGAGACGTGGAGGTGCTGGACGCGTTCCCGCGCTACCACCCGCGCTGGGCCAAGGGAGTCGTGCGTGTTCCGGGTCTGCGTGAGGTGGCGTCGTGGAATCTGGTGCTGGTGCTGCGCCGGCGTCTCAGGGCGGGCTGATGGCCCGCGAGCCGAGCGACGACGATGGCCTGCCCCAGATCTCGGGGCATCAGAGCACGCTCGACGGGGTGCGCGCGGTCGCCGCGTTGGCCGTGGTCGTCTACCACGTGGCCAGTACGGCCGGCGCCATTGGCGGCAACTGGTTGTTCAACGGCGGCCAGGTGGGCGTGCCGTTGTTCTTCACGCTTTCGGGGCTGCTGCTCTACCGTCCCTGGGCGGCGGCGGTGCTGCTCGGACGGCCCTCCCCGAGTCTGCGCGGCTATCTGCGCAAGCGCGCGCTGCGCATCCTGCCCGCCTACTGGGTGGTGGTCGTCTGCTTCATGCTGCTGGTGGCGAAGGACCACATCGGCGACACGGGTACGTGGGGGTTCCTGCTCACGCTCACGCACACGTACCTTCCGGACCCGTGGTGGGGCGCGAGCCTGGGGCCGCCGCACCTGGGGCAGATGTGGAGCCTGTCGGTGGAGGTCGCCTGGTACGCGCTGCTGCCGGTGACGGCGGCCGTGCTGGGGTGGTACGCGCGGCGCGCCCCGTCCGGGGACGTCGACGCGCGTGCCCGCAGGTTGCTGTTCGGCCTTGCCGCCTACGCGTTCGTTTCTCTGGCCTACACGGTGGCGATGTTCGTGCCGGAGCCGCGTCTGCTGCTGGGCCTGTGGGTGCCGCGGTTCTTCGTCTGGTTCGCGATCGGCATGGCCCTGGCCGTGGTGACGGTGTGGGCGCGGACGGACACCCGTCATCCGGTGGCGGGCGTGTGCCGCGCGGTGGCCGACGCGTGGGGCGTGTGCTGGCTCGGCGCGGCCCTGCTGTACGTGATCGCCGCGACTCCGGTGACGGGTCCGCTGGACCTGGTGACGCCCGACGCGCTGTGGACCTCGCTGTTCGACCTGGTGCTGAACGGCCTGTGCGCGCTGGCGTTCGTGGCGCCGGTGGCGCTGGCGCCGCCCGGGCACGGCGCGATCGGCGCGGCGCTCGGCAACCCGGTGATGCGCTTCCTCGGCCGCGTCTCCTACGGCCTGTTCCTGTGGCAGATGCTGATCATCGTCGGTTGGTACGAGTGGCGCGACCGGGTGTTCCGGGGCGATCTTCTGCCTGATCTTCCGCTTCTGCTGGCGGCGTCCATCGCAGCGGCGACGGCGAGCTACTACCTGGTGGAGCGTCCGGTTCTGCTGGCGGCGCGGGCGTGGGATCGGCGGGCGGACGCTCGGCGGAAGGCTCGGAAGACCCGGAAGGCTCCGGATCCCGCGGCGGACGCCCGGACCGAGGCGGCCGCTGGTCCGGTGCCGCCCAGTTGAGCCGGATGGCGTCGTCGGTCCGGCGGCGGGCTCCGGGCCGCCACAGCTCGACGGCCAGACGTCCGACGATGGCCAGGCCGAGCAGCTGAGGGACGAGGCTGCCCAGGGCGCCGGACGGCGACGCCGGGTTGCCGAGGACGTTCGGCCACACCGAGGCGACCAGAGAACCCGTGCCGGCCAGCATCAGCACGGCGGCCACCCAGGGCGACGCCAGAATCCGGACGTACGCGGCGTCCCGTGTGCGCGCCCAGCCGCACACCAGCGCGACGGGCAGCGCGCCCGCCACCCCGGGCAGCCCTGAGATCAGGCCGCCCAGCCCGGCCGCCGATGCCAGCGCCGCCCAGGCGGGCCAGCCCAGCCCGGGGGGCAGCGGGCCGGAGGCCGGCCTGCGGCGCCGGGACGGCCACAGCGCGAGCAGCAGGAGGACCGGCAGGAGCGCCAGCCCACCCATCACCGAGACCCGCTGGGCGCGGTCGGGCTCGTAGGTGAGCCGGACGACGCCGTGCGTCCCGGCGGGCACGACCCAGCCCTGCTTCCACCCGTCCAGCCGGACGGGCCGCAGTTCGGTGCCGCCGACGGTGGCCCGCCAGCCGCTGTTGAAGTTCTCGTTCACGGTGAGGAACGAGCGGCGGTCGGCGTCGACCTGGACGCGGCGCGCCCCGGCCGACCATTCGAGCACGCGCACGGGCCGGTTCGCCGCGTCGACCGCCGTCACCGCACCGTCGCCGACGACGGCGGTTTCGACGCGGTAGGCGTCCCGCGGCACGGAGGTCAGGCGGTTGTCTCCGGGATGGAGAGCGACCTGCCCGCAGGCGGTGAACCGCAGGGGGCGGCCTTCGAGCACGTCACCGAGGGTTCCTTCGACCCGCGTCCGCACCGTCGTGCGGCCGAGCCGCAGCTCGGGGCCGAGGCCGCAGTCCAGCCGCAACGGCGACGACCGGATGTCGGGCAGCGCGCGCAGACCCGGAACCTGCAGTTCGCTGATCTGGATGGGCTGCAGGCGGCCGTCGCGGGGGAACGTCAGCGTCAGCCGGTCGGTGGTCATCGGCGCGAACGTCAGCCTGCCGCGCGCGTCGGTCACCAGCTCGCGGCTGTGGCCGCCGCGCCCCTCCACCCGTACGCGCACCGGGCCGTTCGCTCCGGGCGGCCGCCGCAGCGTGATCGTGGAGACGCGCAGGGGTCTGCGCCATCGCAGCACGTACGCGGGGGCGGCGTCGTCGGGGTCGGCGATCCAGGTGGTGGCGGGGTCGCCGTCGAACGCCGAACGCGGCTGGGCCACGGGGTGGCCGGAGATGACGGAGGTCGCGGTCACCCAGGGGCCGCCGCGCGAGGTCGTGTACTGCCTGATGAGACGCCGGTCGGTGAGCACGGCCGTACCGGACAGCCGCGTGCGGCCCGCCGCCCCGGCCGTGAACGTGCGGTCGAAGCCGCCGCCCTCCTCGTCGCGGACGCCGAGGTCGTCCGAGCACACCCAGCGCTGGGCGCCCTTCATGCAGCCGGGCGCGCCTCCGGGGATGCGGCTCATCACGTACGTGGACGCCGGGACGTTCGGGAGGCGGTACGTGCGGCCGATGCTCAGCCCGTCGATGGACAGCTCCGCCAGGGCCGCGCGGGTCAGCGCCGGGAACGCGGGCGGCGAGGCCAGGCCGGTGACGCGCAGCCGCACCCAGCGGGTCGTGCCCGGCGGGACGCGCAGCTGCTGCGGGGCGCTCTCGGGGCGGACGGCCTGGTCGAGGACGCCGCGTTCGGTCTGCACGGCGACGCGCGTGACGGCGGGGCCGAGCGCGTCGTCGCGGACGAACGCGGCGGTCAGCACGCCGATCTCGCGGGGGCGTTCGAAGTCGACCTGGAGCCACTGCCCCACCGGGCCGTTCCAGCCGCCGGTCTTCCATGCGGTGCCGGGGTCGCCGTCGACGGCGGCGTACGGGGCGGCGGACGGGTCGTGCGCCTGCGCCACCCCGTCGGCTCCGGCGGCCGACGACGACGCCGTGACGTTACGGATTCCGGTGTACTCGGCAACGGTGGCGTAACGCTGCCAGCCGTCGTCGAGCACGTCGGACGCCCTGGCGCGTTCGGCGGCGGTCAGGGTCTGCGAGGTGTGGTGCAGCTCGCCGAAGTTGCGGTGCAGCAGGCGCGGCGAGTCGCTCACAACCGCGGGCCCGCGCAGGTCGGAGGCGTCGTCATCGAGCAGGACGGGACGGTGCGGCAGCACGCCGCCGTCGGCCATGGCCAGCAGCGACTCCGGCCCGCCGTACACGCGCGGCGGGCCGGTCGCGTCCGCGAGCGCGGCCACGGCGTCGGCGCCGGACACCTCGTACACCTCCAGCGGCGCGATCCGCTGGTCGTGGGCCGAGACCGCGTCGTCAACGACCGCGCCGCCCACCGGCGGGCCGAACGCGGCGACCCTGCGCAGCCCGGGTGAGGCGTCGAGCGTCTGGCGTATGCGCGCGGGCCATGCGCCGCGCAATGTCTCACGGCGCAGGTCGTTGCGGACCAGGACGTACCGCACGCCCATGCGTCCCAGGAACCGTCCCAGTCCGGGCGAGCCCTGCCCCGACCTGACCTGCTGGTCGACGGCGTCCAGCGCGCGCGTGTAGCCGGGGGAACCGGCGGGCACGAGCTGGCGCACGCCCCAGCGCGCCGACAGCAGCGGCTGGACGATGTCGTCCATCGGCCGCCCCCACAGGTACTCGCCGAACGACGACCCTGGCAGCGCCAGCACGGCCTGCTGACCGGCGCGCGCGTTGAGCCAGGACGCCGCGTCCCGCCAGTACCTGGGCACGTCCGGGAACTCGCCCGGCCCCGAAAGCCCGTGCCGCACCGCCGTCACGCCGATGCCGCCGACGGCCACGATCGCCGCGGTCTGCGCGGTGAGCAGCGTCCGCGCACGGGTCCGGAGAGCGGACGGGACGCCGGGGTCGCGTCTCACGGCGGCCGCCATGACGGGCAGGTGCGCCAGGCCGAGCGCCAGCGGCAGCCGCACCACCGCGTCGAACTTGTGCAGGTTGCGCAGCGGCGCCAGCGGCCCGTCCAGCAGGTCGCGGAACTGCGCGGCGAACGGGCCGGGCAGGTCGCCGCCGTGGCCGAGGGTGAGGATCGCCAGCCCGGTCAGCAGCGTGACCAGCAGGAACGTGCGTTCGGGCAGCAGCCGGCCGAGCAGCCCGGCCAGGCCCAGCGCCGCGACGACGCCCGTGCAGACCATCGGCAGCGGGTCGAGCGCCAGGCCGTTGCCGAGCGGCCACCACACCGTGCCGTCCACGATCAGGTAGTTGATCCACCGTTCGGCGCCGCGCAGCACGTTGACCAGCCCGGTCGGGCCGGTGGTGGTGGCGGCCTTCTCGGTGTAGGTGAGCCAGGAGAACCCGTACGTGCCGGTGAGCAGCAGCGGGACCAGCCACCACGCGGTCGCCGCCGCCACCGCCGCCGACCACCACGCCAGGATGCGCAGGCGGGGCGCGCGGCGCGGCCGGGTCAGCAGGTAAAGGACGGGGACGACCAGCACGGCGACCGTCGCGGTGGCGTTGATGCCGCCGCAGCAGGCGACGGCGAGGCCCGACCAGGCCGCCGCCCGGATCCGGCCGCCGCCCCGCACCGCGCCGACCAGCGGCAGGACGATCCACGGCAGCATCGCCACCGGCATGTACTCCGACGACAGCTGCCCCAGCGCCGCCACCGCGCCGGGCGCCAGCGCGTACGCCATCCCGGCCAGCAGGCGGCCCCCGGGCGTGCCGACGCCGAGCCGCGCGGCCAGCTTCCGGACGCCGAGGAACGCCGCGCACATCAGCAGCGACAGCCACCACCGCTGGGTGATCCAGGCGGGCATGCCGGCCAGGTCGCCGAGCACGTAGAACGGGCCCATCGGGAACAGGTAGCCGACGGCCTGGTTCTGCAGCTGGCCGAACTGCTCGGGATCCCACAGATGCAGCGACCGGCCGAGGAACCCCAGCGGACGCACCGGCATGTCGATCTTGGTGTCGGCGAGGATCATCCCGGGACGGGTGGAGAACGCCAGCGCGGTCAGGGCCAGGCAGCACACGGCGGCCCGCAGCCGGTCGCGCAGCCGCGCCGCCGCGTCCTCGGCGCTCGGCCCGGCGGCGGACGGCAGGGCGGAGGGAGACGCGTCCACCTCTCCCACGACCATCTCGCCCCCCGTTCCTCTCCGGATTCCCCACATCGTCGCTTCGGCGGCGAAGTCGTCAGGGAGAACCGTCCTCTGGGTGGCCGAGGAGGCGTTCCAGTGGGGTCGCCGTCCGCAGCACCCGTACCGTGCCGCCGTGTTCGGCCAGGAGCATGTCGCGGACGGGCCCCTCGACGACCTGCACGGCATCGTCGTGGGCGACGACAAGCGCGCGCTTGTCTTCGGTGGCCGCCGTCCCCGCGCGGACTGCCGCGGTCACCAGGCGGGCCATCCGGTCGGTGGTGCGCGCCCAGTCGAATTCGCCCGCCCAGTGGCGGCACGCGCCGACGAGCTGCTCTCGCCGTGACGGGTCGTCCAGCTCCTTGAGCGCGCGTTCGACGGTGTCTGCCAACGGCTCGTCGGGGGCGGCCAGCCAGCCGGTGACGCCGTCGCGTACCGCGTCACGCAGGCCGTCGACGTCGTAGGCGACCGTGGGCACGCCGTGCGCCGCGGCCTCGATGACGCTCAGCCCCCACCCCTCGCCCTGGGACGCGCTCAGATGCAGGTCGGCGCGCGCCACCAGAGCCGCCTTCACGTCCTCCGGTACGTAGCCGTGCAACGTCACCGTGTCGTTGAGCCCCCGGGCGGCGACCTCGGCGGTGAGGGCCGCCAGCTCGGGCCCGTCGCCCATGATGTGGAGGCGTAGGCCGGGATGGGCTGCGGCCAGGTGTTCCGCCATGTCGAGCAGGCGATGCGTCCGTTTGTGCGGGACGAGCCGCGTCACGCACACCAGCTCGGGGTCGCCGCGCTCGGGCAGGCCGTCGGGCGGCGTGGGGGCAGGGGTGGCGGCGCCGTTGGGGACGACATACGTCGCCCCGTCCCAGCCCAGCCGGTCCCGCACCGCGCGCAAGGTGGACGGCGACACGACCACGAACGCGTGCCGACGGTACGTCCACCGGCTGACCGGCCCCTCCAGGAACCGGCCGAACCGCGCCAGCCACCCCGGGAAGTACAGACCGAACTGGGCGTCGTGCACGTGGTGCACCACGCAGAACACCGGGACGCGGCGGGGCAGCGCCCACGGGGTGAAGAAAGGGATGCCGTTCTGGCAGTCGATCACCGCGTCGAGGGACCGGCGCCGCGCCGCCGTCCACGCCAGCACCAGCGGGTAGACGGTGAACCGGCCGCCCATCCGCACGAACCGCACGCCCTCGACCGCCTCGCGGCGGCGCTGCCCCCGGGCGCGGCACGTCACGTAGCGGACGTGGGCGCCGCGTGCGGCCAGCCGCCGCGCCAGTTCCCAGGCGTACCGTTCGGCGCCGCCGGCCGCCGGATGCCAGGGATCGCGCCAGTTGACGACCGCCAGCCGCAGGCCGTCCAGATCGGCCCTCATCCGCGTCCGGCGCCCGAGACGGTCGGCAGCGGGGCGCCCTCCGCCCGCGCGACGGGCACCGGCAGCCTGACCCGGCCCGGGCGGGAGCGCGCCGCCGGGCCCGTCCGGATCCGGAGCAGGTCGCGCAGGCATTCCACCGAGTGGCGGCGCACCGAGAACGTGCTGCCCGGACGGTCGTGCCACACCACCGGGATGTCGGTGATCGACGCGCCGCGCCGCACGCAGTGCGCGAGCAGCTCGACGTCGAACGCGAAGCCGGTCGTGCGCAGGTCGGCCGCGGCCGCGCGCGCCAGCGGGCCGGCGAAGAACTTGAAGCCGCACTGGGTGTCGGCCACGCCGTCCGCCAGGTCGCGGACGAGCCGGTTGAACGTGACGGCGCCCAGGCGGCGCAGCGGCTGCCCGTACCCGTCGACGACCGACTCCGGGTGGCGCCGCGACCCCACGACCACCGGCCGTCCCGCGCTCAGCAGCGCCAGCACGCGGCGCAGCGCCGACAGTTCCGTGGCCATGTCGGCGTCGCAGAACCCCACGTAGGGCGCGCGCGTGGCGAGCATCCCGGCGCGCACGGCCGCGCCCTTGCCGCGCCGCTCGCACGACAGCAGCCGGACCGGGACGGGCCCGTCCCAGCCGCGCACGATGGCGGCGGTGGCGTCGGTGCTGGCGTTGTCGACGACGAGGACGCCCGCGGCGAGGGGCAGGGCGGCGAGCTCGGCGCACAGCCGCGACAGCCCCGCCGGAAGCCGCTCGGCCTCGTTGTAGGCCGGGACGACGATCTCAAGGACGGCGGGGCCGGGGGTGGGGGCGGCCATGGGGCCTCCGGACGGCGGACCGCGGTCGCGCCGCGGTCAGCGGGAGCCGTAGTTGTAGAGCGGCTTGATGACCGGGTCCTTCTGGGAGGCGCTGGCCAGCTGCACCGCGCCGAACGAGGCACCGGCTGCGAGCAGAACGCCGACCAGAGCGGAGATCGCGATGCGCATCAGTCGACCCTTCGACGGGGGTTACGGCCGAGTAGCGGGGTGCCCAGAGTAATGGCTGCGCCCAGACATGACCAGACGATCGCGATACTCGTGACGATCCAGGCGCCCGCGACGGCCGCGGCCGGAACCCGCGCGTCCCGCACGTCCGCCGCCCCCTGGATGCGGTACAGGACGAGGTCAGGGCCGTCGAGCACGACCTCGGCGCCGGCCAGCCGTTCTGCTCCGGCGCGGGCGTTCGCGGGGTCGTCGACGGCGACGTAGCGGACTCCTTCGCGGCGCAGCGCCTCGGTCAGCGGGGCACCCGATCTGATCAGCGGGTCGAGGCGGACCGCGCGCGGGTCCTCGGGCGCGACGGTGGTGCCGTCCACGGTCACGGCGTCGTTGACGATGACCCTGCGGTGCAGGTAGCGGGGCAGCGGGTCCAGGACGCGCCGTCCGTGGTTCCACTCCGGGCTCCGGTAGGCGGCCCAGGGAAGCAGCAGCACCGCCCCAGGCTCTTTGTCGGCGTGGACGATGTCGCGTGCCCGCGCCCAGTCGGCCGGGTAGTGGACGGCGCGCAGATGCCCGGCCGCCCCCCACGCCAACGACGGCAGCAGCACCACGGGGGCGAGCACCGCGCAGCCCGTGACCACGCCCAAGCGCGCTTGCGCGGCCCGGTCGGCGGCCACGCCCAGCCCCACGGCGACGACGACGGCCAGGGGCGCCACATACTGCTGCCCGTCCCGGAACACCGCGAACCCGGACCACAGCCCGATCAGCCCCTCCAGCACGGGCGCCGCCACAGCCCCCAGAGCGGCCACCACGTACCCGACGGCCGCCGCCCCCGTCAGACCACGTTTCCAGGGGGCATCCGCGCTCGCGCACCACCGCCCGTAGGCGAACAACGCCACCAGCACGACGGCCAGCCACAGCCCTGCGGTGACGACGTTCCCGTACGCGGTGGGCACGGTTTCGCCGTTCCAGACGCCGCCCAGCAGCAGCAGGCTGCCGAGCGTCCCGAACGGGGTGTCCGCGCGCGCCGCGAACGCCTCCACCGCGCTGCCGTCCCCGGGCACACCCCCGGCGCGCAGCAGTCCCGGGATGAGCCAGGGCAGGCTCAGCACGGCCAGCGCCAGGACGACCCGCCGCACCCCCGCGCCACGCCGCCGCGCCGACGCCACGACCAACGCGGTGATGCCGGATACGGTCAACGCGGCGAATCCGCCAATCGCCGCGGGCAGCAACGCGCGTACGAGACGACGCCCGCCGCCCCGCGCGTCCGCGTCCGCCGCCGCTGCCACCACCCAGGGAAGCGCCGCGTACCCCAGCAACAACGCCCACTGCCCCAGCAGCAGACGTTCGGCCACGAACGGGTTCCAGGCGTAGCACATCCCGGCCGCCAGCCTCGGCAGCGTCCGCGACGAGGGGACGAGCGACGCCGCCGCCACGCACGCCATCACGAAAACGGCGAGCAGGACGAGTTTCTGTGCCACGCCCCCCGGAAGCACCGTGGCGAGCGCCGTGACGAACGCGTCGCTGGGGACGTGCCGGGGCACCGTCCCGGTCACTCCGAACGTCATCGACGTGAACCCGGGGTCGGGCACGAACACCATGTCGTACGACAGCACGAACCCGGGTGCGAGCCCCGGGCCGAGCACGAGCAGCCCGAGCCCCAGCCCGGTCAGTGCGGGCACGGGCCACCCCGCCCGCCAGGTCCGTCCCCCCGCTGTCATCAGACGTCCGACGCTAGCGCGAACCGTTGTGAAATGTCCGTCCGCTCAGCCGCGGGGAAGGCCGAGGATGCGTTCGCCGATGACGTTCAGGTTGACCTCGGTCGTGCCGCCGCCGATGGTCATCGCGCGGGACGCCAGCAGGTGCCGGGTCCAGCGGCGGCGCAGGTCGGACCTCCAGTCGCCGGTCAGGGCGCCCTCCTCGCCCAGCAGCGTGAAGCCGTACTCGGTGACGCGCTGCCCGTGCTCCATCGCCACGAGCTTGCGGACGTTGGCGGTCGCGCCCGGGTCCGTGCCCGAGATCTGCTTGAGGGTGGCGCGCAGCCCCAGCAGCGCGAACGCGTGCTCGTCGCAGGCCAGCCGCCCCAGTTCGTCGCGCACCACCGGGTCGTCGGCCAGGCCCAGCTCGCGGGCCATCCGCACCAGGCCGGGCAGGTCGCCGCCGAGCTGGAAGGTGCTGGTCAGCCCGACCCGCTCGTTGGCCAGGGTGTTGCGGGCGACCCGCCAGCCCTCCCCCGGCTCGCCGACCACCAGCTCGTCGGGGACGAACACGCCGTCCAGGAACACCTCGTTGAAGACGGCGTCGCCGGTGCACTCGCGCAGCGGCCGGATGTCGACGCCCTCGGACGCCATGTCGACCAGGAAGTAGGTGAGGCCGTCGTGCTTGGGCCGGTCCGGGTGGCTGCGGGCCAGGCAGATGCCCCACTGCGCGTCCCGCGCCAGCGACGTCCACACCTTCTGCCCGGTGATCCGCCAGCCGCCCTCGACCTTCTCGGCGCGCGTGGACAGCGCGGCCAGGTCCGAGCCCGCGCCCGGCTCGCTGAAAAGCTGGCACCAGACGATCTCGCCGCGCAGCGTCGGCGGCAGGAACCGCTCGCGCTGGCCGGGCGTGCCGTACTGGACCAGCGACGGCACCACCCACGCCGCGATCATCAGCGGCACCGGCCGCACGCCCGCCGCCGCCAGCTCCTGCCGGATGACGATCTGCTCGACGGGCCCGGCGTCGCGGCCCCAGGGTTTCGGCAGATGCGGGGTCACCCAGCCGCCCTCGGCCATCGCCGCCCGCTGCCGCGGGACGTCCATCGCGGCCATCTCGGCGACCCGCGGCCGGATCCGCGCGCGCAGCGGCCCGGCCTCCTCCTCGGGCAGGTCGACGTCGACCGGGCGGCGCACGCCCGCGACCGCCAGCTCCGCGACCCGCGCCCGGGCCGCGCTCGCCCGTCCGAGCAGCGCGCGCAGCGTCAGCGCCCGCCGGTAGATCAGGTGCGCGTCGTGCTCGAAGGTGTAGCCGATGCCGCCGTGCACCTGGATGTTGCCCTCGGCGCACGACACGGCGGCGTCGGCGGCCAGCGCGTCGGCCACGGCGACCGCGTAGCGGCGCTGCTCGGGCGCGTCGGCGCCGGCCAGCGCGCGGGCGGCGTCCCACACGGCGGCGCGGGCGCGTTCGACGGCGATCAGCATCCGTGCGCACCTGTGCTTGACGCCCTGGAACTGCCCGATGGGGCGGCCGAACTGCTCTCGGGTCTTGGCGTAGGCGACGGCGTCGTCCAGCGCCCGTCCCGCCACGCCGCACGCCTCGGCGCCCAGCAGGACGACGGCGATGGCGTGCACGTCCACATCCGGGGCGAGCAGGCGTTCCTCCGGCACGGCGGCGAGCGCGCCGGCTGTCGTGACCGCGGCGACGGGACGCGTCAGATCAAGCGACTCCAGTTCCGTCACCTCGACCCGGCCGCGGTCGACGACGGCCCAGCGGTCCCCGACCGGCACGACGAACACGTCGGCGGCCGCCGCGCCCAGCACCGGCGGTCCGCCGAGCCCGCCGAGCGCCACGCAGCCGGTGCGCGAGCCGTCCGCCAGCCCCGGCAGCAGCTCGGCCTTGAGCGCCTCGGACCCGGCCGCGTCGATGACGGCGGAGGCCAGGACGGTCGGCAGGTACGCGCCCGGGGTGAGGGCCCGGCCGAGCTCCTCCAGCGCGACGGCCTGTTCGAGCAGGCCGAAGCCCTGGCCGCCGTACCGTTCGGGAAGGTGCAGCCCCGGCAGCCCCTGCGCGACGAGCGCCGCGCGGAACCCGCCGTCGTCGGCGTCCCGCACGGCCCGCGACGTGACGTGCCGCCCGGCGAAGCCGCGGACCGCCTCCGCCAGCCGCTCGTGTTCCTCGGTCAGCCCGATCGCCATGCCCGGCCCCTCTCCTCGGCGTGCGGCACAGCCTAGTAGAACGATATTCGGTTGCCGAGAGAGAGATCGCCCCCAGGGAAACGAACAGGGCGGGCGGGCCCGGCGGCGCCGCTCAGGCGGTGCCGGTGCGGGGCGCGGGCTTCAACCCGGACAGGAACCGGTTGACGTCCGGCCACATCTTGCGGTGCGTGTTCGGCAGCGACACGAACACCACCGCCGGTGCGGGCTTGCCGGTGTCGATCACGGCGGTCGCGACCACCTCGCCGGTCGCGCGCACCCCGGCCCGCTTGTAGGTCAGGTACGAGGCGACCAGCCAGCCCCGGCGGCCGCCCACCGGCAGCGCCTGCGACGCCAGCGGCGCCGTCCTGTGCGGGAACTGGTAGTACGTGGTCTCGAAGTTCTTGGCGGCCAGCGCTGCCACCGACCGGACGCTCTCCGGCCCGTCGTAGGAGCCGCGCAGCGCCGGGCTGAGCGTGCCGGTGAGCAGCTGCCCGTACCAGATCCGCCCGCCGTCGCGTTCGGTGACGAGGATCTGCTGACCCGACCAACCGGACACCGCCAGCTTGCTCCGCTTGGCCGGCACCTGCCAGGGCCGCGCCAGCCGCGGGTACGACAGGCCCGAGTGGACGTCGGTGACCTGCGCCAGCACCTTGCTGGGCTGCCCGGGGAAGCGGCGCAGCGGCCGGTCGGCGGGCATCGACACCGCGGGCGCCTGGACGCCGCGCGTCGTCGCCCCCTTCTCCTTGCCGGAGCCCGAGTCGGAATCGCCGCCGCGCTGCTTGACGTAGTAGACGGTGCCCGCCGCCAGCAGCCCGAGGACGAGCAGCCCGACGCCGCCGTACAGCGCCAGCTTCGACCGGCCGCCCTCCTCGTCGCCGTCGGGCCTGACGGGGCCGTTCAGCTTGGCGTCGGCGGCCGCCTCGTCGGCCATCCACTCGGGCATCTGCCAGTTGCCGCTGCTGGGGCGGCCCGGCTTGGCGGGGGTCCCGGCGCCCGACGTCGGCGCCTGGTACCGCGGATCGGCGGCGCCGTCCGCGTCCGGCCCGGAGCCGTCGAACAGCTCGCCCTCCCACCGGTCGCCCCGGTCGGCGTGCTCCTCGTCCGCCGGCTGCGCGGGCTGCCCGGCCCGGTCGCCGGACCCGGCGGTCACGGGCTCGGCGGTGGAGGGCTCGGCGGTGGCGGCCCTGGCGGACGGAACGGGCGCGACCTTGACGTCCTCGGCCTCCGGCGGCGTGGCGCCCGAGCGCTCTCCCCTCTCGCTACCGTCGCTCATCTCGGTCCAGCGCGTGTCGCGCTCCCCCTGATCGGACATGCGGCACACGTTACGCGAAGATCACTGAGGGCACTCCGGCCACCAGTCACACTCAGGAAACAATCAGCCGTTCCCGCACCATCAGTGTGGCGCCCGCCACGGCGGCGGGCATCATCACCACCGCCGCCAGCGGCACGAGGAACGTGACGAACGTCGCCGCGCCGAACCCGACGACCAGCGGCCGGTACCGGCGCAGCACCGCGAAGCGGTCCCGCCGCAGCAGGCCGCGGCGTTCCAACGCGACGGAGGTCAGCTCACCGGCCAGCAGGTAGCCCGACACGCAGGCCGCCACCACGGGCACGACGGTCTGGCCGATGACGGGCAGGAACCCGCAGGCGAAGAAGAGCACGGCGAACAGCAGGGCCACCAGGCCCAGCACGAGCGTGTCGCCGATCGCCCGCCCGATCTGGGTGAGCAGCGGGACGTCCGGCTCCGGCGGGGCGCCGCCCTGCGAGTCCTCCACCTTCACCGCGATGCTCTCGTAGAACGGGTCGCCCACCAGCAGCGTCACCGCGGTGAACGTCACCACCGCCAGGAACAGCGCCGCCCCGAAGATCGCCAGACCGGCGACGACCCGCGTGGCGTCCCGCAGCCCGGATGCCCATCCGTCGGCGAACGGCGTCACCCACCCGGCCAGGTCGCCCAGGTTCCACGCCAGCGCGCCCAGCGCCGCCGCGTACACCACGAGCACGATCAGCGCCGGGATCAGCCCGAACAGCCACTGCGCGGGGTGCCGCGCCACCCACGCCAGCCCCCGGAACAGGTAGCCGACCCCGTTGAACAGGTCCTTGAACCACGACGGACGGGACGCCTCCGCGCCGCCCGGCGCGTTCACCTGACCCATCGGCCCCTGCGGGCCCACCGGGCCTCCCTGGCCCATCGGCACCGGTTGCCCCATCTGGCCGAGGCGGTCGCCCGGCCCCGGCCCGTGCTGCTCGTACGGCTGAACCACGCCCCCAACCTAGCGGCCCCCGGGATCATTCCGCGATCACGGCGTCGCGCTCCGCCGTCCGTCATGCCCGCCTTCGACGGCATCGGCGGCTACGCCCGGTACGGCCGGCCCTCCTCCACCCGGTCGTCCGGCGCGGGCACCGAGAAGGTCTCGCCGTTGGCGGGGACGCCCACCGCCCGCCAGGTGAAGGGCACGGCGCGCGCGGTATCCGGGTCCGGGCCGTCCATGAGCTGGAAGTGCAGGTGCGGCTCGGTGGAGTTGCCGGAGTTCCCGCAGTCGGCGATGTGCTGCCCGGCCCGTACCCGGTCGCCCGGCCGGACCGTCGGCGAGCCGCGCCGCAGATGCGCGTAGACGGCGAACGTCCCGTCGCCCAGGTCCAGGACGACGTGGTTGCCAAGCAGGAACGCGGGGGCGCCCAGCTCGCGGAAGCAGCTCTCCACGAACATGTACAGCAGTGCCGGGAGGGAGTTGCGGCTGAGGTGGTCGCGCTGCCCGCCGGAGACGCGCACGACGGTGGCGTCCGCGCACGCCAGCAGCGGTTCCCCGAAGGCGGGAAAGGCGGCGTTGCGCCGCACCGGCGGCCATGACCAGGCGAAACGCGGACGGGGACGGTCCTGCGGGTCGGCCACGATGTCGATCGCGTACGCCTGCCCGTAGGCGCGCGTGCCGTGGCTGGGCACCTTGCTGGCCGGGCTGTTGAGCGCCGTCCAGCGTCCGGCGACCGGCGGATCCACCTCGACGGGTTCCTCCGGCGGCCGGGAAGGGCCGGCGGCCGCCAGCCGGACGGCCAGGAACCGCGCGCCCAGGGCGACGCCGATCGCCGCCCAGCCCCACACCATCGGCAGGTCGGCGAAGAAGCCCGCGACCAGCTGGACGAGGAACGCCAGCCAGGCCAGCCGGCCGGTCACCATCAGGGTCTTGATCGCCTTGCGCACGGGTCCTCCGATCGTCGTCCTCGTCGTCACGGCTGGGCCGCGGCCAGGGCCACCAGAAGCGGGACGACCCGTTTCGGCGGGACCCGGTAGCGGCCGCGCGCCGCGGTGTGCAGCCAGCCGGCGGACGTGAGCTGCCGCAGGTGGTGGTAGATCTGGCCGGTCGTGCCGAGGTCCTCCAGCGCCGCCAGCTCCGCGACGGCGCCCCGGCCGCCGAGGATCTCGCGCAGCAGGCGCATCCGCACCGGGTGCCCGAGCGCCGCGAACGACTCGGCGGCCTCGGACCAGTCGGCGTCCATGAGCTCGCCGACGGTCAGCCCGTACTGCCACTCGTACCGTTCGCCGGTGGGCACGCGGACCGCCCCGGTGAACAGCACGCCGCCGTCGTCCGCTCCGTCCATCCGGTCCAGCCGGGCCTTCAGCTGCTCCAGCGCCCAGAAGGTGCCGTCCTCCGGCTCGGGTTCGGCGCCGGGCCGCTGCCCGGGATGCCCCGTGTCCCCCGACTCCAGTGCCGCCACCCGCCGCTCCAGCTCGGCGACACGCCGCTCCAGATCCATGACGACATTATACGTAGTTACGTAAATACGACGAAACCTCGGTATGCGATCATGGTGTGATCCACGTCCCCCTTCGTGCGTTGAGGGTGATGCGGCGGGCACCGTGCGCGCGTGGGCCCGCGACCTGCTCACCCCGGACCGCTGGGGCTGGAGCGCCCGGGGCCCGTCCGCGGTGCCGGTGAAGATCGTGCGAGCGCCGCTGCGAACGCTCGCCTGGGCGATCGCCTATCCGTTCGTGCTGCTGGTGGCGATCGTCTCCGTCGGCGCGTGCGTCGGGCTGTTGCTGGACGACACCCCCGCCGATTTCGAGACGCGCCTGATCGGCCTGTGGCTCGTCGTCGTGCTGTTGCTGCCGGCCACGCTGGCGGCGCAGATCGGCCGGATGCTGCTGCGGCCGAGGCTGCGGGTGCTCGGCGACGAGATCGTCATCCGTGACAGCGTGCTGCTGTGGAAGGCGGCGCGGATCCGGCGTGAGGACGTCGCCGCCGTGCGTCCCACCGGCGACGACCCCGGCGGCCACCTGGGCGTCGGCGGGCATGCCGAACTGACGCCGTTCCGGGAACCGCTCAACCTCGACCTCCTGCTCCGCACCGGCGTGCGCCTGCCCGGACGGCGCCGCAGATGGGGCAACTGGCTCTGGCTCCCGCATCGGGGCCTGGACCGGCGCCTGGCCGACCGCCCTCTCCTGCCGCGGCGCGGCGAGCAGTACCGCCGGATCTCCCTGCGCGTCCGCGACCCGGAACGGGTCGCCGGCGACCTCCAGCGCTGGCTGGGCGTTCCGGAGACGTCGCCCCGCCGGCCGGGATTCGAACCGGCCGACCATTTCCTGCGGGGCAGGCACGCCGTCCACAACGGAACCGGCGACCAGTCCCTCACGATCAAGGGGACGTCTCCGCAGCCCGTGCTCGCCGAGATCAGCAACGACGGCGCTCCCCGCGTCCGCGTCCTCGCAGGCCGCAGCGGCCTGCGCCAGGGGGCGCCGCTGGCGTCGGTCCCCCGTGGCGCGTCCGCCGCCCGGCTCGTCGTCGACGACGAGACGCGGCTGCGGCGGGCGCCTGGACGGTCACGCTCGGCGGCCCGGAAACGGCCCGCGCGTTCGACCGGACGATCTCCGGCCGCGGATCCGACGTCGTCAGGTACGAGGGGCCGCCGGGAATCGGCATCCTCACCGGAGGCGGCCGGGAGGTCGGGGAGATGCTCCTGCGCGGCTCCGATCTCGCCCTTCGCCACAGCCTGGGTCAGGTCGTCCCCGCCGAGCGGCGGGGACCGGAGCCGGCCGCCCTCGCTTCCCTCTGCTCGTTCGCCGTCCCGTCCGGAGCCGTCCTGGAACTGCGCGCGGACGGCGACTGGAACATCGAGATCCTGCCGCTGCGGCAGATACCGGGCACCCCGGACCTGCTGGAAGGGCCGGGAGCGGACCACGTCCACACGTTCGACGATTCCGTGCAGGGCGCCCACCCGGCGGTGCTGCTCTACACCGGCCCCTCGGCGCGGCTGGAGACGTCCTTCCTGGGGGAGGGCGCCTTCGCCGTCCACCGTCTCGCCGAAGGGCTCGCACCGGCCGCCACCGGCGGCGATGAGCCGATCGACCTGCAACCGTGGACGCTGCTCCAGGTCAGCACCGACGGCTCCGGCCGCTGGCGCCTGCGCACGACCGCCGTGGGGAGCACGGCTCGCCCCGCCGCATCAGGACTTCAGGAAGGCTCGCCCTCGCGGTGACGGCCGGTACCCGTGCCGAGGCTCTCCCCGAGCCCGAGTTCCTTCCGGGTCACCACTGCTCGGCGCTCTCCTCGGCCAGCCGCACCAGACCGGAGTCGGTGCGCTCGTAGCGGTTCATCACCGACAGCGGCGGCGAGTACACGTGCACGCTCACGGCGGGCGCCGTCGAGGTGTTGCGCACGTCATGGATGTAGTCGGGGCCGAACGCGCGGGTCTGCCCGGTTCCGACCTGCCGCGTGCCGCCCAGGTCGTCCTCCTCCAGCTCGCCCAGCGCGACGGCGAACGCGCCGCGCGAGCCGCCGTGGTCGTGCAGGCCGGTGGCCTGGCCGGGCAGCCAGCTGATCAGCCAGACCTCGTGCTCCTCGTCCTGGTGCAGACGCTCGTACCAGCGCCCGTCGGGGTTGAGCCGCACGCGCCACAGCCAGTCGCCCGGGGCGGCGGCCAGGGCGCCGGCCATCTCGGCCAGCTTGTTCGCGGCGGGCGCGGTCGTGCTCACGGTCATCTGCTCTGAATCCCTTTCCTCGTCGCTTCGGCTCGGCTCAACGCACGGCGCGGCGACACAGGTCGCTTGCCTGCCGCCGGAAGTCGATGTGCAGGCGCGACCAGAGAGGAAGTCCGGGACGCATGGCGACCAGCATACCGCTTTCCGGACCATGCCAGTCGGAATTGTGGATTGACCCTTCCGGCCCCCGGGGTCCAACCCCGGCTTCAGGTGACGGTGAACAGCGCGGACAGCAGCCCCCACACCCGCAGCAGTTCGGCGATCTCCTCCAGCGGCAGGCCCAGGTCCTTGGCCACGCCGATGAACGCCAGCCGCTCGACGGCGTCCTGCCCGTAGACGCGGTATCCCGCGGGTGTGCGGTCGGCCGGCAGCAGCCCCGCGGACTCGTAGAGCCGCAACGTGGTGGCCGGGACACCGGTCCGTGCGGCCAGCTGGGATATCCGCATCGTCGTCATGTCCCGACGCTAGACCTTCGACCCGGCTCGAAGGTCAAGCCGCAGGCGCGCGGGTGCGGTCACGAGCCGCCGGGGGCGGGTGGCGAGGCCAGCGCACGCAGCACGTAGGGCATGACGCCGCCGTGGAGGTAGTGCTCGACCTCGCGGGGGGTGTCGAGCCGTACCCGCGCCTGGAACGTGACGTCTCCGGCGTGGACGGTGACGTGCGGGGGCACGACGCCGTCGTTGAGGGCGGACAGGCCCGTGACGGTGACGGTCTCCTCGCCGGTCAGGCCGAGTTCGTCAGCGCCCTGGCCGGGTGGGAACTGCAGCGGCAGAATGCCCATGCCGACCAGGTTGGAGCGGTGGATGCGCTCGTAGGACTCGGCGATGACCGCCTTGACGCCGAGCAGGGCGGGGCCCTTGGCGGCCCAGTCACGGGACGATCCGGTGCCGTAGGCGGCTCCGGCGACGACCACCGTGGGGACGCCCGCGTCCCGGTAGGACAGGGCCGCTTCGAAGATGGACGTGACCCTGCCGCCGTCCAGGAAGTCGCGGGTGAGGCCGCCCTCGGTGCCGGGGGCGACCTGGTTGCGCAGCCGGACGTTGGCGAAGGCGCCGCGCATCATGACCTCGTGGTTGCCGCGGCGCGAGGCGTAGGTGTTGAACCGGTCGGGGGTGACGCCGAGCCGGGTCAGGTGCCGGCCGGCCGGGCTGCCGGGAGGGATGGCTCCCGGCGGTGACATGTGGTCGGTGGTCACCGAGTCGCCCAGTTTGACCAGGATGCGGGCGCCGACGATGTCCTCGGCGGGGCGCGGCCGGGACGTCAGGCCGTCCAGGTAGGGCGGGCGGCGGATGTAGGTGGACGCCTCGTCCCAGGGGAAGGTCTCCGACTCCGGCGCGTCCAGGCGCCGCCACCGGTCGTCGCCGCCGAAGACGTCGGCGTAGCGGCGGGCGAACATCGCCGGTTCGAGCGACGACGCGACGACGTCGCGGATCTCGGCGTCGGCGGGCCAGATGTCGCGCAGGTGGACGGGCCGGCCGTCGGAGCCGACGCCGAGCGGCTCGGTGAGCAGGTCGACGTCCATCGTCCCGGCGATGGCGTAGGCGACGACGAGCGGAGGGGACGCCAGGTAGTTCATCGCGACCTCCGGCTGGACGCGTCCCTCGAAGTTGCGGTTGCCCGACAGCACGGCGGCCACGGTGAGGCCGTGTTCGCGGACCGCCCGGGAGACCTCGTCCACCAGTGACCCGGACGCGCCGATACAGGTCATGCAGCCGAACCCGGTGAGGTGGAAGCCGAGCGCCTCCATGTGGCGGGTGAGATCGGCCTTGGCGTAGTAGTCCATGACGACCCTGGACCCCGGGGACAGGGTGGTCTTGACCCAGGGCCGCCTGGTCAGGCCCCTGGCGACGGCGTTCCTGGCCAGCAGTCCGGCCGCCACCATCACGGCGGGGTTGGAGGTGTTGGTGCAGGAGGTGATCGCGGCGAGGGCGACGGTGCCGTGGCCGAGGCGGTGTTCGGTCCCGTCCAGCACCACCGGCACGCCGGCCGCCGCGTCCGCCGAGCCGGGCAGCGAAGCCCGGAACGAGGACTTGGCGGCGGTGAGCGGCACCCTGTCCTGCGGGCGGCGCGGCCCGGCGACGGACGGGACGACCGTGGACAGGTCCAGCTCGACCTCCTCGGTGAAGGCGATCCGCGCCGAGGCGTCGTGCCACATCCCCTGCTCCTTGGCGTACGCCTCCACAAGGGCGACCTGGTCGGCGTCGCGGCCGGTGAAGCGCAGGTAGCGAAGGGTCTCCTCGTCGATGGGGAACAGGGCGCAGGTCGAGCCGTACTCGGGGCTCATGTTGGAGATGGTGACGCGGTCGGCGACGGGCAGCGCGGTGACCCCCGGGCCGTGGAACTCCACGAACTTGGCGACCACGCCGTGCCCGCGCAGCAGCTCGGTGATCGTCAGCACCAGGTCGGTGGCGGTGGCGCCGGGCGGCAGCTGTCCGTGCAGCCGGACGCCCACGACGGCGGGCAGCGGCATGGCGATCGACTGCCCGAGCATCGCGGCCTCGGCCTCGATGCCGCCGATGCCCCAGCCCAGGACGCCCAGCCCGTTGACCATGGTGGTGTGCGAGTCGGTGCCCAGGCAGACGTCGGGGAACGCCCACCCGTCCCGCACCATCACCACGCGCGCCAGGTGCTCGACGTTGACCTGGTGCATGATGCCCGTGCCCGGCGGGACGACGGTGAAGTTCCGCAGCGACTTCTGTCCCCATTTGAGGAACCGGTAGCGCTCGCGGTTGCGTTCGTATTCGAGTTCGGTGTTGCGGGCCAGGGCGTCCGGCCGGCCGAACACCTCGGCGATCACCGAGTGGTCCACCACCAGTTCGGCCGGGATCAGCGGGTTGACGTGGGACGGGTCGCCGCCCAGGGCGACCATGGCGTCCCGCATGGCGGCCAGGTCGACCAGGGCCGGCACGCCGTTGGTGTCGTGCAGGAAGACCCGGGCGGGCCGCAGCTCCAGCACCTGCGACGCGGCCCGGTCCGGTCGCCACTCCGCGAGCGCCCGGACGGCGGAGGCGGAGGCGGCGCCGTCCTGGTGGCGCAGCAGGTTCTCCAGCACGATCTTCAGGCTGTACGGCAGGTGCGCGGGGGCGAGGTCGGCGACGCGGTGGATGAGCAGCCGCCGGTCCCCCACGCGCAGCGTCGCGCGGGTGCCGAACGCGTCGTGCGCGGACGCGGCCGTTGCGGTGGGGGCGGAGCTCATGGTCTGCCTGCCTCTCCTGGTGGTTGTCGGGTCGTGGACGATCAGTGGGAGCGGGGGCCGTCGGGGATGCCGTCGGGGAACGCCGGTGCGCAGAATCTGTTGACGTGCCCGCCTTCCGCCAGGCACTCGGCGGCCACGGCCTTCCAGGCCGCGTAGTGCGGGGCGGAGCGGTGCTCCCGGTAGAACGCCGCCTCGTCGCGGTAGATCTCGTACAGGACGAACTCGTACGGGTCTTCGGCCGTGCGCAGCACGTCGAACCGCAGGCATCCGGGTTCGCGGCGGCTGGCTCGCGCGTTGGCCTGGATACCGGCAAGGAACTCGTCGAGCCTGCCGGGCCGGACCCGGAGCGTGACGATCACGACGAACATCGGGGCTCGGCCTCCCGCGGATCGGGCAGGCCGAGCATGCCGGCCGCGTCGATGCCGCACGAGCGGGCCAGGCGGTCCAGGTCGCGGCGGGTCTTGGCGGGCAGCGCGACCCCGTGCCGTGCGGCGGCCTCGGCGTTGCGGTCCTCGATCTCGCCCGGGTAGAAGATCTCGTCGACGCCGGGGGCGCGCGGGACGGCCTTGGTCAGGTCGATGAGGTCGTGGAGCCGCCGGTCGAACTCCTGCCGGTCCATGAACGCGTCCACCCGCAGGGCGATCAGCAGATGGCCGCAGCCGCTGCGCCGGTCGGGCACGTAGGGGCCGGTGACGCCGGTGGCGTAGGAGCTGCCGGTCAGGACGCCCGACAGCACGTCCATCATGAAGGAGATGCCGTAGCCCTTGTGACCGGCCATGGGCAGCACCAGGCCGTCGAGGGCGGTCCGCGGGTCGGTGGCCGGGGCGCCGTCGGGTCCGATGGCCCAGCCGTCCGGCAGGGTCTCGCCGCGTTCCAGGGCCGCGTAGATCTTGCCGCGGGCGACCGTGGTGTTGGCGATGTCGAGAACGACACCGCCGGGCACGGCGATCGACCAGGGGTTCGCGCCGACCGTCTTGGCCCGCCCGCCCCAGGGCGCCATGGCGGGGCTGCCGTTGGTGGTGAGGATCGCGACGCAGCCCTCGTCCGCCATCATCCGCGTGAAGTAGGCGGCGGTGCCGAAGTGGTTGCTGTCGCGGACGGCGACCGCGCCGACGCCGTGTCCGCCGGCGCGGCGCACGGCGTCGTGGGCCGCGCGGGCGGTGACGACCTGGCCGACGCCGTCCCGGCCGTCCAGCACCGCGACGGCCCCGGCGTCGACGACGGTCGCCACCTCGGTCACCGGCCGCATCGCTCCGGAGCGGATGCGCTCGACGTACCAGCCGAGCCGCAGCATGCCGTGGGACGGGTGGCCCCACATGTCGGCGGTGACCAGGCTGTCGGCGACCAGGGCGGCGTCGTCGTGCGGGACGCCGACCGAGGTGAGGATGCGGCTGCCCAGCTCCACCAGGTCACGGACGGGGACGGTCATCGGCGGCTCCCGGCGGGCGTGCCGTGCCGGGCGTGCAGGCCGGCCACCTGCTCGGGGGTCAGCGGCCGGGTGGGCTGGTCGCGCAGCAGCAGCCACAGGCGGGCGGTCTCCTCCAGTTCCTCGATGGTGTCTGCGGCGGCGGCCAGGTCGGCGCCGGCGACCACCGGGCCGTGGTTGGCCA
Organism: Actinomadura sp. NPDC047616; assembly: GCF_040642915.1. Taxonomy (NCBI): domain Bacteria; kingdom Bacillati; phylum Actinomycetota; class Actinomycetes; order Streptosporangiales; family Thermomonosporaceae; genus Actinomadura; species Actinomadura sp. NPDC047616. The sequence continues at coordinate 182,230 of NZ_JBEYTB010000014.1, forward strand.
GCAGGAAGGCGTGGGCGGTGGCGGCCGTGCGTTCGGCGAGCGGCTCCAGCGCGGTGTCGCCGGGGGCGTGGTAGGGCAGCAGCGGCAGCCGTCCCACCCTCATGGCGTAGTAGGCGGTCAGCGGCGGCAGCGCGTCGTCGGGATCGACCTCGGCGTGACACGACACGGCGACCGAGTAGGTGCTGTGCAGGTGGATCACGGCGCCCGCGCCGGGCCGGGCCCGGTACACGGCGGCGTGCAGGAACGCCTCCTTGGACGGGCGCGGGCCGGACAGGTGGGTTCCGTCGAGCCCGACCAGCGCCAGGTCCTCGGCGCTCAGCGACGCCAGCGACCCGCCGGTCGGGGTGACGAGGAACCCCTCGTCCACGCGGACGCTGAGGTTGCCGGTGCGGCCGTGGGTCAGCCTCCGCGCGAACAACGACGCGCCCAGCGTGACGATCTCTTCACCGATCATTCGGTCTCCTCCATGGCCCGGACGAACAGGTCGTTGCGGCCGAAGTTGCCGGACTTGAGCAGCAGCGCGAGGCGGAGTTCGCCGGTCGTCAGGCACCAGGGCACGCCGCGGTCGGCCTCGCCGGTCACGATGACCGAGCCGATCCCCAGGCCCCGGACGACCGCGCCGGAGGTCTCTCCCCCGGCCACGACGATCCGGCGGACGCCCAGGCCCACCGCGTGCCGGGCGGCCTCGGCCAGCGCCTGTTCCAGCACCTCGCCGGCGCGGGCGTCGCCGCGCCCCCCCGGCGCGGCCGAGGAGTACACCATGACGGGGCCGCGCCCGGCGTGGGCGTCCAGCCATGCGCGTACTCCGGCGGCCAGCTCGTCGGGGGCGCCGTCTGGGTCGAGCCGGTAGGACGGGAACACCTCGCGGGCGTGCTCGACCTGCGCGAGCGTGGCGGCGGAGCAACTGCCGCTGAGCACGATGCCCGGCCCGCGCGGCAGCGGCGGCGTCTCCTCCCGCTCGGCGGCGCCCGCCCCGGTGAGCAGGTGCCCCACCGCGCGGGCCAGCCCGGCGGCACCGGTGACGACCGGCAGGTGCGCGGTTCCGGCGGCCAGGGCGGTCAGATCCTCGTCGCAGGTCGCGTCGGCCACGACATGGCGGACGCCCCGCCGTCCCAGCTCGTCCAGGGCGGCGCGGACGGCGGCCCCGCCCCGCCGGACCGTCCGCAGCGGCAGCAGGCCGACGGGATGCGGGGTCTGCCGGGACAGCACGGCCACCAGGTCGGGGTCGGTCATCGGGGTCAGCGGATGGTGCCGCATCGGCGACTGCGACAGCAGCCGGTCACCGACGAACAGATGTCCCTGGTAGACGGTGCGGCCGTGCTCGGGGGCGGCAGGGCACACCACCGTCTGGGCCGTCCCGGCGGCGTCCAGCACGGCGTCGACGATCGGGCCGATGTTGCCCTCGTCGGTGGAGTCGAACGTCGAGCAGTACTTGACGTACAGCCGGGGCACGCCGTGACCGGTCAGCCACTCCCGCACGGCCAGCGACGCGGACACCGCCTCGGCGACCGGCGCCGTCCGCGTCTTCAACGCCACCACGACCGCGTCGCACTCCGGCGGCGGCGCGTCCGCGTCCGGTCGTCCGAACAGCAGCGCGGTGCGCAGCCCCGCCCGCCGCAGCGCGGCGGCGACGTCGGTGCCGCCGGTGTAGTCGTCGGCGACGCACCCGAGCAGCGGCCCCCGTCGCGACGCGATGGTCATGACGCCGCCGCCGGAGTGAGCAGCCGGTGCCGCAGTGCCCGCGCGGCCATGAGCGGCGGGCTGAGCACGGGGACCGGCAGCCGCCCGGCCAGCGTGGAGTGCACGGGGGTCAGCGAGTACTGGCCGATCACGAACGCGTCCACCGTCCCGGCGTGGGCGTCGGCCGCGGCGGTGAGGGCCTCCAGCAGCCGGTCATGGTCGCCCGCGGACGCCGCGTCGGCCGCTCCGGCGGCGGTCACGCCCACCACCCGGGTCGGCGCCGCCCCCGGCGGCCCGGTGGTGCGGGCGAGCACGGCCTCAAGGCGCCGCACCGAGTCGGCGACGGCCGAGTCCAGCGAGCCGAGCACCGCCACCCGGCGCGGCCGCCGGGCGGCGACGTCGCCGAACATCGCCTCGTCCGAGCCGGTCACCGGCACCGGGTACAGCCCGCGCGCCACGTCCACGACCGGCCCGTACATCGAACACGACAGCAGGACGGCGTCCGCGCCGCCGCGGACGGCGTAGTCGATCAGGGCGAGCATGCGGCGGCGCAGCGCGGGTGTCATGCCGCCGGCGGCGTCGGCATCGGTCACCAGCCGGTCGTCCAGCAGGTGCCAGGGCCGCGCCTCCGGGAAGCCGTCCCGCAGGCCCCGCGTGGCCGGGGCCATCGAGGCAGGGGTCGCGTTGACGACCGCCACCGTGAACGAGGTCCGCTCCGCTGACATCACAGCCGCTTGATGGTCGCCGCGACCGACTGGGCGAACTCGCGGGTCCCGGTGGTGCCGCCCATGTCGGGGGTCTTGGTGCCGGCCCGCACGGTCGCCGCCACCCCCTGCTCGACCAGGGCGGCGGCGGTCCGCAGCGCCTCGTCGTCGTGGCGGCCGCCGAGCCACTCCAGCAGCATCGCGGCCGACAGGATCATCGCGGTGGGGTTGGCCTTGTCCTGCCCGGCGATGTCGGGGGCCGAACCGTGCGCCGCCTGGGCCATGGCGCGCTCGTGCGAGGCGTTGATCGACGGTGCGATGCCCAGCGACCCGGCGATCTCCCCCGCCAGGTCGGACAGGATGTCGCCGAACATGTTCTCGGTGACCACCACGTCGAAGTCGGCGGCGCGGCGCAGCAGGTGCACGGTCATCGCGTCGATGTGGTAGTCGTCCACGGTCACGTCGGGGTAGCCGGCGGCCACCTCCCGGCACACGTCGCGGAACAGGCCGGTGGTGAGCCTGAGGACGTTGGCCTTGTGCACGATGGTGACCTTGCCGCGGCGCCGGCGCGCCAGCTCGAACGCCTGGCGGGCGATGCGTTCGACCGCCGGGCGGGTGATGATGCCCATCGCGATCGCCACGTCCGGGGACGGCATGAACTCGCCGGTGCCCTTGTAGGTGCTGCGGTCGGCGTAGAAGCCCTGGGTGTTCTCGCGGACGATCACCAGGTCGGTGCCCGGCACGATGGCGTCGGCGTCGTCGAGCGCCTTGGCGGGGCGGATGTTGGCGAACAGGTCGAAATGCTTGCGGATGGTGCCGCTGGGGTTGAGCCTGGAGCGGTGCGGCTCGGGGTAGGCGGCGCTGTCGTGCGGCCCCAGCAGCCAGCCGTCCAGTTCCGCCAGCGTCTCCAGGGTCGCGGCGGGGACGGCGTCGCCGTGCTCGTCGATGGCCGCGCGTCCCAGCGGCAGCTCGATCCATTCCACGGCCCCGGCGCCGGCGGCGGCGAGCGCGGCGTCCACGACCTGCACGGCCGCGGGGACGATCTCGGGTCCGATGCCGTCGCCCGGCAGGACGCCGAGACGGTAGGTGTCGGTGGTCACAGTGGTGGTGTCCTTCGTGTCAGCCGGACTCGGGTGTCAGCCGGAAACGGTGGTGAGGGCCTCGACGTCGGGAGACACGACGTCGGTGGTCGGGTACAGCAGGCAGACCGCGGGGTCGACGGCGAGGGTGATCTCGCCGGTCAGGCCGGGACGGCCGGTGGCGACCTGCACGGCCTGGTCGCCGAGGCGCACGTCGTACTCGAAGCGCGCGCCGACGTAGGAGCTGGACAGCACGGTGCCGGTGAGGACGTTGGCGTCCGGCGGCGCCGTCCGGCCGGAGGTCAGCACCTTCACGCGCTCGGGGCGGACGGCGACGGTGACGTGCTGCCCTGCGCTGACGTCCGCGGCGCGGGTCCGCACCTTCTGGCCGTTGCAGTCCAGGACGACCTCGGCCCCGGACGCGGTGGCCGCCGCGACCTTCCCGGTCAGGAAGTTGCAGCGCCCGACGAACGCGGCCACCCCGGCGGTCGCCGGTTCCTGGTAGATCTCGGTGGGGCTGCCGACCTGCACCAGGTGGCCTTCGGACATCACGGCGATGCGGTCGCTGAGCGCCAGCGCCTCCTCCTGGTCGTGGGTCACGTAGACGGTGGTGATGCCCAGCTCCTCCTGGAGGCGCTTGAGCCAGGCGCGGGCCTGCTCGCGCAACTGGGCGTCCAGGTTGGACAGAGGCTCGTCGAGCAGCAGCACCGTCGGCGAGTAGACCAGCGCGCGGGCCAGCGCCACCCGCTGCTGCTGCCCGCCCGAAAGCTGGTGCGGGTAGCGGTCGCGCATGCCGGCCAGGCCGACCTTGTCCAGTGCCTCGCCGATCAGCGTGGCCTGCCGCCGCCTGTCGACCTTGCGGATCCGCAGCGGCAGCGCCAGGTTCTGGGCGACCGTCATGTGCGGCCACAGCGCATACGACTGGAACACCATCCCCAGGTTGCGTCCCTCGGGCGGGACGAACGTGCGGGCGGCGGTGTCCACCATCGTCCGGTCGCCGACGGCGATGCTGCCGGTGGTGGGCCGCTCCAGCCCCGCGACGCACGACAGGGTGGTGGACTTGCCGCAGCCGCTGGGCCCGAGGAGGGTGAAGAACTCCCCGTCCCTGATCGTCAGGTCGATGTCGTGCAGCACCGTGGTGGCGGCGAACTTCTTCATGCGGTAGCGGGGCGCGTCGGGCACCGCGCCGCCGGTGGGCGGGCCGGCCGCGCGCGGCGGTTCGATCATCGTTGTCATCGAGATGCGTTCCCTTCGCCCGGGTCAGTGCCCGAGCAGGCCGTTCCACCGGGACACGAACGCCTTGACCTGGTCGCCGGGCACGCGGGCGTACTTGACGAACACGAGGTTCCCCTCGCCGACCTGGCGGACGAGGTCCTGGTAGGTGTGCCGGTCCTCGCGGGCCTCCACGCCCTCCCGGTAGGAGGTGAGGCCGCCCTCGGCGACGGCCCGCTAGCCCTCCTCCGACAGCACGAAGTCGGTGAACAGCTTGGCGGTGGCCGGGTGCGGCGCCTTGGCGTTCATGCCGATGCCCCGGGGCAGCACCACCGTCCCGTCCTTGGGGAAGGCCAGCTTCAGCAGGCCGCCGCTGTTCTCGATCATCGGGTAGGCGGGGGCGGCGCTGATGAAGAACCCGGCGTGGTACTCGCCCGAGATGATCTTCTCCAGCTGGGTGCCCGAGGAGGTCTCGGGGCGGGCCAGCGGCAGGATCCGCTGCAGGGACGTCCAGGCGCCGGGGCGGGCGGCGGTGAAGGCGTGCGAGACGGAGAAGCCGAACGCCCCGTCCACGTCCCGGGTGGTGATCTTGTTGCGGTACTTGCCCTGGTCGCCGGCCACCAGGTCGGCCAGGGCCTGGATGCTCGTGGGCTCCTTGGGCAGCAGCGAGCTGTTGTAGGCGACGCCCAGGGGATCGATCGACATCGCGTGGACGTTCGGCAGCAGGGTGGCGAAGTCGGGGAGCTTCTCCACCTCCGGTGACTTGTACGGCATCAGCGCGCCGGCCTTGGCGGCGAACTCCGCCCACCCCTGGGCGGCGTTGGAGACCAGCACGTCGGCGGGCGACCCGCTGGTGGCCTGCTCGCTGAGCACCCGCTGGAACACCTCGTCGCTGTCGAGGTTGTTGGCGGAGATCTTGGTGACCCACGGGTACTTCCGCCGGAAGTCGCGGAAGATCGGCGCCCAGTTCTCCTGGTCGGTGTTGGAGTAGATGTTGAGCGTCCCGCCCTCCCGCCTGGACGCCTCGATGACCTGGCCGTAGTCCGCCGGGTAGTAGGAGGGCGCCTGCCCGGTCGCCACGACGTTGGCCGGCTGCGCCTCCCCGCCCCCGCAGGCGGCCAGCAGCCCCATGGCCGAGACCGCGGCTCCCAGACTCAGCGCCAGGCGGGTACGGCGGGGCCGCCCCAGGCGGCCCCCGGGGCGCAGCGGCCACCGGATCGACGAAGCAGGCATGGGGGTTTCCCTCCTCGGTCAGGGCGGACCCGTCTCTTGTGACGGCGGCCACTCTGCTTCGTTATAACCTATGACGTCAACCCTCGGAGCGAGAATTTCTCCGCCACCCCTCCCCGTCGATACGACCGGACCAGGCGTTTTGCCCACGCTCCTAGGCAGAGTCGACCACCCGACACGAGCGTTCGGACAACGGCGGTGGTGTAGGCTATAACGGTGACCTACGCGATGGGGGGCCCATGAGCCAGCCGACGGAGCCCATGACCAAGGCCGAGTTCGCCTACGTACAGGTCCGGGAGCGGATCCTGTCGGGCGAGCTCCCCCCGGGGTCGGTCATCGCCCAGGCGAAACTGGCGCGCGACATCGGCATCAGCACCACCCCGCTGCGCGAGGCGCTGCGCCGGCTCAAGAGCGACGGCCTGGTGGACCTGGACGCCCACCGGGACGCCCGGGTGACGCCGCTGACCGCGGAGGAGGCCCGGGACCTGCTGGAGATCCGGCGTTCGCTGGACCCGCTGGCGGCCGCGCTGGCCGCCGAACGCCGCACCAAGGACGACATCCGCGTCCTGCGCGAGTCCGCCCACGGCCTGCGCCCCCTGCCCGGCAAGCCGACGGTCGAACAACTGGTCGCGCACCGCCGCTTCCACGCCGCGATCTACCGCGCCTCCCACAACGACCTGCTCATCACCACCCTCGACGGGCTGTGGGACAAGGCCGACCGCTACCGGCGGCTCGCGCTGGAGGTCGAACGCGGCCAGGCCGCACGTGACAAGAAGGCGGCCGAGCACCAGGCGCTGCTGGACTGCGTCATCGGCGGTGACGCCGAGGGCGCCGCCGCGGTCATGCGCGAGCACATCGACACCAGCCTGGGCGTCCAGGCGGCCCGCCGGCTCCGCGAACCGGCCCACGCACCGGACGGCGAAACCGAACCAGCCCCTCTCCTGCAGGACGCCTGAGAGCGGCCCCGCCTCCCGTAAACAAGCCCGCTCAGTCGTGACCGGAAGAGCACCCGTGCGAGGACGCGGGAGTCAGGTAATGATGGAAGGCCCGGAGCTCGACGAGCGAGGTGCGGATGACCGGCGTTGACGCTGCTTCGATTCGAGTGGTGGCCTGCGACATCTTCGGCACGACCGTCGACTGGCGCACCGGAGTCGCCCGGGAGGTCGCCCGGACGGCCGCCGAACACGGTGTCGAGCTGGACGCCGGCGCCTTCGCCGACGAATGGCGTGACCGCTATCTGCCGTCCATGGAACGCGTCAACCGGCACGAGCGCGACTGGGCCTACCTCGACACCCTGCACCGCGAATCGCTGGACGAACTGCTCGACGTCCACGGCGTCGCGGACGCGTTCCCGGACGCCGCGCGTCGCCGGCTGGTCCACGCCTGGCACCGTCTGCCCGCCTGGGACGACGCCGTAGAGGGTCTGACGCGGCTGCGGCGACGCTATGTGCTGGCCGCGTTGTCCAACGGGGGGTTCGCGCTGCTCACCACCCTCGTCAAGGCCGCGGGACTGCCGTTCGACTGCATCCTGTCGGCCGAGCTCGCCCGGGCTTACAAGCCCGCCGCGCGGGCCTATCTCACGGCCACGGACCTGCTCGACGTCGATCCCGCGCAGGTCCTCATGGTCGCCGCGCACAAGTGGGACATCGACGGGGCCCGCCAGGCCGGACTCGCCACCGCGTTCCTCGAACGGCCGCTGGAGAAGGGCCCCGTCCGCACGGCGGACCGCGCGGCCGACGTCACCAGCGATCTCGCCGTGACCGGCTTCGACCACCTCGCCGACGTGCTCGGCTGCTGACCTGCGGCAACCGCGTTCCCACTGATCGTTTCCAGAGCCCTTCCACCCACTGGAAGACGATCCGCGGCGACGCGCTGACCTGCGGAGAGTATGGACGCCACCCCGTTCCGTGATGCAGTTCACAGGAGGTCGCTCATGGCGTCCCCGTCCCACCCCGCCCGTTCCTGGGCGCTGCCGCTCTGCTGGGCGGCCGTGCTCCTGGACGGCTTCGACCTGGTGGTGCTCGGCACCGTCCTGCCCGTGCTCCTGCGCGAGCACGTCTGGGACCTGACCCCGGGCACCGCGTCGGCGGTGACCACGGTGGGGCTGGTCGGCATGACCATCGGCGCGCTGACGATCGGCGCGATCACCGACATCGTCGGCCGCCGCAAGGCACTGATCGCCTCCGTGATCGCCTTCTCCGTGTTCACCGTCCTGTGCGCGGCCGCGCCGTCGGCCACGGTGTTCGGCCTGCTGCGCTTCCTGGCCGGTCTCGGGCTGGGCGGCTGCCTGCCCACCGCGATCACACTGGTCGGCGAGCACGCCCGGCGGGGACGCAGCAGCAGCGCCACCACGACGATCATGACCGGCTACCACGTCGGAGCCGTCCTCACCGCCCTGCTGGGCATGGCGGTCATCCCGTCGCTGGGCTGGCGCGCGATGTTCGTGATCGGTGCCCTCCCCGCGCTGGTGCTGGTGCCGCTCATGGTGCGATACCTGCCCGAGTCCACCTCGTTCCTGGCCGCCCGCACGTCCGGCGACGCGAAGGCGACCACCGCCGTCACGGTGCGCGCCCTGTTCAGGGACGGCCTGCTGCGCACGACGCTGGCGTTCTGGGTGGCCTCCTTCATGGGGCTGCTGCTGGTGTACGGCCTGAACACCTGGCTGCCGGAGATCATGCGGCAGGCCGGTTACCCGCTCGGCGCCGCGTTGGGCCTGCTGCTCACGCTGAACCTCGGCGCCGTCGCCGGTCTGCTGTTCGCCGGGTACGTGGCCGACCGCAGGGGCGTCCGTCCGGCCACGATCGGCTGGTTCGGCGCCGCGGCGGTGTTCCTGGCGCTGCTCAGCGTCAAACTGCCCAGCGTCGGCCTGTACACGGCGGTCTTCCTCGCGGGCTGCTTCGTCTTCAGCGCGCAGGTCCTGGTCTACGCCGCCGTCAGCCGGGCCTACCCGGTGGCGAGCCGCGCGACCGGGCTCGGCGCCGTGGCCGGGGTCGGACGCATCGGCGCGATCTGCGGCCCCCTGCTCGGCGGCTCCCTGCTGTCGGCCGGGCTCGCCTACCCATGGGGCTTCTACGCGTTCGCCATCATCGGCGCCCTCGGCGCGGCCGCGGTGTCCCTCGCGGTGATCCGCCCCGACAGCGCGACCACCGAGCACCACCCCACCCCGACCCCCGCCCGCACCTGATCACCCGGGCCGTCGCCCACCTCGGGCATCCCGGGCAGTCACCTGCCCGGGATGCCCGCTCAGGAACCGCCGTGCTGGTGCTGCTCGGGCAGGCGGCTGTCCGGATGCACCCACAACAGAACGTTGTCCGGCCGCGTGCCGCGCGCTTCCTGCCACTGCCGCCGGAAGAACGTGAGGATCTCCCGGTCCGAGTGGCGCAGGCTGAAGTGGATCAGGACGAACAGAGTCTCCGGGTGGGCCTCGACCACGGGTCTGAGCTGACTCCACACCGTGTGCCCCACCCGATTCGCGCGGTCGAGTTCGGCGTCGTCGAGGAAAGTGCACTCCGTGATGACGACCGGGTACTCGAAAAGCCATGGGTTGTGCTCGAACACGTCAACGTGCGTGTCACCGAGAAAGGCGAACAGCGGCCGGCGGACCGCAACGTCGACCTCGGCCCCCTCCTCACGCCGCCGGGCCATGATCCGGCCGAACTCGCTGCCCCGCCCCTCCCTCACCAGGGACCGCCGCAGCTCCTCGAACTCCGGCCGCAGCGCCTTGCGCCGCTCCGAGAACGCATATCCCACGCAAGGAACCTTGTGCCGGCACTCCACCACCCGAACGTGATGTCCCCGGCGCCCGAAAACGAACTCGTCGTCCCGCCGGACGCCATGCAGCCGACAGCCCCCCGCCAGCGCGGGGTCGAATCCCGCCCCGTGGTTCAGCTCGGCGGACGCGCGCAGGTAGGACTCCACGTACGGCACCGCCTCGGCGGGCAGGTAGACGTCCGTGCCGGAAGCCTTGGCAGCCAGGTAGTCGAGATCCTTTGAGTGATCGTGGTGCGTGTGGGTCAGGAAGACCGTGTCCACCTGCCGCCCTTCACACAACCCGGCGTCGAGGCTGCACCTCAGCTCGGGGATGTGAAAGAAGGTCTTGTCGTTCGCGCGGGAGTAGCCGGTGAGGGTCAGCTCGGCACCGGGAATGCGCCACGTCTTCCACTGCCGGAAGGGATGTCCCCGCTCCAGTAGTTCGGGGTGGTCGCCCCCTTGCTCCGCAACACGCATCATCGGCGCCTTTCGAGAACAGCCGCGTCAAGTGCCCGCGAGCGTAGCGCCCGCCCCACCCCAAGCACACCGGTTTTCCGCCCCGCCGACATGTCCCGCCCGCCCCCGCAAGCCCATGAATCCGTCCGGGCGCAGTCAGGCGCCCGCTCAGGATCATCGAACGGTTGATCACCGGCTCGGACGAGCCGCACGCCCTGTTACGCCGCGCCCTGAGCGGCATGAACACAACTCCCCGCAGGGCGCGCCGGGCATCCCGTACCACGGCAGGACCGGCCGGGTAGGCCGCTCCCGTCTGCGCCGCCTGTCGCCGCCAGCGGCACGCGGTGCGCAGGTCGGCGAGTTTCGGGACAGCCAGGACCCTTGGCAGGCGGGGGGATGTCGCGGAGCACCCCCGGACGGGGCCGGCGTGGATCACGTTGCGCCAGGGGTCCGCGGCGCATTCCGCGTAAGGAAGGGCCCCCGGCACCGAGCCCAGCGAGAAGATGCGCTCAGGCCGTACGTAGCACCCCGACCAGCTCGTCGACGATCCCAGGGAATACGGCGCGCCGAACGCGGGGTCGCCCCCCACGGACGTCCGTCGAAGCAAATACCCATCGATGCTCCGACCCACCAGCCGAATGATCGGCTGAACGAGGTCGCTCAGATCGCCGCCGTGCCGCGGGCCGACCAGGCCCCCGCAACGAGAAACCCGGCGAACACCTGCATCACTCCTTGAATGGCGCTGCGAGCAGCAGATCCTCGACGGTGGGCACCGAGAAATTGGGAATGTGGCGTCGGCCGACCTCCGCGAAGGGGTGCATGAGCTCCCCGAGCGGCTTTGTGCGGCACAGCGATATCATCGCATCGAGCGCATTTTGCTTGAACTCTTTCCGCGGGAAGGCGGCAAGCACCTCCTCGAGAGCGCCGGACGGAAGCTGCCGCAGATCGTTCCCAGTGAAATCCATTCCCGACCCGACCGAGATCAAGGCGATCTCAGGCCTCTTCCGAGTCGCGATGCCGATGCTGGTGTGCAGGGCGATCGCATCCCAGACGAGCTCCGCCCGTTCAGTCGGCACGCGCCGTTCCCGCAAGAACCGGCGCGCAGCATCAGCGCCATCGACCTCGAACCGCTCAGCCGGGGTCTGGAACGATTCGACCAGCCCGAGGTCATGCAAGACGGCTGCGACGAACACCAGCTCCCGGTCATAGCGAACACCACGCCGGTCGAACACCAGAGAGCCGAAGACATACGTCCGCATGACATGATTGAACAGCGTCTCCGAGTACGCCTGTCGCGCGAACACCGCAGCTTCACGAGCCAATCTACTGTTGGGAATGTGAACTCCCGCGACCACCGATGGCAGAGCGCCGACACTCGGACTGGAAGCGTTGCCACTCGGCACAGATCTCGTCACCGAGGCGTGTGCGGCACTGGACGCCGCAGCAGAAAACGCAGATACCGCGCCGGCGGCCGCAATGCCGGCACTGCGCCGCAACACCGCGCGCCGAGCCACCCCATTCGCGTCATTGCTCTCATCGGTCATGCCGATACCTCCCGTCAGCGGCTGGTGATGAGAGCGTACAAACACCATCACCGCGCCGGACAGCAGCAAAAACGCCAAAGGACGCCTGATTCTCGCCAAGCGGCGGCGACGCAGGATCTCTCCGCCTCTACACGAGCGCAGCCACGAGAAGTCGTGCTTAAGCCTGGCGACTCACTGCCGCCAGGCCGCCCCCAGCAGCGTGGCCCCGACCGCCTCCACCAGCCCGGCGTGGGCATCGGAGATCACCAATGCACCCCCGGCCACCAGGCCACGCAGGAACGCTGGCCAGCCGGCGGTGTCCTCGGCCGAAGTCACCTCCACTCCATGGTGCGCGCCGCGATACCCGAGCCCCGAGAACCGGTGAGTCGACAGCCCCGACCTGCCTTGGGCCGAACCTTCAACACGGCTCATGGACGCATAAGGCCATCCAATGAAGCGGTGGTCCCGCTGCCCGGCAGCGCAACCACCGCTGTCGTCTCCCTAACACAACGAGCCAGCGGGCTCGCCGAGCGCGGGGCCCAACAGGGGTTCCAGGGGGTCGCCCCCTGAGACATCCGGAACAAGGTGAGGAAGCACTCCCAAGGGCGCAGAACCACACGGCGTGAGGGCGAAGCCCACACAGCGGAGGTCCCAGGGAGCCGCGCCCTGACAGAGCCCGAAAGCAGGTGTGGGCGCTCCGGCGGGGCACGGCTGCCTGCCAACGACAGGGGGTTGGAACCGCCCCGAAACGCAGAACGGGCCCTGTGCGGAGGCGAGCGGAGCTCGCCGAGCGCAGGGCCCAAACGGGGGTTCCAGGGGGTCGCCCCCCTGGGAGATATCCGGAACGAGGTGAGGGAAGCGGCCCCCGGCAGGGGCCGCGACCACACGTCGCCCACGAAGTGGAGGTGGCGGGAATCGAACCCGCGTCCTTCGGTGATGAGGCAGGGCTTCTCCGGGTGCAGCCTGCTTGACGTTTTCTCAGCCCCGGCGCTCTCGCAGGCGAGTCGCCGACGGGCTCAGTCGCTGTTAGGTGTCCCTACGCACCCCGCGACCGGGTGCGGAGGTTGAGTCTCCTGATGATGCCGGATCCCGGGTCGGAGACGCTCCCGGGCCGACAGAGTTCGCTCCTCGCTCAGGCGGCGAGGGCGAACTCGGACTGCTTCTGGTTGGCAGTTATTGGTTTGCGGTCACAGGATTTACGAGGTCACGACCGCAACCCTCGACCCGCTTCCCCTGCTTCGACCTACCGAAGTCGAAACCGGTCACCCCCATGTTCAGTTGTCAACCGGGACGCAGGCGTCCCGTCAACTGACGCTACAAGGATAACGCGCTTCGTGCCAAGGGAATTCCCCCGGACAGCGTGATGCCCCGGTGGGCGACGAACGCGCCCACCGGGGCCGACCGGCAGGGTCGGGCCGGTCCGGACGGCAGAGCCTCCCCCGAGACGAGGCTCTGGTCTCATCACGGCGACTGAGTCCGCAACCCCCCAAGCGGTGTCTCAGTCACCTGTAAAGACGAGCGGGAGCCCCCGGATGGTTGCGGCCCCCGGGTAAAGAGATAACAAAGCTGCAACGAGCGTCCGGGAGGTCGTAACGGAGGCGGCGGAGCGGCGATCAGCGGGACGCCCCGGTGGGCGCCGCCGGGATGCCGCCCCGGAAGAACGTCGAGGCGAGCTGGGCGGCGTTGTAGTGGCCCTCCACGGCGATGGCCAAGGCCGTGCCGGAGCGGGAGCCCACGAACCACGACACGACCTTCTCGCGGCCGTTCTCGGTGTAGGTGGCCGTCGCGTACACGCCCGACACCTTGCCTCCGCTCGACACCTCGGCGGCCCGTGCGGTCCCCTGGAACACCGAGCGCCGCACCAGGTCCTTCAGGTCGGACGTGGCCACGGACGGCAGCGTCTGGGCAGGGAATCTCGACGAGGGGTCCTGCGGGGAACGCAGCAGGTACGGGGGCCTCCAGCTGCCCACGTCCACGGCCCCGGCGACCAGGGCCATGGCCAGGGGGCTGACGCGCACCCCGCCCTGCCCGATCGCGATGGCGGCCTTCTCGGCGTCGTTACGGGGCTTCGGCACCGTTCCGGTGAACGCGGGCACCGTCAGGCCCCAGTCCTTGCCCAGGCCGAAGCGCTGCGCCTCGGCCATCAGCGTCGCGGCGTCCAGGCGGGTGCTGAGCTGGGCGAGGGTGGTGGCGCAGGAATAGGCGAAGTTCATCTGCAGGGTCCGCTTGCCGCGGGCCTGGCCGCCGGGGTTGCTGAACGTCTGGCCGCCCACGGTGGCGGTCGCCGGGCACTCGGTCTGCGTGTTCTTGGTCAGACCGCGCTGCAGCAGCGCCTCCGCCGAGACGATGCCGAACGTCAGACCGGGCGGGTAGCTGCCCTCCATCGCCAGGTTGCGGCCGCCCGTCAGCTTGTTGTTGGCCACCGCCAGCACCTCGCCCGTACTGGGGCGCAGGGCGACCATGGACGCCGGCGCGGGCACCCTGGCCAGCGTCTGGTCCGCGCTGTCCTGGTACGTGGCGTCCAGGGTGGTGCGGACGGGCTGCGGCTCCTGGCCGACCCACGAGCGCAGCTCCTGGACGTTGCGGCCGGACGGATCCTGTGCGACCACCCGGACCGTCGGGGTGCCGGCCAGCCACCGCTGCAACAGCAGCTGTATCCCGCTCACACCGATCGTGTCGCCCGGCTGGTAGGGGGCGCCCACCTGCTGCAGCCGGTCGGCGGTGGCGGGGCCGAGCTGGCCGACCAGCTCGGGCGCGGCGTTGGACTGGATCGGCGCCCAGATGGTCTGGACGCGCAGCCCGGAGCTCTGCGGCATCCGCTGGGCGATCGCCACCCCCTGCGGGTGCCGCAGCGTCAGCAGCGGCAGGAACCGCTCCGGCGGCGCCGAGTTGACCCGGCCGACCAGCCGCTCGGTGTCCAGCTTGCGGCCACCGTCGATCTTGGTGACCTTGGTGAGCTGCTCCAGCGTCTTCTCCGGGTCGCGCAACTGCCCGGGATAGACGCCGACGATGTCGGTCCGGACGTTGCGCAGCATGCGCTTGTCGTCGGAGTCGTAGATCGGCGCGCGCGGCGACACCTCGGTCAGCACGGCCAGCCGCATGCCCTGCCGCAGCCGCGGATGGATGATGGACGGGTCCCAGATGACCTTCCAGTCGCCGTCCACCCGGCGCAGCCGCATCCGGCCCTCGTAGGTCCACGGCTGGCCGTTCTCGCCCAGGTCGATCTTCACCGCGAACCGGGCGACCGCGTTGTCGCCGTTCTTGGTGATGGCCTTGGCGGGCGTGCCGCCCGGCTGCACCGGCAGGCCGAGGCCGAGCCGCAGGGACGCCGCGTCCAGCTGGCGGCGCAACTGGCCGAGCTGGGCGGCGACCGCGTTCCGGTCGGCGCCGGTGGTCTTGCGCGCCGCGGCCTTGTAGTTGCCGACCTCCCAGGCGATCAGGAAGTCCCGCACGGTCGGCATCGCGGACGGCTCGGCGAAGCAGCCCGACGTCACGGACGCGACCAGCAGGCCGCATCCCGCCACCGACACCACCCGGCGCGGCGTGGACGACCTGGGACGCCGCCGCCGGCCCCAGCGCCCGCGACCGTGCCGTACGGACTCGCCTGACGCGCTACTGCCCCGACCCGGGCTGCTCATCGACACCCTTCACCGTCTCCTGAACCGTGCCGCGGCCGCCCGCCGCATCTCCCGGTCGGCTTCGCGCTTGGCGATGGCCTGGCGCTTGTCGTAGGTCTTCTTACCACGGGCCAGGCCGATCTCGACCTTGGCCTTGCCGTCCTTGAAGTACAGCGACAGCGGGATCAGCGTCCACCCCGCCTCGTCCGACTTGTCGGCGATCTTGTCGATCTCGCGTCGGTGCAGCAGCAGCTTGCGCGGGCGGCGGGGGGCGTGGTTGGTCCAGGTGCCCTGCAGGTACTCGGGGATGTGCACGTTCTCCAGCCACACCTCCCCGTTCCTGACGTGGGCGTAGCCGTCGGCGAGCGAGGCACGGCCGGCGCGCAGCGCCTTCACCTCCGTGCCCATCAGCACCAGGCCCGCCTCCCACGTGTCGTCGATGTGGTAGTCGTAGCGGGCGCGCTTGTTCTGCGCGATGAGCTTGCGCCCTGTCTCGCGTGGCACGTGATCAGCCTCGGTCCTTGTCCAGCACGCCGCCCGAGCCTCGTTCGGGCAGCGTGGCGAGCAGCCCGCGCAGCACCTCCTGGGCGCGCCGCTCGGCCTCCTTGGGGGGACGGTCCGCGGAGACCGCCACGTCCGGGTCGATCCCCACGCCGTCGAGGTTACGGCCGCTGGGCGTCCGGTAGCGACCGACCGTCAGCTCGATCGCCGATCCGTCGGCCAGCCGGATGGGCTCCTGCACCGACCCCTTCCCGTAGGTACGCGATCCTACGATCACCGCGCGGTCGCGGTCGCGCAGCGACCCCGCGACCACCTCGGCGGCGCTGGCGGTGCCGGCGTCGACCAGCACGACCAGCGGGGTGTCGGCGTCGCCGGGCTGGGTGACGTCGCGCCGCTCGGTGACCATGCCGCGCTCGCCGCGCCGTTCGTAGGTGACCACCGGCCCGCCGGGCAGGAACGCCGAGGCCGTCTCCACCGCCTCGTCCAGCATCCCGCCGGGGTTGCCGCGCAGGTCCAGCAGGACGCCGCCGCGGGGGCTGCCGGGCGCGCCGGTCAGCGCGCCGCGCACCTCGCGGCCCACGCCGCGGGTGAACGCGCCGACGCGGATCATCCGGGCGCGGTCGGCCAGGTCGGCGACGGTGACGTCGCTTCCGGCCACGGGGGTGCGCACCAGCCGGAACCGCTGCGCCGCGCCGTCGCGGTCGACGGTCAGGTCCACGCCGGTGCCCTGCCGGCCGCGCAGCGCCGCCGCGACGCGGCCCGCGTCCCAGCCGGCGACGTCGGCGTCGCCCACCTTGGTGATCACGTCGCCGACCCGTACGCCCGCCCGCTCGGCGGCCGACCCGGGCTGGACGCTGGCCACCCGGACGCGCCGGTCGCCGGGGCCGTCCGGAGCGGCCATGGTGCGCGCGGCCTCACCCGCGGCCGCATCGCCCCCGCCCGTGCCCAGCCACAGCCCGACACCGCTGTAACGGCCGTTCATGCGTCCCTGGAAGTCGTCGAACTCGCTGGCCGAGTAGTAGCGGGCCCACTTGTCGCCGAGGGTGCGCAGCATGCCGTCGATGGCCGCGCGATCCAGCCTGCCGCGGTCGACCGGCTGCGCCGCCGCACGGCCGATGCGCGTCGCCGCCTCGTCCAGCAGCGACGGCGCGGCCGAACCCCGCGCCCGCCGCTCGACGGGAGGCCCGCCGCCGGTGATCATCCCGGCGGCATAGGCGCACACCACCGCGACCACGACGGCCGACACGCGCAGCCCGCGACCGGTCAACCGGAACATGCGGTCAGTTTAAGCATCGCGCCTCCGGCGGAAGGCTCCGGCGGGTCGGTGGGGGCGGCGTGGCGGAACGCCGGGACGCGCGGGGCGTGCCCGCGGCCCGGCACCGTCAGATCTTCAGATAGCGGCGCAGGGTGAGGAACGAGGCGATCGCGCACAGCAGCACGCCGAAGCAGATCGACACGATGGTGACGGCTATCACCGTCCCCCAGCCGAGGTTGCTGGCGAACTGCATCTGGCTCGCCACCCGGTCGACCAGCATGAACTTGCTGAGCACCAGCAGCACCGCGGCGAACAGCCCGCCGATCAGGCCGGCGATCGCGCCCTCCAGGATGAACGGCATCTGGATGTAGGTGTTGGACGCGCCGACCAGCCGCATGATGCCGGTCTCCCGCCTGCGGTTGAACGCCGACAGCCGCACCGTGTTGCCCACCAGCAGCACCGCCGCGATCACCTGGATCAGCGCGATCACCAGCGCGGCCCACTGCAGGCCGCCGAGGATGCGGAAGAAGCGGTCCAGGATCTGCTTCTCGTTGATCACCTGGTCGACGCCGGGACGGGCGAGCATCGCCTGCGCCACCGCCTGGTGCTTCTCCGGATCCTTCAGCCGAATCCGGAACGAGTCGGGAATGTCACCCTCGCGGGTGCTCTGCACGAACCCCGGGGTGGTGGAGAAACGGTCCTTGAACCGCGCCCACGCCTGCGCCTTGCTCTCGTAGTCGACCTTGGCGACCTCGGGCAGCTTCTCCAGGTCCGCCTTGATCGACTGCTTCTGCTCCTCGGTGGCGTCCTGCTTGTTGCACTGCGGGTTGGAGCTGGTCTGGGCGCACAGGAAGACCGATACCTCGATCTTGTCGTACCAGTAGCTCTTGGACGACTCGACCTGGGCCCGCACCAGCAGGCCGGTGCCGAAGAGCGCCATGGCGATGGCGACGGTGATGACCAGGGAGACCGTCATCGTGAGGTTCCGGCGGAGACCGATCCAGATCTCCTGGAGAACGAACTGTACGCGCATGCCTCGCTGTCCTTGATCGCCTGTGCCCCGCCGGGAGCGTGCGTCCGGTCAGGCTCTGTCAGTCTCTTCGGTCGGTCCGGGTAGGTGGGTCTCGTCGGTCGGCGGCGGGCCGCTCCCACGCGACGGGAGGTACGCCCGGAGCCCGCGCCAGGTTCACCGCGAGCGGGCCCGTCAGTACGCCTGGCCGTAGACGCCCCGCGACTGGTCGCGGACGACCCGGCCGTCCTCCAACTCCACGACGCGCTTGCGGAAGGCGTCCACGATGGCGGCGTCGTGGGTGGCCATGACGACGGTGGTGCCGGTGCGGTTGATGCGGTCCAGCACCTTCATGATGCCGATCGAGGTGGCCGGGTCGATGTTCCCGGTCGGCTCGTCCGCCAGCAGGATCATCGGCCGGTTGACGAACGCCCGGGCGATGGCCACCCGCTGCTGCTCGCCGCCCGACAGCTCGTGCGGCATCCGGTGCGCCTTGCCCTCCAGGCCGACCAGGTCGACGACCTCGGGCACGACCTTCTGGATGAAGCGCCGCGGCTTGCCGATGACCTCCAGCGCGAACGCCACGTTCTCGAAGACGTTCTTGTTGGGCAGCAGCCGGAAGTCCTGGAACACGCAGCCGATGCGGCGGCGCAGGTGGGGCACCTTCCAGTTGCTGAGCCGGTTGAGGTCCTTGCCGGCCACGTGCACGTGCCCCTGGGTGGGACGCTCCTCCTTGAGGATGAGGCGCAGGAAGGTCGACTTGCCGGAACCCGAGGGCCCCACCAGGAAGAGGAACTCCCCCTTCTCGATGGCGACGTTCACATGCTGCAGTGCGGGCCTGTTCTGGCTCTTGTAGACCTTGGTGACGTTGTCGAAGTGGATCACGGCGGTTCAGCACCATTCCTGCGAGGGACCCGCGCGGTCACGAACGGGAGGAATCGCGTCTTCCATCTTGTCGCCGCATGAAGCGGACTGTAGTTTGTCAGTAGCGGTTCGTGAGCGGAGGCCGTCGACCCCCGCGGGCCGTCGACCCGGCGGGGCCATGGAGCCGCAGCGTGCACTCCGCGCCCTCGGGTCACCGGCCGACGCCGGTCGAGCGTGCCGCCCTCCGGCCCGTCCGTCAACCCGCCTGGGGCGAGATGATACTCCGCTCGGGGGGAGCCATGGTCGCATGCTGGGGGCATGCTCCCCGGCTCGCTTCGTCTTTCTCCCAGGGGAGCGACCCCCTGGAACCCCCGTCCCGCCCCGGCTGGCGTGGTCGGGAACCTGCAGCTCAATCGCCACTGCGCTCGGCCAGAGCCATGGTCGCATGCTGGGGGCACGCTCCCCGGCTCGCTTCGTCTTTCTCCCAGGGGAGCGACCCCCTGGAACCCCCGTCCCGCCCCGGCTGGCGTGGTCGGGAACCTGCAGCTCAATCGC
>NZ_JBEYTB010000014.1:201761-244629 GCF_040642915.1 Actinomadura sp. NPDC047616
CGCCACTGCGCTCGGCCAGAGCCATGGTCGCATGCTGGGGGCACGCTCCCCGGCTCGCTCCACCTCTCCCCCAGGGGAGCGCCCCCCGCGGACGCCCGTCACACCGCGGCTGGTGTGGTTGTGAACCTGCGGCTCGTACACCCACCTGCTCGGGGGGAGGCGTGGGGGCGTGGTGTTGGGGTGCTTCCTGTCCCGCTCTGCCTCTCTCCAAGATGGGTGACCCTCTGCCGCACCTCGGTTGGTGTGGTCGTGGGCGCACGCCGCCTTGCCGACGGAGAGGCGTGGGGAATTCAGGGGGAGGTCTCTTGGCATGGCGGCGCCATGCTGCGTCGTTTTTTCAGGGGAGTGACGCGACGTCGGCTTGGAAGCTCCGGGGTCCATCGAGGTGTAGTCGTAGGCCATTGGCATACTCCCCACCTCGTTCCGGCAGTTCCTGTCTGGGGGACCGCAGGCCCCTCGGAGCCCCTAGGGGCGGGAGCCGGCCGGTGTCCGGGGGTGTGAGGCTCCCGGCGGCTCGGCTCCTTGAATGGACGGGGCTTCCCGGTCCGAACTCCGGACCGATCGGCCCCCGTGCAGTGTAGGGGCGGAGATCGGTCGCCTCGACCGGTCCACGCCCCGGCACGCTTAGGGACTTTACAGTCGGGATAGGCTGAATGCTGGCGAACGAGTGCTTTGGTTCTCAAGCGACAGGTACGCATCCCAGCGAGAGAGGCAGCCGAATGAGCTGCGAACATCTGATCTGCGCCCGCTGCTCGGGCCCGGTGGTGGAGGGGCGCTGCCCGACCTGCCGAAACGCCCGCGCCGAGATGCACCGTCACGGCGGCCCCTTCTCCCCCACCGTGATCCTGGCGGTTCTGGTCGTTCTGTTCTTCCTGGCGCTGGCACTGCAACGGATTTACTGAACCCCTCGACGGGTTCCGTCCTCCGCCGGGCCGTGCCGTCTCCCACGAAACTTGCACGACCGTTGCGCATGCCTCAGGAGGTGCGCGACGGCCGGGTGCCGGCCTTGGCGATGGTGCCCGCCTGGGCGATGATGTCGGCCTTGACCTTGCCCTTCTTGGTGCGGGGCGGGTCGGTGGCGGCGAACTGGTAGACCTCGGACGTGGTGATGTCGCTGCCCTCGTCCGTGCCGTCGAGCAGGTGGGCGGCCTCGGGCGGGACCGGCGGCTTGGCGCCGCTCTTGCCGTCCTTGACGGTCAGCAGGCTGTTGCGGCCCAGGGAGTAGAGGACGAGCCCGCCGTCGTCCTCGGTGCGCAGGGGGAAGATCGGGAACGGCGTGGCCACCGTCACGATCTGGAGGGTCAGGTCCTTGTCCGCGGCCTTGCGTGTGGCCCGGCGGACCTCGCTGTAGTAGCCGGTGGTGTACTTGCCCGTCCGCATGACCTTGCGGGCCACGCTGTCGGGGCCCTCGGAGGCGAGGGTCGCCTGGATGCCCGGCACCTCGCGTGGGCGGATCAGCATCGTGCTGTCGGTGGTGTTCAGCGCGGTGGCGTAGCCCTCGTCGTCCACCGTGACCTTGGGCAGCTTGGCCTTGGGCAGCAGTTCGGTGGTCAGGCTGAGGCGCCAGCGGTCGCCGGGGGCGCGGCGGATGAACGCCATGAGCGCGGTGCGGGTGCTCTTGGGCTCGCCCTGGACGGTGCGCGGCACGGCCGCCACGAACCAGTGCGGGTAGATGTCGGCCTTCAGCTTCGGCACCAGCAGCTGGGGCTCGCCGTACTGGTAGCGGTTCACCGGGTCGCCGTCGTAGGCGGCCTTGCGGAACTCCGCGGCGGTCAGCTGGGACTGCCCGTCGGACGTCCAGGTCAGGGCCAGCCGTTCGTCACCGGCGGCGCGGGCGACGTCGTCGTTGGTGACGAAGGCGCGGAACTCGCGTTCGGCGACCTGGTGGGTCAGCAGCTCGGGCTCGGGCGTGGTGGCGGTGACCAGGACGGTGGGACGGGCCTCGGGCTCGCTGCCCGCGCAGCCGGCCGTCACCAGCGTGACGGCGGCCAGGACGATCGAGGTGGAGCGAAACGACTGCCACACCGCATTCGCCGCCACGCCTGCCCCCGGCTGTTCCGAGCGGTCCGTTCCGCTGATCCGATCCGCCATGCTGATCCGTGATTCTGCCATCCACAGCCTATTGATCGAACTCGTTGATCGAATCCCCTGATCGAACGGACGGGCGCGGCCGCCCGGGGCACTGCCGGGACGGCGATAAGCTCTCAGTGTGGCAGCCATCGACCCCGAAGACCGGCTCAAGGAGCTCGACTCGACGCTGACCGGCATCGAGCAGGTCCTCGACCTGGACGGTATGCGGCGCGACATCGCCGAGCTGCGCGAGCAGTCCGCCGACCCCGAGCTGTGGAACGACCAGGAGCGCGCGCAGCAGGTGACGCGGCGGCTGTCGTACCTGGAGAGCGAGCTCGGCCGGGTCGAGGGGCTGCGGCAGCGGCTGGACGACGTGGCCACGCTGTACGAGCTGGCCGCCGAGATGGACGACGCCGACACCCGCCGCGAGGCCGACGACGAGGTGGCCGCGCTCGGCAAGGAGATCCAGCAGCTCGAGGTGCGCACCCTGATGTCGGGCGAGTACGACGAGCGCGAGGCGCTGGTCACCATCAACGCCCAGGCGGGCGGGGTGGACGCGGCCGACTGGGCGCAGCAGCTGCAGCGCATGTACCTGCGCTGGGCCGAGCGGCACGGCTACCCGACGGAGATCTACGAGACCTCCTACGCCGAAGAGGCCGGGATCAAGTCGACGACGTTCACGGTCAAGGCCCCCTACGCCTACGGCACGCTGCGCGGCGAGCACGGCACCCACCGGCTGGTGCGCATCTCCCCGTTCGACAACCAGGGACGGCGGCAGACCTCGTTCGCGGGGCTGGACGTGGTGCCGGTGGTGGAGCAGAGCGACCACATCGACATCGACGAGAACGACCTGCGCATCGACGTGTACCGCTCGTCCGGGCCCGGCGGCCAGGGCGTGAACACCACCGACTCGGCGGTGCGGATCACCCACATCCCGACCGGGATCGTGGTGTCCTGCCAGAACGAGCGCAGCCAGCTGCAGAACAAGGCCACCGCCATGGGCGTGCTGCAGGCCAAGCTGCTGGAGCGCAAGCGGCAGGAGGAGGCGGAGAAGATCTCCTCGCTGCGCGGCGAGAGCACCACCAGCTGGGGCACGCAGATCCGCAACTACGTGCTGCACCCGTACCAGATCGTCAAGGACCTGCGCACCGGCGTGGAGGCGGGCAACCCCGCCGCGGTGCTGGACGGCGAGATCGACGAGTTCATCGAGGCCGAGATCCGCTGGATGCGGCAGCGCGAGGCCGAGGCCGCCCAGTAGCCGCGAGGCCCCGAGTTCGGACCGTTCTTCGGATTCGCTGCGTGACCTCGCGGTCACCCTGCGATGATGACGGACGGTTCTGCACTCGTCCTCATGGGGGCCTGCCATGCGCGTCCGCCCTGCCGTCGCCCTGCCCGTCCCGGTTCTGCTGCTCGCCGCCGCGTGCGGAGGCGGCGGGTCCGAGCCCGCTCCGGCGCTGAGCAAGGACGAGGCGCAACGCGTGCTGGCGCGCTACGCCGACGCCGCCAACAAGGCCGGGCAGCGGCTGGACGGCACCGCACTCGCCGCCGTCGAGACCGACCCGCAGCTCTCCATGGACCGCGCCGCGTTCCGGCTGGGCCGCGCCGCCCGGCAGCCGTTCACGCCGGTGCGCTTCGTCAAGTCCGCGTTCTACATCCCGCGGATGGACGGGTACCCGCGCTGGTTCGCGGCCGACACGGTGACCTCCGCGACGCGGCCCGGCGCCAAGGAGCCCCGCACCACCCGGCACGCGCTGGTGTTCACGCAGGCCGGGGCGGGGGCGCCGTGGCTGCTGGCCGCGTCCCCGTATCCGGGCGGCGACGAGATCTCCCGGGTGCGGCTGGACGGCGACGGCTACGCCCAGGCGGTGGCGCCGGGCGCGTCCGGGCTGGCGGTCAGCCCGTCCCGGATCGGCGCGGCGCACGCGGCGCTGCTGAGCGGCGGGCCGCAGGCGCCGGGCGCGTCGGTGCTGGCGCCGGGCCCGCAGACCACGCAGTCCTACGACGCGCTGCGGCAGGCCCGGCTGGGGCTGCGGAAGAACGGCGTGCGGCTCCAGACCCGGTTCGTCCCCGACTCCTCGCCCGTGTACGCGCTGCGCACCAAGGACGGGGGCGCGCTGGTGTGGTACGTGCTGCGCCAGCACGAGAGCTACCGGTCGGCCCGGCTCGGCAGGCTCGCCGTCACCGGTGACCTGACCGGCCTGGCCCCCGCCAAGGCGGCCCGCACCCGGCTGGACGCCACCGTCCTGGTGCAGTACCTGGCCACCGTGCCGGCCACGGGGCACGCCGCCGTCGGCGGCATGTACCGCAAGGCCGTCGCGGCGAACGCCTCCTGATCACCGTCGGGTGCCGGTGCGGTCCCCCTCGTCACCGACCGCTGCCGTGGAGACGCACCGGCGCCCGACGGTCACCTCACTCGTCCTCGCCCGGGGCGTCCCGGACGCGTACGTCCGGGACGCCCCGCGCTCACGCCTCCGTCGAGGGCAGCGCGCTGGCCGTGACCAGCGTGCGGATGGCGCCCAGCGCGACCGACAGGGTCGCCAGGTCGAAGTTGTCGCTCTCCCAGATCTCCGAGAGGGTCTGCTGGGCGCGGCGCACCGCGATGCTGTTCTTGCCGGACCAGTGCGCCAGGCGCTGCTCGGGCGGGGTGCCCGGCTCGCTGGTGACCAGCACGTCGCGGGTCAGCGCGGCGTGCGCGGCGTACAGGTCGTCGCGCAGGGCGGAGCGGGCCATCGACCGCCACCGGTCGTCGCGCGGCAGCGCGATGATGCGTTCGCGCAGCCGCGACAGCTGCAGCCGGTCGGCGACGTCGAAGTAGACCTCGGCGACCTCCTCCACGGAACGGCCGGTGTCGTACGCGATCTCGACCAGGTCGAAGGTGGAGAAGGCGGGCACCATCATGGCGGTCGCCTCGGCCACCTCGTCGGGCACGCCGCGTTCGGCGAAGCCGTCGCGGCGCTGCTCGAACGCCGCCAGGTCCAGGCCGACCAGCACCTTCGGCAACAGCGCGCCCAGGGTGCGGGCGCCGTCGGCGAAGAAGTCGATCGTCTCGCGGATGTCGAACGGGGGCCGCCGGTTGTGCAGCAGCCAGCGGGCGCCGCGCTCGGTGAGCTTGCGCGCCTCCAGCCGCATCCTGATCTGCGTGGACTCGTCGACCTGGTGGGTCAGCCCCTCCACGGTCCGCCAGAACCGCGGCATGTCGAACACCTCGCGCGACACCAGGTAGGCGCGGGCGACGTCGGACGGGGAGGCCCCGGTCTCCTCGTTCACCCGGAACATGAACGTGGTGCCGGAGTTGTTGACCAGGTCGTTCACCACCGCGGTGGTGATGATCTCGCGGCGCAGCGGGTGCCGGTCCATGTACGGGCGGAACCGTTCGCGCAGCGGGGTCGGGAAGTAGTCGACCAGCCAGGACTCCAGGTACGGGTCGTCGGGCAGGTCGGAGGAGTTCAGCTCGGCGTCCAGCGACAGCTTGGCGTAGGCCAGCAGCACGGCGAACTCCGGGCCGGTGAGGCCGTGCCCGGCCTGGCGGCGTTCGGCCAGCGCCTTGTCGTCGGGCAGGAACTCCAGGCGCCGCTTGAGGCGGCCGTCCCGCTCCAGCTTGCGCATGTACCGGGTGTGGACGTGCAGCATGGACCGGGCCTGCGCCCGGGACGCGGCCAGCACCACGTTCTGCGCGTAGTTGTCGCGCAGCACCAGGTCGGCGACCTCGTCGGTCATCTCGTACAGCAGCTGGTCGCGCTGCTTGCCGGTCAGCTCGCCGTCGCGCACCGCCTGGTCGAGCAGGATCTTGATGTTGACCTCGTGGTCGGAGGTGTCCACCCCGGCGGAGTTGTCGATGAAGTCGGTGTTGACCAGGCCGCCCTGGCGGGCGAACTCGATCCGGCCGAGCTGGGTGACGCCCAGGTTGCCGCCCTCGCCGATCACCTTGCAGCGCAGCTCGGCGGCGTCGGCCCGCACCGCGTCGTTGGCCTTGTCGCCGACGTCGGCGTTGTTCTCGACCGACGCCTTGACGTAGGTGCCGATGCCGCCGTTCCACAGCAGGTCCACCGGCGCGCACAGCACGGCGTGGATCAGCTCGTACGGGGTCAGCGCGGTCACGCCCGGGTCCAGGCCGAGCGCCTCGCGCACCTCCGGGGTGATCTTGATGGACTTGGCGGTGCGCGGGTACACGCCGCCGCCGCGGGAGATCAGCGAGGTGTCGTAGTCGGCCCACGAGCTGCGCGGCAGCTTGAACAGCCGCTCGCGTTCGGCGTACGAGCGCTCGGGGTCGGGGTCGGGGTCGAGGAAGACGTGCCGGTGGTCGAACGCGGCGACCAGCTTGATGTGCCGGCTGAGCAGCATGCCGTTGCCGAACACGTCGCCGGACATGTCGCCGATGCCCACCACGGTGAAGGGCTCGCTCTGCACGTCCTTGCCGAGGGAGCGGAAGTGGTACTTCACCGACTCCCAGGCGCCGCGGGCGGTGATGCCCATCGCCTTGTGGTCGTAGCCGACCGAGCCGCCGGAGGCGAACGCGTCGCCGAGCCAGAAGCCGTAGGAGGCGGCGACCTCGTTGGCGATGTCGGAGAACGTGGCGGTGCCCTTGTCGGCGGCCACGACCAGGTACGGGTCGTCGCCGTCGTGGCGGACCACGTCGGGCGGCGGGACGATCTTGCCGTCGACGAGGTTGTCGGTGATGTCCAGCAGCCCGGAGATGAAGTCCTTGTAGCAGGCGATGCCCGCCTTCATGAACGCCTCGCGGTCGGAGGCGGGCGGCAGCTGCTTGCCGACGAAGCCGCCCTTGGCCCCGGCCGGGACGATCACGGTGTTCTTCACCGCCTGCGCCTTGACCAGCCCGAGGATCTCGGTGCGGAAGTCCTCGCGGCGGTCCGACCAGCGCAGCCCGCCGCGCGCCACCGACCCGAACCGCAGGTGCACGCCCTCCACCGTGGGCGAGTACACGAAGATCTCGTAGGTGGGGCGGGGCTGCGGCAGGTCCGGGATGCGCGAGGGGTCGAACTTGATCGACAGGTACGGCTTGTGCTGGAAGTGGTTGGTGCGCAGGGTGGCCTCGAACATCGCCAGGTAGGCGCGCAGGATGCGGTCCTCGTCGAGGCTGGCGACCTCGTCCAGCAGGCCCCGCAGCTCCTCGTGGATGGCCTCGCTGCGCTCGTCCTCCCCGCCGGCCAGCGCCGGGTCCAGGCGGCTCTCCCAGTACCGCACCAGCAGCCGGGTGATCTGGGCGTTGCGCAGCAGCACCTGCTCGATGTAGCGCTTGGAGAACGTGGTGCCGATCTGCCGCAGGTACAGGGCGTAGGCGCGCATCACCATCGCCTGCCGCCAGTGCAGGCCCACGTGCAGGACCAGCGCGTTGAATCCGTCGTTCTCGATGTCGCCGCGCCACAGGGCGGCGAAGGCGTCCTGGAACAGGTCCTTGATGTCGTCCTCGGGCACGCCCTCCGGCGGGTCGTAGCGCAGCCCGAGGTCGTAGATCCAGGCGCGGGGACGGTCGGCCGGGCGGATCTCGTACGGCCGTTCGTCGATCACCTCGACGCCCATGTTGTGCAGCAGCGGCAGCACCCGCGACAGCGAGATCGGCGGGCCCTGCCGGTAGAGCTTCAGGCGCCGCTCGCCGGGCTCGGCGCCGTACGGCTCGTAGAGGTTGATGGAGGTCTGGCCGTCCTCGGTGAGGTCCTCCAGGCGGCGCAGGTCGGCCACGGCGGTGCGGGCCGGGAAGTCGGCCTTGTAGCCCTCGGGGAAGGCGTCGCCGTAGCGGCGGGCCAGCACGCCGGAACGTTCCTCGCCGCACTGCTCGACGACGGCGTCGGCCAGGTCGTCGGCCCACGAGCGGGTGGCGGCGGCCAGCCGGGCCTCCAGCTCGTCGACGTCCACGTCGGGCAGCGGGCGGCCGCGCTCGACCCGCACCACCACGTGCAGCCGGGCCAGGACCGACTCGGTGACGTTGGCGCTGTAGTCGACGGAGACGCCGTTGAAGGCGTTCTTGAGGATCTCCTGGATGCGCAGCCGCACCCGGGTGGTGTACCGGTCGCGCGGCAGGTACACCATGCAGGACATGTAGCGGCCGTAGGGGTCCTTGCGCAGGAACAGCTTCAGGTGGCGGCGTTCGCGCAGCCGCAGCACGCCGAGCGCGATCGACAGCAGGTCGTCGACGGAGATCTGGAACAGCTCGTCGCGCGGATAGGTCTCCAGGATCTCGATCAGGTCCTGGCCGTCGTAGCTGTCGGGGGTGAACTCGGCGCGGTCGAGCACCTCGGCGAGCTTGCGCTTCAGGACGGGCACGTGCGCGATCGACGCGCTGTAGGCCACGTGCGTGAACAGGCCGAGGAAGCGGCGTTCGCCGACCACCTCGCCGTTCGGCCCGAACTTCTTGACGCCGATGTAGTCCAGGTACAGGGGCCGGTGGACGGTGGAGCGGGAGTTGGCCTTGGTCAGCACCAGCAGCCGCTTCTCGGTGGCGCGTTCGCGCACCTCGGGCGGCAGCGCGGCGAAGCTGTCGGACTCCCGCGTGTCGGCGCGCAGGATGCCGAGGCCGGTGCCGGGCTCCGGGCGCAGCGCCGTGCCGTCGTCGGTGAGGGTGTAGTCGCGGTAGCCGAGGAAGGTGAAGTGGCCGTCGGCCAGCCAGTCGAGCAGTTCGACGCCCTCGTCCAGCTCCTTGTCGGGCAGCGGCGGCGGGTCGTAGCGGATGCTGGTGGCGATCTCACCGGCCCGGGCGCGCATCTTCGGCTCGTCCTCGAAGGCGACCCGCACGTCGTTCAGCACGCGCAGCAGGTCCTTCTCCAGCCGTTCCAGGACGGCGCGGTCGCTGGTGCGGTCCACCTCGATGTGGATCCAGGACTCGTCCAGGTCGGTGGCGTGGTCGAGCTTGCGGCGGAACGCCTTGAGGCGCCCGGTCACGTCGCGCTCGACGCCCAGCAGCGGGTGGACGATCAGGTGGGTGGGCAGCTGGTGCCGGTTGAGCTCCATCGTGACCGAGTCGACGAGGAACGGCATGTCGTCGGTGACCACCTGCACGACCGTGTGGCCGGGGTCCCAGCCGTACTCGTCCACGGTGGGGGTGAACACCCGCACCTTGGCCCGGCCCTGTGGCCGCTCCTCGCCGAGCAGCCGGTGCGCCATGGCGGGGCCGAAGATGTCGACCAGGTCGCGGTCCAGCAGGTCCTCGGGCGCCACGTGGCGGTAGTAGAGGCGCAGGTATTCGACCGCGTCGTCGAGGTCGATCCCCTTGCTCCCCGGGCCCTGCACGCAGGTCTCCGCCGCGCGCCGGAGCAGGTCGTCCTTAGCTTGATCGAGCTTGCCGCCCATCGACTCTCCCCATCGAGACTCCTCCCCCCGAAGGGCGGGGGGCGTGGGAGGGCGTCCCCCCACGAGCAACGTCGCCACCTCGTTGTGGCGCCGCTCACTGCGTCAGCGTAACCAGGAAAAGCCGCAAAGCCGACCCGGGCGTCCAGGACACGGCCGTGGCCTTCCCCACGTCTTCCCGCCGTTTTCGATGCCCTGTATCCGCGCCTTCACCACACCTTCGCGTGATCATGCGGCCGCCCGCGGGCGGCCGCATGATCAGCTGTCGCCGCCGGTGCCGCTGTTGCCGCCCGTCTCGCCCGTGCCGGGACCGGGGGGCGTCTCCGGGTCGCCCGTTCCGGGCTCGCCGGTGCCCGGGTCGCCGGTTCCGGGTTCCTCGGTGTCCGGGGGGTTGGGCTTGTCGGTCGACTGGTCGGGGGGCTCGGAGGTCGGGGCGTCGGTCGTCGGGGTCGTGGAGGGCGTGCCGGACGGCTCCGTGGACATGTCGCCCGTCGGCGTCCCCGAGCCGGTGGGCGTGGACGACGGCTCCTCGTCGGACGAGGTGTCCTCGGGCGTGGGCGTGTTCGTCGGGCGGCCGTCGTCCGGGGCGGAGGGCATGACGCTGGCGGGCGTGGGGCCCTGGTTGCGGTCGCCGACGGTCTTGCCGGTCTTGTCGTTGCCGCCGAACGCCAGCACCGCCGAGGTGATCACGATGGCGATGATCGCGGCGGCGGCCCCGGTCAGCGCGGCCAGCCTGCGGCGGTCCCGCAGCACGGCCAGCCGGCCGGGCGGGGTGGGCACGCCGTCCGGCGGCAGCGTGTTCTGCGCGGCCCACTCGGCCGGGGTCGGCAGCCGCTCGTCGTCGTCGCCGGCCTTCGCGGCGGCGACCGCGCCGATCGCCTGGGTCCGCTCGGACGCCGCGTCGCGGTCGCCGGCGCCGTCCGTGGGGCCGTCGCCGGGGGCGGTGTCCGGGTCGCCCGTGTCGTCGTCGCCGAGTTCGGCGGCCAGGACGCTGCCCGCCGCGAGGATGGCGGTCTCCTCGTCGTGGCGGTCGGGCACGGAGGGGTCGTCCACCTCGGTCGCCTCGGACGGGCGGGGCAGCACGGCCGTGCCCGCGCCGCGGTCCTCGTGCCCCAGCAGCCGCATCAGCACCTGGCGGGCGTTGGGCCGGTTGGCCGGGTCCTTGTCCAGGCACTCGGCGACCAGGTCGCGCAGGGGCCCGGTGAGCCGCCCGAGGTCCGGCTCCTCGTGCAGGATGCGGTTGATCACCGCCGGGATGGTGTCCTGGCCGAACGGCGGCTCGCCGGTGGCCGCGAACGTCAGCGTGGCGCCCCAGCAGAACACGTCGGCGGGCGTGCCGACGTCCTCGCCCTTGAGCATCTCGGGCGCCATGTACGAGGGAGTTCCGATGACCTTGCTGGTCAGCGTGGTGGAGCCGCTGATCGCGCGGGCCACCCCGAAGTCGATCACGCGCGGGCCGTCCGGGCCGATCAGCACGTTGTGCGGCTTGAAGTCGCGGTGCACCACCTCGGCCTGGTGGATGGCGGCCAGGGCGGTGGCGGTGCTGACCGCCAGCCGGTCCAGCGCCGCGCCCGACAGCGGGCCCTTCTGGGTGACGTGCTGGTTGAGCGACGGCCCGCGCACGTACTCGCTGACGATGTACGGCCGGTCGCCGTCGGCGTCGGCGTCGATCACCTGGGCGGTGCAGAACGGGGCCACCCGCTTGGCGACCTCCACCTCGCGCAGGAAGCGGGCCCGGGCCTTGTCGTCGGAGGTCAGCTCGGCGTGCAGCAGCTTGATCGCCACCTGCCGGCCGTCCGGCGACTCGCCCAGGAAAACACTGCCCTGGCCGCCCTCGCCCACCCGGCCGAGCAGGTCGTAGGACCCCAGCCGCTTCGGGTCGCCGGACCGCAGGGCACCAACCTCCATGCGCGGAACCGCCCTCTCTCTGTGTCGCGCTGTCCGCCCGTCGCGTGCGTCGCGGGGATGCCGGCGGGCGCCGGTGATCGCGCCGGCCGCCGGACGGGCCTCGGGGTGAATCGTAGGGAATGAATGAGTCGGCCTTCGACCAATGGGACGCCCCAAACCACCGGGGAGTTCACCCGGATCCGGCACTTCACCGCGATCCGGCCACGGTCTCACCGCGTCCGGGGGCGGCCTCCTACCCTAGTCCGCTCGGCGCCGCCACATATGGCACACAACCGAAAACGCTGGCATTTCTCCAGGTCGCAGCCCGCTTTCTCGTCGAATTCAGGAGTGTGAAGACGGCGTGCCGGGTAGACAGCGGCTTGACGATCTTCGTAAGGAGGTACATCGGCATGTCACTTCCGTTAAGGACCGCGTGCTGCGCCACGACGATCGCCCTGGCTCTCGCCCCGGGCGCCGCCGTCGCGCAGCCGATGAAGCAGCAGGACCGTCCCAAGAAGATCCAGAGCGAGGGGGGCCAGGCGATCTGGCGCTGGCCCACCGCGCAGAACCGCCGGACCAGGACCTTCGGCAGGGTGCGCAACATGCACAGCCGAGGGGAACGGGCCGGGATGCTGGCCACCCTGCAACGCTCGGTGCGGCTGCGCCGGGCGCAGATGATGGCCAGGTGGCAGAGCCGCGCCGACCGCGCGGTGAGCTACGCGCTGCGCCAGCAGGGGCGCCCCTACGTGTGGGGCGGCACGGGCCGGCGGGGCTTCGACTGCTCCGGGCTGGTGCAGCGGGCGTGGCGGCGCGCGGGGGTGCGGATCCCGCGGGTGGCCGCGTCCCAGTACCACGGCATCGACCCGAAGATCCAGCGCCGCGATCTGCTTCCCGGCGACCTGGTGTTCTTCAACCAGCTGAGCCACGTCGGCATGTACGTGGGCGACGGCCGGTTCGTTCACTCGCCGCGACCGGGCCGCCACGTGACGGTGGAGCGGCTGCGCGGCCACTACCGTTCCCGCTACGTCGGCGCCGTGCGCCCGGCGTGGCGGCGGCTGCCGCCGGTGCCCACACGGCTCTACTGAGCCGTCCGTGCCCGGCTTCACGCACGCCGCCCGAGCCCGTCACCGTTTCCGGGTGCGGACGGGCTTCTGCCGGACGGGGACGCGGGGCGGTCCCCGTCGCGATCACCTCACCCGGATCGCGTCCCCGCCACGGACGCGGTCCGGGCCACTGACTCGCGGACACCGACCACACCCGCGCGGCGACGGGCCGCGCGAGAACGGGTCAGGACGCCGACTCCGAGGTGAAGTGCCGCAGGACGTCGGGGTTGGCCAGGGAGTCGGGGTTGGCGGCCTTCTCCACCGGCGTCCCCAGGAGGATCTTGCGGACGGGGACCTCCAGCTTCTTGCCCGACAGCGTGCGCGGGATGCCGGGGACCTCGTGGATCTCGTCCGGGACGTGCCGCGGCGACAGCGCCGAACGCAGCGCGGCGCGCAGCCGGGACACCAGGTCGTCGTCGACGGCGGCGCCGGGCGCGGGCTGCACGTACAGGATCAGCCGGCCCTCCTGCCCGAGCCGGCCGGTGTCGATGACCAGGCTGTCGGCGATCTCCTCGAACGACTCGACCACGCGGTAGAAGTCGGCGGTACCCATGCGCACGCCGCCCCGGTTGAGCGTCGAGTCGGACCGGCCGTAGATCACGCAGCCGCCGTCCGGGAGGATCTTGATCCAGTCGCCGTGCCGCCACACTCCCGGATACATGTCGAAGTACGACTCGCGGTAGCGCTCGCCGCCCTCGTCGTTCCAGAAGAACACCGGCATGGACGGCATCGGCTCGGTGATGACCAGCTCGCCGACCTCGTCCACCACCGGCTCGCCGTCGTCGGCGTACGCCTCGACCTTGGCGCCCAGGCCGCGGCACTGGATCACCCCGGCGCGCAGCGGCAGCAGCGGCGACGGCCCGACGAAGCCGGTGCACAGGTCGGTGCCGCCGGAGAACGAGCCGAGCAGCAGGTCCTTGCCGACCGCCTCGTACACCCAGGCGAAGCCCTCGGGCGGCAGCGGCGAGCCGGTGGAGCCGATGCCGCGGATGCGCGACAGGTCCAGCTCCTCGCCGGGACGACGGCCCTCCTTCATCGACGCCATGATGTACGGGGCGCCGACGCCGAAGTAGGTGACGCCGCTGTCGGCCGCCATCCCCCACAGATCGGTGGGCGCGCCGTCGTACATCACGACCGTGGCGCCGACCAGCAGGCCGCCGATGAGGTAGTTCCACATCATCCAGCCCGTGGTGGTGTACCAGAAGAACACGTCGCCCGGGCCGAGGTCCTGGTGGAACGACAGCGCCTTGAGGTGCTCCAGGACGACGCCGCCGTGCCCGTGCACGATCGGCTTGGGCAGCCCCGTGGTGCCCGAGGAGTACACCACCCACAGCGGGTGGTCGAACGGCACGTCCTCGAACGCCAGGTCGTGGCCGGTGCGGGGCAGGTCGGTGTAGTGGACGCCCGCGCGCAGGCCCTCGGTGGTGGCGGCGGGGTCCAGGTACGGGACGAGCACGGTGGCGCGCAGCGACGGCAGCGCGGCCTCGATCTCGCGGACGACGTCGCGCCGGTCGAACCGCCTGCCGTTGTAGGCGTAGCCGTCCACGGCGATGAGCACCTTCGGCTCGATCTGCGCGAACCGGTCGACCACGGAGGAGGACCCGAAGTCCGGGGAGCACGACGACCAGATCGCCCCGAGCGAGGCGGCGGCCAGGAAGCAGATCAGCGCCTCGGGGATGTTGGGCAGGTAGGCGGCCACCCGGTCGCCGCGGCCGACGCCCAGCTCGGCCAGCCCGGCGCGCACCTCGGCAACGTGCAGGGCCAGCTCGCGGTAGGTGAGCAGCCGGTGCCCGCCCGCCTCGGAGCGGAACACCACGGCGGTGTCGTCGGGGGCCTGCTCGGCGCGGCGCAGCGCGTTGGCGGCGTAGTTGACGGTCGCGCCGGGGAACCAGCGCAGGCCGTCCACCGGCATGGGCCCGCCGGACCGCACCGGCCCGTCGCCGCGCTCGCCGACCACGTCGAAGTACTCCCAGATCGACGACCAGAAGGCGTCGACCTCGGTGACCGACCAGCGCCACAGCTCGTCGTAGGTCCCGGTGGTCACGCCGCGGTCGCGCAGCCAGCGCTGGAAGCGCGTCACCCGGGCACCGGCGACGACCTCCGCGGACGGCTCCCACAGCGGCGCCCCCTCGGGGGTCAAGCCGTCGGACGCTCCGTCGCCTGCCATCGCACCGGCCTCCTCTTCTCTGCGGCATTCTCCGCGCCGGGGGTGTCGGGGTGGCCCCCACCTGGTGTTTCCGCGCGCGGCACGTCGCACGCGCTGACGCTCCCAGAATCGAACCCGCCGGCCCGCCTTCGCAAGCCCGTCGATCTTACGCCCTGGTCGGACGCGCCCCCATGGGGCGGACCCACGTCCCGAGGCGCTTACTGATGTGGCCCGCGCACATGGTCAGGCCTGGGTGAGCCGGGTGACGGCGGAGACGACGGCGTCGGTGTCGGACAGCGTCGGCAGGACGACCTCGGCGCCCGCCGAACGCAGCTCGGCCTCGGTGGCGCTGCCGGTGGCGACCGCGATGATCGGCGAGCCGGCGATGTGGGCGGCCTGCACGTCGCGCGGCGAGTCGGCCACGTACACGGTGCTCGCCTCGCCGAACGTCACGCCGCGCGCCTCCCCGGCGCGGCGCCGCACCAGCTCCAGCGTGGCGGCCTTGCTGTAGACGCCGGTCTCGTAGCCGCCCGCGTCCAGGTCCAGGTGCCGGGCCAGGCCCAGCTCGGTGACCTTGAGCCGGGCCACCGGCTCGATCGATCCGGTCAGCACCGACTGGACCGTGCCGGGCAGGCCGGACAGCGCGGCGAGCGCCTCGGCGGCCCCGGCCAGCACCCGGCCGTGGCCGCGCAGGCCGGCGCGGCGGGCGGCGAACGCGGCGGCCAGGGCGTCCATGAACGCGGGCAGGTGGTCGTCGGTGGTGACGATGTCGTTGAACGCCAGCGTCTCGAAGATGATCTCCGACTCGGTGCGCCCCGGCGTGGGCGCCAGCCGCACCAGGGGCCGCCCGGTGGTCCGCTGGAACGCCTCGGCGTAGCACTCCCGGGCGACCCGGCCGACGTCCACGAGCGTGTGGTCGATGTTCCACAGGACCAGACGGTTCATGCCGGGTATCGTCCGGCCTGCCGCGCGCTTGCGCAACCGGACGGGCGGCGTGCGCGGGCGGCGCCCCCCGTGCCGGGGGCGCCGTCGCCGGGGCGCCGGGGTCAGCCCATGTGCGGGTAGCGGTAGTCGGTCGGCGGGACGAACGTCTCCTTGATCGACCGGGTGTTGACCCAGCGGATCAGGTTGAAGATCGATCCGGCCTTGTCGTTGGTGCCGCTGGCGCGGGCGCCGCCGAACGGCTGCTGCCCCACCACCGCGCCGGTCGGCTTGTCGTTGACGTAGAAGTTGCCCGCCGCGAAGCGCAGCGCCTCGGTGGCCGCGGCGATGGCGGCCCGGTCCCGGGCGACGATCGCGCCGGTCAGGCCGTACTCGGCGATGCCCTCCATCTGGCGCAGCATCGCGTCGTAGTCGCCGTCGTCGTAGACGTGCACGCCCAGGATGGGACCGAAGTACTCCTTGGTGAAGATCTCGTCCTCGGG
This sequence comes from Actinomadura sp. NPDC047616, assembly GCF_040642915.1. Classification (NCBI taxonomy): domain Bacteria; kingdom Bacillati; phylum Actinomycetota; class Actinomycetes; order Streptosporangiales; family Thermomonosporaceae; genus Actinomadura; species Actinomadura sp. NPDC047616. The sequence goes on from NZ_JBEYTB010000014.1 coordinate 217,691, forward strand.
GTCGGACGACTCCAGCACGGTGGGGCGGACGAACCAGCCCCGCGAGTCGTCCAGCTCGCCGCCGACGAGGATCTTCGCGGTGTCGATGCCGCGGGCGCGTTCGATCGCGGCCTTGTGCTTGGCGAACGCCCGGTCGTCGATCACCGCGCCCATGAACGCCGACAGGTCCTCGGCCACGTTGCCCATGGTCAGCGCGGCGACCTCGTCGCAGAAGTCGTCGCGCATGCGCTCCCACAGGGACCGGGGGATGTACGCGCGGGAGGCCGCCGAGCACTTCTGCCCCTGGTACTCGAAGGCGCCGCGGATCAGCGCGGTCTTGAGCACGTCGATGTCGGCGGACGGGTGCGCCACCACGAAGTCCTTGCCGCCGGTCTCGCCGACCAGGCGCGGGTAGCCCTTGTAGCCCGCGATGTTCTCGCCGACCGTCCGCCACAGATGCTGGAACGTGCGGGTGGAGCCGGTGAAGTGGATCCCGGCCAGCTCGGGGTGGGTCAGCGCGACGTTGGACACCGCCTGCCCGTCGCCCGTCACCAGGTTGATCACGCCCGGCGGCAGCCCGGCCTCCTCCAGCAGCCGCATGGTGTGGTGCGCGGCCAGCTGCTGGGTGGGCGACGGCTTCCAGATCACCACGTTGCCCATCAGGGCGGGCGCGGTCGGCAGGTTCCCGGCGATGGCGGTGAAGTTGAACGGGGTGATGGCCACCACGAAGCCCTCCAGCGGCCGGTACTCCATCCGGTTCCACACGCCGGGCGAGGAGTTGGGCTGCTGGGTGTAGAGCTGACGGGCGTAGGAGACGTTGAACCGCCAGAAGTCGATCAGCTCGCAGGCCGAGTCGATCTCGGCCTGCTGCACCGACTTGGACTGGCCGAGGATGGTGGCGGCGTTCAGCGTGGCGCGCCACGGCCCGGACGCCAGCTCGGCCGCCCTGAGCAGGATGGCGGCGCGGTCGTCGAACGACATCGCGCGCCAGGCGGGCGCGGCCTCGCGGGCGGCGTCGATCGCCGCGCGCACGTCGTCGTCGGTGGCGTTGCCCATCCGGCCGAGCACGTGCTCCCGGTCGTGCGGCTCGACCACGTCGACGGGCTCGCCGCCGCCCAGCCTCCGCTCGCCCCCGATCGTCATGGTCAGCTCGGTCTCCGCGTCGCCGAGCTCCTTGATCTTGGCTTCCAGCGCGGCCCGCTCGGCGCTGCCCGGCGCGTACGGCTTGACCGGCTCGTTCACCGGCTCCGGCACGTTGGTGACGGCGTCCATCTGGTGCTCCCGAAAAGTCCGACATCATCGTCGTACGCAGGCATCGTCGCACAAAGGGGGAGACTTACGTCATATGCCCCTGCCTGCCCCTCAACGCCACGAGACCTACCCGTTCCGGCCGTCCGTGACGCGGCCGACGGGGCGAAGGAAGCGGGGTCGGTGGGAGGGCGGGGCGGGGTTCAGGGCAGCAGGTCGCCGAGTTCCTGGGTGGCGTACCAGAGCAGCTCGTGGCCCTCGGCGCCGTCCACGGTGAAGCGGGCGTCCTCGTCGCCGGCTTCGGCGGCGTCCAGGGCGGCCACGGCGGCGCCCACGTCGGCGGCCGCGTCCTCGGCGTCCACATGACCCGAGGCGATCTTGCGCCAGGCGATCGGGGCGGTGACCAGCACGCGGGCACGGGCGCCCTCGTCCCCGACGGCGGCGTCCCCGCGCGGGCGCTCGACCGACTGCTCGGGCACCTCGGCCGCCAGCACCACCCGGCGCCGGGGCGCGCCGGGGTCGTCGGCCAGCAGCCGCAGGGACGCGCGGGCGGCGGCGGTCATCGCCGCGTACTCCAGCTCCTCCTCGTCACCCCCCGCGTACCACTCCCGCAGCGCGGGGGTGACCGCGTAGGCGGCCAGCGGGGCGGGGCCGATCTCCCGCGCCGCGTGGACGCGGGCGAGGCCGGACAGGGTGGCGGGCACATAGACGCGCATGACGATCAGCCAGTCTGCCAGATCCGCCCTGATCAGTCAGGCCGCCGGGCCGCCGAAGCGGGACGGGCTCAGCGCAGCACGCCGAGATCGCGCAGGGCGCCGATGGTCTCGGCGGCCTCGCGGTGGTGGATGGCGAGCATGCCGACGGCCTCGGCCGCGCGCACGTTGTGGTCGATGTCGTCGATGAACACGCACTCGGCCGGGGCGAGGCCGAGCAGGTCGACGGCGTGCCGGAAGATCCGCTCGTCCGGCTTGCGCATGCCCACCTCGCAGGAGATGACCACCGCGTCGAACAGCTCGGCGAACAGGTCGCGCGGGTAGTCGTTGCCCCAGGAGTTGGACAGCAGGGCCGTGCGCGCGCCCGCCGCGCGGACGCCGCGCAACGCCTCGTACATCGCCTCCACCGGGGCGAACGCGGCGAACATGCGCGAGATCAGACCCTCGTGGGGCACCGGGCCGCCGTCCACGGTCAGCAGCTCGGCGGCCAGCAGCCGCTCGAACTCGGCCGGGTCCAGCGTGCCGTCCTCAAGCCCGTGAATGGGGTTGCGGCCGTCGCCGTCATAGGCCTGCCGGACCCACTCGCGCATCACCGACAGGTAGCGGTCCGCGTCGATGCGGTCGGCGGCCAGCCACGCCTGGACCGCCTCGTTGAGGGGGGAGGTCAGCACGCCGCCCCAGTCGGTGATCACTGCTCTGACGGTCGTCACGCCGCCGATGGTAGGCGATGCCCGGGTCTGGGCGAAGGCCCGGCCTGTGGGGGAACATGGCGGAATGCTCACCGCCTATCTCGGCCTCTGCCTGCTGATCACCCTGACCCCGGGTCTGGACACGGCCGTGGTCACCCGCAGCGTCCTGCTGCGCGGCACCCGCGCCGGCGTGCTGACCGCGGCCGGGTGCGCGCTCGGCCTGCTGGTGCACGCCACCGCCGTCGCCCTCGGCCTGGCCACGCTGCTGGCCCGCAGCGCCGTCGCGTTCGAGGCGGTGAAGCTGGCCGGGGCGGCCCTGCTGGCCTTCCTCGGCCTGCGCGCGCTGTGGGACGCCCGCCGCCACCGCGGGTCCGCCGCGGACCACGAGCCCGCCGAGGAGGCGGCCGGCCGGCCCGGCCGCGGGGAACGCTGGGCGTTCGCGGCCGGGCTGCTGACCAACCTCACCAATCCCAAGGCGACCCTGTTCTTCCTGGCCGCGCTGCCCCAGTTCCTGCCGGCCGACCCGGCGCGGGCGCTGCCGGTCGCGCTGGGCCTGGCCGCCATCGCCGTCGTCTTCAGCATGGCCGGGCTCAGCCTGTGGGCGCTCGGCCTGGGACGCGTGCGCCGGGTCGCGATGGCGCCGCGTTTCCGCCGGATCCAGGAGCGGGTGCTGGGCGTCACGCTGATCGGCCTGGGCGTCCGCGTCGCGACCGAATGAGCCCCGCCGCCCGGCCCTGACCGTACGGCCGCCCCACGGTGAGCCCCGTGCGGTGCGGCGTGCGCGGCCCGCGTCGTTGCGGGCCCGCCGCCGGCCCGGATCCGCTCCGGCTCCCCGGGCCGTCCCCGTCGGACGCGGTCATGCGGCCGCACGGCGGCGGCACCGGAGCGCACGACCACGGGTGTCACTCCGTCGTCTGTTCCCGCGGTCGCGCCGTCACGCGGACCGCAGTCGTTGCAGCGCCTCGCGCACTCCCCCGTCGGACTCCTCCAGCAGCACCGTCGCGCGCGCGGCGGGCACCTCGCCGAGCAGCGAGACCAGCGCCACCCGGGTGTCCCCGCCCGCCTCGGCGAGCGCCTTCTCGCAGGTGCGGGCGTCCATGCCGGTGGCCTCGATGAGGATGCGCACCAGCCGGGCGCGCAGCTTGGCGTTGAGCGCGTTGACGCTGACCATCAGGTTGGAGTAGGTGCGGCCCAGCCTCACCATCAGCGTGGTGGAGAAGGAGTTGAGCACCAGCTTGGTCGCGGTGCCCGCCTTCATCCGGGTGGACCCGCTGATCACCTCCGGTCCGGTCGCCAGGGCGATGTGGATCTCCACCTCGTCGCCGTAGGGGGTCTGCGGGTTGCAGCTGATCAGCGCGGTGCGCGCCCCGGCGGCCGCGGCCGCGCGCAGCGCGCCCACGACGTAGGGGGTGCGGCCGCTGGCCGCGATGCCGATCGCCACGTCGCCCGCGGCCACCTCGGCGGCGTCCCGGGCGCCCTGCTCGTCGTCGTCCTCGACATGGGACACCGCCTGCGCCAGCGCCCCGGGGCCGCCGGCGTGGTGCGCCACCACCCGGCCCCAGATGCCGAACGTGGGCGGCAGCTCCGCGGCGTCGAGCGCGGCCAGCCGCCCCGACGTCCCGGCGCCGAAGTAGTGCACCCGGCCGCCGGCGCGCAGCGACTCGACCGCCACGTCCACCAGCCGGGCGATCTCGGGCAGGACGGCCGCCACGACCACGGGGACCGTGGCGTCCTCGGTGTTGATCAGCCTGAGCACCTCAAGGGTGGGCAGGGTGTCGACGTCGAGGGTCCGCGGGTTGCGGCCCTCGGTGGGCAGATCGCAGTCGATCACCGACGCCTCCGGTCGGGTCGTACGGTCCGGCCGCGGACCGCCTCGTACGTGGCCTCGAGGGCCTTACGGGTGGTGCCGTAGGTTCGCTGCGCCACGCCGACGAACACGCAGTCGACCACGGTCAGCTGCGCCAGCCGGCTGGCGGTCGCCCCCGAGCGGAACGTGGTCTCACGCGCCGCCGTCGTGAGCACCAGATCCGCCACCTCGGCGATGGGGGACTTGGGGAAGTTGGTCAGGGCCACGGTGGTCGCCCCCCTGTTCCTGGCGACCTCCAGCGCGTCGATGGTCTCCACCGTCGCGCCGGTGTGGGAGATACCGATCGCCACGTCGCCCGGTCCCAGCACCGCGGCGCTGGTGAGCATGATGTGGGCGTCGGCCCAGGCGTAGCAGACACGGCCGATGCGGTGCAGCTTCTGCTGGAAGTCCTTGGCGACGAAGGCGCTGGCACCGACCCCGTAGACGTCCACCCGGTTGGCGGCGACGATCGCGTCCACGACCTGCTCGAGCATCTTGATGTCGAGCTGCGCCGCGGTCTCCTCCACGGCCCTGGCGTCGGCGAAGGTCACCTTCTCCACGATCTGCTCAAGGGAGTCGTCGGGACTGATGTCGCTGCCGATGACCCGTCCTCCGGTGGCGCTCTGCGCCCGGCCCGCCTCCGTCGCCAGGGTCAGTCGGAGCTCTGGATAACCATGAAACCCGATCGCCCGGCAGAACCTGATGACGGTGGTCTCAGAGGTGCCACAGGTCTGGGCGAGTTCGGTGATGGTGGAGTTGGCCACGCCCTCCGGGTCGTCGATCACGCGTTGCGCGACGCGCCGCTCCGCGGGGGGCAGGGAGGGCAGCAGGGAGCGCACCCGCACGACGGTGCTGAGCGGTGTCGCCTCCTTCTGCGTCTCCTGTGGTGCCGCGTCGGTACGGGTTGCGCCGGCGGTTCCGGCACCCCCCGCCTCTGGGCTGGTGGGTTTCCTCATGGAAGAAATTTTCTTACTGGTGAGATGTCACGTCAACGGTAGAAAGGGCTACCGTCGGCATGTGTTGACCCATATGGCCGGTCCATACGTGATCGGTATTGACGCGGGTGGCACGAAGACCCGCTGTGTCGTTCTCACGCTCGGGGGAGCAATCGCCGGAGTGGGGATGGGCCCTGGGGCCAACCCCAACTCCGGAGGCGACACCGCGGGGGCGCTCACCACGGCCCTGCACGAGGCGCTGGGCACCGTGGACCGTTCCCTGATCCTCGCCGGCGTTTTCGGGATCGCCGGCGCCGGATCGGCGGGCCGTCCCGCCGCCGTCACGGCGGCGCGGCGGGCCTGGCAGGCGGCCGGGCTGCGCGGCGCGCCCGCCGTCGTCACGGACATCGCGGTGGCGTTCGCCGCCGGGACCGACGCGCCCAAGGGCATCGTGGTGTTCTCCGGCACCGGCGCCGGGGCCGCCGTGATCAGCGACGGCGCGATCGTACAGCGCGCCGACGGCTACGGCTGGCTGGTCGGCGACGAGGGCTCGGCGGTGTGGCTGGGCAAGGAGGCGGTACGGGCGGCGCTGGCCGCCTTCGACGGCCGCGGCTCCCCCACCCTGCTGACCGAGTCGGTGCCCCGGGCGCTGCTCGGGGCGGCGGTGGTCGCCGAGCTCAACGCGGACGCCCCGCAGCGGGCGCCGCGGCGGCGGACGCTGGCCCTGGCCGGCGCGCCGTCCCCCGGTGCGCCGGGACACGGCCGCCGGTCGGGCACCGCGGTGCTGGACGACACCGCGTTCGGCCGGCCGCCCGGTAGGGCGGAGCCGCCGCCCACGGACCGGGCGGAGTCCACCGGCGCGCCGGCCGAGTGCGCGCCGAACCCGCAGCTCGCCCAGGCCATCATCAAGGAGGTCTACGGCCGTCCGGTCGCGGCCCTCGGCCGGCTCGGCCCGGTCGTGGCCGCGGCGGCGGCCGCGGGTGATCCGGTGGCCCGGCGCATCACCCGTGAGGCCGCTGAATGGCTGCTGCGCGACGTGGACGCGGTGCGCCCGGCCCTGCCGGACCCGTGCGCGCCGGTCGTCATGCACGGATCGGTGCTGCGGGCCGGTCCCGTCGCCGACGCCGTGCGGGCCGGGCTGCGCGACCGGTTCGCGGCCGACCCGCGCAGCGCGGGCGACGGTGCCGTCGGGGCGGCCGGGCTGGCCCTGCGCCGCCTCGGCTTCCCGCTGCCGCCGCCGCAACCCGGCTGATCCGCCGGCCGCCCGTCCGTCCGACAGCCGTTCCCCGTCCCGAACCCTTCCGCGACCCTTCGGACCGCCGCGAGAGCCCACGAGCCCCGCGAGCACCCGAGGGCCCGAGTGCCGCAAAATCCCGCGTCATCTGCGCCACTTCGCGCTGAGACCGGCGAAGCGCCCGCCGGCTGAGCGATCCGCTCCGGCCGCGACGCGCCACCTGTGAATCCCGAGCGAGCGCGCCGCGCCGGTTCTTTCCGGCCGATCGCCGCGCCGAGCGCTCTCCCCCGACGCCACGCGCAGAGCGACCACGGCCATGCCCTGGCCCGACGCTGCCCTGAAAGCGGGCTGGATCCGCGCCGAAGGCCGCCCGGACCCGACCTGACCGCCGCCGCGCATACCCTCGTATCGCCTGTGGGGACGAGCCGCGCGCCCCGGGCGCACGCGGCCTCGCCCGGACGGCGCGGGCCGTCCGCCACGGGCAAGAGATCAACGGCATCCGAAAAGATCGTTGACCGGCGGCGGGTCGACACGGCCCCGGGCACGGGTTACGGTCGCCAGGATCGATCACGAAGCGGATTCGAAAGACCACGTCGGGGGGCCTGGTCCAGTGCGTGCTTCACGTTCACTCGCACTCGTCACGGCGGTCGCGACGGCGCTCGGCGCGTCGCTGGCCGGCTGCGGCGGCGGCGACTCCGGAGACAAGGACGATCCGGGCGCCACCAGAACCTCCGGGGCGGGCCGCTCCCCCGGGGCCGCCGCGTCCCCGAACTCCCGCCAGGCCACGGGCGCCTGGATCCCCGGGTACGTCGCCGCGATGGGCGTGCGCGAGAAGGTGGGGCAGCTGTTCGTCCCCGCCTTCCCGAACGCCGCCTCCGCCAAGGCGATGATCAAGCGGTACCACGTCGGCGGCCTGATCTACTTCCCCGCCAACCTGCGCTCGCCGCGCGCGACCGCCGCGCTGTCCAACTCGCTGCAGGAGACGTCCAAGATCCCGCTGCTGCTCGGCGTGGACGAGGAGCAGGGCAAGGTGTCGCGCGCGTCGTTCCTCACCCGCTTCCCCGGCAACATGGCGCTGGGCGCGACCGGCCGCCCGGCCGACGCCCAGGCCGCGGCCCGGGTCACCGGATCCGAGCTGCGCGCGGTGGGGATCAACCAGAACTTCGCGCCGGTCGCCGACGTCAACGTCAACCCGGCCAACCCGGTGATCGGCGTACGGTCGTTCGGCGCCGATCCCGCGCTGGTGTCGCGGATGCTGGGCGCGGCGGTCGCCGGCTACCAGTCGGCGGGCGTCGCCGCCACGGCCAAGCACTTCCCCGGGCACGGCGACACCGCCACCGACAGCCACACCGGCCTGCCCGTCATCAGGCACACCCGCAAGCAGTGGGAGCGGCTGGACGCGCCGCCGTTCCGCGCCGCGGTGTCGGCCGGGGCGGACGCCATCATGTCGGCGCACATCGTGGTGCCGGGCCTGGACCGGTCGGGCGACCCGGCCACGCTGTCGCGCACGGTGCTGACCGGGCTGCTGCGCGACTCCCTCGGCTACCGGGGCGTCATCGTCACCGACTCGCTGCAGATGCAGGGCGCCAAGGTGCGGTACGGGCCGGGCGTCACCGCCGTCCGCGCGGTCAACGCCGGCGCCGACCAGCTGCTCATGCCGCCCAGCCTGCCGGTGGCCTACGAGGCGGTGCTGGCCGCCGTGCGCAACGGGCAGATCTCCCGCAAGCGGCTGGACGAGGCCGTCACCCGCATCCTGCGGATGAAGGAGCAGCGCGGGCTGTTCCAGGGCGCCGACACCGACGCGGCGCGCGCGGACGCGTCGGTCCGCACGGCGGCGAACCGGGCCACGGCCCAGCGGGTCGCCGAGCACTCGGTCACGCTCGTCCGCAACGACCGGGGGCTGCTGCCGCTGAAGAACAAGACCGTCCACGTCACCGGCCCCAGGAGCGTCGCGCTGGCCACGGCGCTGCGCCGCCAGGGCGTGCGGGTCGCCGCGTCGCCCCAGGCCGCCGACGTCGCGGTGCTGACCACCGTCGACGCCGGAAGCGCCACCGCCGCCCGGGTGCGGGCATTGGGTCCCAAGCCGGTCGTCGTGGCCGCGCTGGGACGCCCCTACGACCTGGACTCCGCCCAGGGAGCGGCCGCCACGCTGGCGACCTACTCGTCGGCGACGGTGTCGGTCCAGGCGCTCGCCAAGGTGCTGACGGGCGCGATCAACCCGACCGGCAAGCTTCCGGTGAAGGCGGGCGGGCGGCCCGTCGGCCACGGCCTGTCCTACCGCCCCGCCTGACCGGGGGCCGCGCCCTCACCCGCGACGACGCGAAACGCCGGCGCGTCACCCGTTTGCGGCGGGTGACGCGCCGGCGTCCTGTCTGAGCCTGCTAGAGGCCGAGCTCGGCCAGACCGGGCAGCAGGGCGCGCGCGGACTCGCGGGCGAGCTGCGCCGTGCGCGCCCGGCGGGCCGCCTCCGCGGCCTCACGGCACTGGTCGAGGGTGTGCCGGGCCAGCGCGGCCCGGACGAGCGGCAGCGACGGCGCGCCCATCGACAGCGACGTCACCCCCAGCCCGACCAGCACGCACGCCAGCGCCGGATCGCCCCCGGCCTCGCCGCAGACACCGCACGGCCGGCCGCTGTCGGCGGCGGCCCCGGCGGCCACCGCGACCAGGTCGAGCACGGCGGGCTGCCACGGGTCCTGCAGGTGCGCCAGCCCGCCGATCTGGCGGTCGGCGGCGCAGGCGTACTGGGTGAGGTCGTTGGTGCCGATGCTGAAGAACTCCACCTCGGCGGCCAGGTCGCGGGCGCGCAGCGCCGCCGCCGGCACCTCGATCATGACGCCGGGGTGGTCGATCCCGGCGTCCCGGCACGCCTGGGCGAAGAACGCCGCCTCCTCGGCGTCGGTCACCATCGGCGCCATCACCTCGAGCCTGGCGGTGGTCCCGGCCGCGGCGCGGGCCAGGGCGCCGAGCTGCTCCGCCAGCACGTCCGGGTGGCTGCGCATCATGCGCAGGCCCCGCTCGCCGAGCGCCGGGTTGGGCTCCTCGCCGGGCGGCGGCAGGAACGCCAGCGGCTTGTCGGCCCCGGCGTCCAGGGTGCGCACCACCACCTTGCCCTTGGGAAACGCCTCCAGGACCTTGCGGTAGGCCTCCTCCTGCTCGGCGGCCGACGGCGGCGCGGCCCGGTCGAGGAACAGGAACTCGGTGCGGTAGAGCCCGACGCCCTCGGCGCCGTTGGCGACGGCGGCCTCCAGGTCCTGCGGGCCGCCGATGTTGGCCAGCAGCGGCACGAGGTGCCCGTCCTTGGTGCCGCCCGGCCCGGTCACCGACTTCAGGATCGCGGCGCGCGCGGCCGCCGCGTCCCGCGCCGCCCGCACCTCCTCGTCGGTCGGGTCGATGCGCACCGTCCCGGCGGCGCCGTCCACCAGCACCCGCGTGCCCTCGGTCATCCCGGTGCAGCCCGGGCACGCCACCACGGCCGGCACGCCCATGGTGCGGGCCAGGATCGCGGTGTGGCTGGTCGGGCCGCCCTCCAGGGTCACGAACGCCACGACCAGGGCCGGATCGAGCACGGCCGTGTCGGCGGGCGCCAGATCGCGCGCCACCAGCACGAACGGCTCGTCGGACTCCGGCACGCCCGGCATGGGGACGCCCAGCAGCCGGGCGACGGTGCGGTCGCGGATGTCGTCCAGGTCGGCCACCCGCGCGGCCAGGTACTCCCCGGCCCCGGCGAGCATCTCGCGGTAGGTGCCGAACGCCTCGAACACCGCCCGCGCCGCCGCCGTGCCTTCGCCGATCCTGGCGGCGACACCGTCGGCCAGGCCCGGGTCGCGGGCCATCAGCGCCTGCGCGTTCAGCACGTCGCGGCCGTCGGTGTTGCCGACGTCGGCCGCGCGGACGGCCCGCGCCTCCAGGTCGGCGGCGACCGCTTCGAGGGCGGCCAGGGCGGTCGCGCGCTCGGCCTCGGCGTCGCCGCCGTGCCGCGACCCGGCGGGCGGCTCGGGCACGGCGCCCGCCACCACCCGTACCGGACCGGCGCCGACACCGGGGCTGACGCCCGCGCCGCGCAGCGTGCCGCCCGCGGACGCCGTCGGGTCAGGCACTTTCCGGCTCCGGCTGCTTGAGCAGGGCCTCCAGCGTGTCGAGCAGTTCCTCGGCGCCGTCGCCCTCGGCGCGGATGACGACCTCCTCGCCGTGCCGGGCGTCCAGGCCCAGCACCGCCAGGATGCTCTTGGCGTTCACCGGCTCGCCGCCCGGCTTGGCCACGGTCACGTCGACATCGGCCTTGGCCGCGGTCTGCACGAACAGCGCGGCCGGGCGCGCGTGCAGCCCCACCTTGGACTCGATCTTGACGTTGCGCTGGCTCACAGCTACTCCTCATCGTCACCGCGCCCGGGTGGTTCCCGGCGCGGTCGGCCCCCGAACACCCGCAGGACGGGTCCCGGCGAGAGCTCCACTTCCTTCAGGTTCGCCACCAGATGGTCGGCCCCGTCCAGGGCCCGCGCCGGCTGGGTGGTCGTCACGCCGACGCACGTCATGCCCGCGGCCTTCACCGCGGCCACCCCCGCCGGGGCGTCCTCGAAGGCCACCGCGTCGGCGGGCGGCACGCCGAGCATCTCGGCCGCGGCCAGAAAGCCCTCCGGGTCCGGCTTTCCGGTGGCCACGTCCCCGGCGGTCACGGTCGCCGCCGGGAGCTCCAGGATGCCGAGGTCGTCCAGCAGGGCCTCGGCGTACGGGCGCTGCGCGGAGGTCACCACCGCCATCGGCACGCCCGCCTCGTGCAGGGCCCGGACGAGCTCGACCGCGCCCGGCACCGGCGCCACCGGCGGCATGTCCGGCGCGGCGCCGTACGACACCACCTGCGCGAACAGCTCGTCGACGGTGCGGCCGGGGAACAGGTGCGCCAGCTCGGACAGCACCTCCAGGCCGCGCCGCCCCGCGAACGAGGCGATCAGCGCCTCGTCGTGGGGGGCGCCGTGCGCCTGGAACAGCCGCGCCCACATGACGCGGTTGCGCGGCTCGGTGTCGACCAGGGTGCCGTCCAGGTCGAACACCGCGGCTTGCAGCGGGACCTCCGCCGGGCCGCGGCGCCCCTCGGCACCGGGCGGGACGTCGCTCAGCGCCATGTGAACAGCTCGGCCCCCTTCTCGACGGCTCCGGACTCCCTCACGTCGGACAACGCGTCGGCGGCGGCGTCCAGCGCCACCACCGCGCACACCGGCGACCGGCCGCCCGCCTCGATCACGGCGGGGTTCCAGCCCACCACGGGCTGCCCCGCCACGACCGCGTCGCCCTCGGCGACCAGCAGCTCGAACCCCTCGCCCTTGAGCTGGACGGTGTCCACGCCCAGGTGCACCAGCACGCCGTGGCCCTCGTCGTCGACGACGACGTAGGCGTGCGGGTGCAGCTTGACGATCGTGCCGGTCACCGGGGCGATGGCCTGACCGGGCGCGCGCTCGGGATCGACGGCGGTGCCGGGGCCGACCATGGCCTGCGCGAACACCGGGTCGGGCACTCCGGCCAGGCCGACGACGCGCCCGCCGACCGGTGACAGAACTCGCGTCATCGCGGGGCTCCCGGGGGTCAGTCCAGCAGGTCTTCGATGTCGCTGGCGATGGTGTCGGCCTCCGGCCCCACCACCACCTGCACGACGTTTCCGCTGCGCATCACGCCGAACGCGCCCGCGGCCTTCAGCCCGGCCTCGTTCACCAGGTCCGCGTCCGAGACCACGGTGCGCAGCCGGGTGGCGCACGGTTCGATCTCGTCGATGTTGTCGGCGCCGCCCAGCGCGGCGATGATGGCCTCGGCCTTGTCCATCCGCTCGTCCCTTTCCTGGATGATCCCGGGGAAACCTGGCGGACCCGGGGGAGTCCGCTAGTCGGTCTGGGTGACCTTGTTGAGCCCGCGAGGCACGTCGGGGTCGACGCCGAGCGCCCGGGCCAGCGCCTCCACCAGCAGCTGCCCCGGCACGATCAGCCCCAGCGGCGCGACCCATTCGGGCAGGTCGGGGCCCGGCAGCGCGCGCGAGCACGCGTCGGCCAGCCCCTCGCCGCCGCCGATGCCGTACGCCTGGGCGCCCGCCCCGCGCACCCGGCGGGCCAGCGCCACCGTGCCGGCCAGGGTCGGCCCGGAACCGGCGGCGACCAGCAGGGCGGGCGTCCTGTCGTCCACCACCGCGATCGGGCCGTGCAGCAGGTCGGCGTACGACAGGCCCATGGCGTGCAGGTAGCACGCCTCCTTGATCTTCAGGGCCAGTTCCAGCGCGGTGCCGAACGCGATGCCGCGTCCGGACACCACCGCGCCCTGCACCGCGGCCAGCTCCGCGACGATCGCGGGCAGCGCCTCGGCCGCCTCGGTCACCGCGATGAGCCGCGCCACCTCGTCCGGCACCCGGCGCAGGTCGGCCTGGTCGACCTCGGCGCCGAGGCCGAGGGCCAGCACCGCCAGCGCGGCCAGCTGGGTGGTGTAGGTCTTGGTGGCCGGGACGGCGAGCTCGTCCCCGGCCTCGGTGACCAGCGCGACCTCGGCGGCCTCGGCCAGCGGGGACGCGGCGCCGTTGGTGACCGCGACGGTGCGGGCGCCGCAGGACGCCGCCCACTCCAGGGTCTCGACGATCTCCTCGGTCTTGCCGGACTGGCTGATCGCCACGGCCAGCACGCCGGACAGGTCGACGCGGCTGCGGTAGGCGGTGGCGATGGACGGCGCGGCGAGCGTGGCGAGCCGTCCGGTGTGCGACTCCACCAGGTACCGCCCGTACACCGCGGCGTTGTCGGACGACCCGCGCGCGATGAACAGCACCTGGCGGGTGCCCCGGGCCAGCAGGCCGACATCGGACATGCGCGGCAGCAACGCCTCGATGGTGCGGGCCAGGGCGTCCGGCTGGTCGCCGATCTCGGCCCGCATGCGGCTGGTGGTCATGAACCCCCCTGGAACACGTTGCGCCCTTGGAAAACGATGTGCCCCTTGACCCAGGTGGCACGCGCCCGGTGGTCGGGCCCGAGCCACACCAGGTCGGCGGCCGCGCCGGGTGCGACGCGGCCGAGGTCGGGGCGGCCGAGCAGGTCGGCCGGGACGCGGGTGGCGGCGTCGACCGCGGTGACCGGGTCGACGCCGAGGGCGATCGCGTTGCCGATCGCGGCGTCCAGTCGCAGCGCCGAACCGGCGATCGTGCCGTCGGCGCGCAGCGGCGGCCCCTCGGCGGGCAGCTCGATCGGCTCGCCGCCCAGGTCGTAGGTGCCCGGCGGCATGCCCGCGGCGGCCGCCGCGTCGGTGACCAGCACGACCCGTCCGGCGGCGGCCGCGAACACCACGCGGGCCGCGACGTCCGACACGTGATGCAGGTCGAGGATGAGGCCGGGGTGCAGCCGCGGGTCGGCCAGCGCCTGCGCGGCGACGCCGGGCTCGCGGTGGTGGACGCCGCTCTGGGCGTTGAAGATGTGGGTGACCTTGCGGGCGCCCGCGTCGGCGGCCCGCGCGACCTGCTCGGCGGTCGCGTCGCTGTGCCCGACGCTGACCAGCACGCCGTGCTCGACGAGCGTCCCGATCGCCTCGATCGCGCCGTCCCGTTCGGGCGCGAGGGTGACCAGCTTGACCAGGCCGGTCTCCAGGAGGGTCGCGACCGCCTCGGGCGTGGGGTCGGCGAGCCAGTCGGCGTTGTGCGCGCCCTTGCGCTCGGCCGACAGGAACGGCCCTTCGAGGTGGACGCCCAGCACGCGGGCTCCGTCCGGCAGGGCGGGCAGCAGGTCGCGGGCGCGGCGCAGCGCCTCGGCCTGCGTCGCGACCGGCGCGGTGATGAACGTGGGCAGGAACGCGGTGACGCCCGTCTCGGGGAGCCGCCGGACGATCTCGTGCCAGCCGGCCTCGTCCGCGTCCGCCAGGTCGTGGCCGAAGTAGCCGTTGACCTGCAGGTCGACCAGGCCGGGGGCGAGCGTGCCGGCGGCCAGGTCCACGTCCGGCGGTGCGGGCGGGGCGCCCTCGCCGACCTCGGTGATCACGCCGTCCGCCACGCGGACGTATCCCGGGGACAGCAGGCGGGTGGGACCGTCGCCGTCGGGGGCGGCGATCAGGTTCTTCGCGGCGAGGAGCAGTGCTGCCATGGGGGTGCTCTCCGTGCGGAGGTGACGGCGCTCTGGACTGGTCTAGTCCGGACTAGACCAGTCGTCACCATACTCCACCAAACGGACAGAGCGAAGATGCCGGGGGCAAGTCTCCGGGAACGGCCCCGGCCGCTCTCCCGGACGAGCCGCCGCACCGGACGGGCCCGCCAAGATCGCCCGGCGACGGCCGCCATGGGGGCTGACCTGCAGTTTCGCAATGTTCTGGCTTAATCCGGCCGTTATCCATCTGTGCATTGACATGACGTTTAATGCTGTGGTCTAGTCCGGCCTAGACCAGTACGTACCTAGGTATCCGGCTCCGGACCCCGAGGACGACGACCACGTGACAGCCATCGACCCGCACAGTCCCGTCCCGAAGTACTTCCAGCTCCGGGCGATCCTGCTCGACCTGATCGAGTCGGCGGAGCTGCCGGTGGACGCGCCGATCCCGTCCGAGCGCGAGCTGTGCGTCCGGTACGGGCTGTCCCGGATGACCGTCCGGCAGGGCGTCGACCAGCTCGTCTCCGAGGGGCGGCTGTACCGGGTGCCGGGCAAGGGCACCTTCGTCGCCCGACCCAAGATCGAGATGCCGCTGCGGCTGGTCTCGTTCACCGAGGACATGCTGGCCCGCGGGCTGCGGCCGGGCGCGGTCGACCTGGACCGGCGCACGATCGCCGCCGATGCCCACCTGGCGCGGCTGTTCAACGTCGAGACCGGGACCCGCGTCCACGTCATCGAACGGCTGCGCACCGCCGACGGCCAGCCGATGGCGCTGGAGCGGGCGCACATCCTGGCCTCGCTCGCTCCCGACCTGCTCGACCGGCGGCTGGCCGACCGTTCCCTGTACGGCGTCCTGGAGGCGGTCTACGGCGTGGTGTTCGACGCCGGAGACCAGACCATCGACGCCGCCGTGGCCGACGCCACGGAGGCCCGTCACCTGCAGATACCCCGCGGCAGCGCCGTCCTGCTCCTGCGGCGACGCTCCTACACCGGTGGCGTGTGCGCGGAACTGGGCGTGTCGACCTACCGGGCCGACCGCTACCAGATCCGCACGTCCCTCGGAAACCCGCCATCGCGCACGTAGCACTCCCCCGGCTACAAGGAGGAAAACCCGATGAGTTCCACAACCGCAGTGGGCGGGACCGCGGCACCAGGCCGCGGGTCGGCCGCCCTGGCCGTCCTCCAGCGCATCGGCCGCAGCCTGATGCTGCCGATCGCCGTCCTGCCCGCGGCCGGCCTGCTCCTGCGCCTCGGCCAGCCGGACGTGATCGGCACCGACAAGGCGGCCGACCCGTGGATCAGCTTCTCCGGCGCCGACCGGGTCGCGCAGGTCTTCTCCGGCGCCGGGGGCGCGCTGTTCGACTGGATGCCGCTGCTGTTCGCGGTGGGCGTCGCCGTGGGATTCGCCAAGAAGTCCGACGGCTCGACCGGGCTGGCCGCCGTCGTCGGCTACATGGTCTTCCACTACGTCAGCATGAACGTCTTCTTCGTCCGGTTCGACGACGACCTCAAGGCCAAGATCGGTAAGCAGCTGTTCGATCCGGACAACCCGGGCAAGCCCAACCTGGTGCTGGACCTGGCCGCCCAGAACCCCACCCGGGTGCTCGGCGGCATCGTCATCGGGCTCGTCACCGCCCTGCTCTACCAGCGCTTCTACCGGATCAAGCTGCCGACCTGGCTGGCGTTCTTCGGCGGCCGCCGGTTCGTCCCGATCATCACCGCGTTCACCGCGATGATCCTCGGCGTGGTGTTCGGCTTCGTCTGGCCGGTGCTCGGCAAGTGGCTCACCAACTTCGGCGAGTGGATGGCCGACAACAGCACGATCGGCGCGGGCGTCTACGGCGTGATCAACCGGCTGCTGCTGCCGCTCGGCCTGCACCACATCCCTAACAACGTCGTCTGGACGCAGATCCCCGAGTGCACCGTCAACGGCAAGACCTACGCCGGCGACCTGAACTGCTACCTCAACGGCGCCGACGGCGCGGGCTGGTCGATGACCGGCTACTTCCCGGTCCTGATGTTCGCGCTGCCCGCCGCCGCGCTGGCCATGTGGCGCGCCGCGCCGCCGCACCGCCGCTCGGCCGTCGGCGGCATCATGTTCTCCGCCGCGCTGACCGCGTTCGTCACCGGCATCACCGAGCCCATCGAGTTCGCGTTCATCTTCGTGGCGCCGGTCCTGTTCGGCGTGCACGCCCTGCTCACCGGCGTCTCCATGGCCGTCGCGGACGCGCTCGACATGAAACTGGGCTTCAGCTTCTCCGCCGGCGGCATCGACATGCTGATCAACGGCTCGAAGGACAACACCCACAACCTGCTCGCGTTGATCATCATGGGGCTGGTCTACGCGGCGATCTACTACCTGCTGTTCAGCTTCCTGATCCGCAAGATGAACATCCCCACCCCCGGCCGCGAACCGGAGGGCGAGGAGTCGGCCGCGGCCGACCCCGCCGCCTCCCCGGAACTGGCCGGCTCGGGCAAGAAGGCGGGCCGCTCGAAGAAGGGCGACGCCGCGGAGACCAGCACGTCGTAGTCACCTTCTGACGAGTCCTCCCACCTCCCGCCCTCAGGAGGACTCCGGCCGCGGCGGCGGGCTCGACGGCCCGCCGCCGCGGCCTTTCTCGTTCACACCCCGTCTCCCACGCGGCCTTTCTCGTTCCCGCGCCGTCTCCCAGGCCGCCCGCCCCTCCTGGGGGCACCCGCTCGCGCCAGGGCTCGCGGGCGGGGTGTCGCGAAGCGCGGCGAGGCCGAGGGCACCGCCCGGGGCTGGCCCCTTGACCGCATCCGGCCAGCACGTATCAGACGGACCGTCCGCGGCTCCTTGTAGTCGGCGCCCTTCCCCTCCGGGCGCCCCGACACGAGGAGACCACCATGCGCGAGCAGTTCCGCCCCACCGACGGCGCCCTGGCCCTCCGCTGGACTCACGAGCCCGGCCCACGTCCCGTACGCGCCGCCGCGCCCCCGGCCCGCGGCCGCGACCGGGCACCCCTCCACCTGGCCGAACGCCCGCCCCAGGAAGAGTTGCGCGGCGCGGCCGCCGCCATCGTCCACCTGGTCACCGAGGTCCTGGCGGGGACGCGCACCCTGCACCACCTGTCCCGCCGCGCCGCCCCGGAGGTCTGCCACGTGCTGGCCGCCCACCCGCTCCCGCTCGCCTCCGGCGCCCGCACCGCGCCACCGCGCGTCCTGACGACCTGGCTCCAGGAACCCGCCCCGGACGTCGCCGAGACCGGCGCCGTGGTCGTCCTCGCCGGTCACGTCCAGGCCCTCGCCCTCCGCCTCGAACGCCACCGGGGTCGCTGGCGATGCACCGCCCTGGAGACGACCACTCCGCCCCAACGCGCGGGAAGGTCCACCACCTCGCGCCCGCGGCCTCCTGCGCCGGTTTCACCGCCGACGCCACGTCCGCGCACCCCGAAGAGACCGCAGCCGCGCGCCGCGAATCCGCCCCGTCGCCGCGGCACCTGACCGCAACCGGCCATCGCCCGGATGGCCCGTCCCACCCGTTCCATCCGGGCCGCCCGCGGGACGCACGATGTCACGACATCTCCGGCTCGTCGCGGCGGCCGAGCGCGTTCGCCTCGGTCACCTGCGTGCCCGCCGCGTCCGGCGTGGGAAGGGAGTCGTGAGGCCCAAGGTGGCCTAGGCCGCGCTCGGGAGTGCCGAGAACGCGCAGCGGCCTCCCGGGCGGGTGCCTGGGAGGCCGCTGTCAGGTCGTGCGGGCTACTTGTTGCGCGGGTCGCCGTGGCAGCGCTTGAACTTCTTGCCCGAGCCGCACGGGCAGGGGTCGTTGCGGCCGACGCCCTCGTACGGGTCCGCGGCCTCCTCGCTGTGGTGCTCCACGCCGCCCTCGCCGTCGACGGTGGGCGCGGAGTAGTCCAGCTTCTTGGGGCGCTGCGGCTTCTCCAGGCCCTTGGCGCGGATGGCGGGCGCCTCGTGCTCGGCCTCCTCGCCCTCCTCGGCCGCCGGGGCCTCCTCCTGGGCTCCCTCGGCCGGGGCGGTCTTGGACACCTCGACCGGGGCGGCGCCGACCTTGGGCGTCTGCGGCTGCTCCTCGACCTCGACCTCGAGGTTGAACAGGTAGCCGACCGACTCCTCCTTGATGCCGTCGAGCATCGCGTTGAACATGTCGTAGCCCTCCCGCTGGTACTCCACCAGCGGGTCGCGCTGCGCCATGGCCCGCAGTCCGATGCCCTCCTGCAGGTAGTCCATCTCGTACAGGTGCTCGCGCCACTTGCGGTCGAGCACCGACAGCACGACGCGGCGCTCCAGCTCGCGCATGACCTCCGCGCCGAGCTCCTCCTCGCGGGCGTCGTAGGCGGCCTGGGCGTCCTTGCGGACCCGCTCGGCCAGCGTCTCGGCGTCCAGGTTGGAGATGTCGCCGCCGATCTCCTCGGTCAGGTCCTCGACGCTGAACGAGATCGGGTACAGCTGCTTGAACGCCTTCCACAGCTTGTCGAGGTCCCACTCCTCGGCGAAGCCCTCGCCGGTGGCGCCCGCGACATAGCCCTCGACGACCTCGTCGATCATGTTGCGGACCTGCTCGTGCAGGTCGGCGCCCTCCAGCACCTTGCGGCGCTCGGCGTAGATGACCTGCCGCTGCCGGTTGAGCACCTCGTCGTACTTCAAGACGTTCTTGCGCATCTCGAAGTTCTGCTGCTCGACCTGGCCCTGCGCCGACTTGATCGCGTTGGACACGATCTTGGACTCGATCGGCACGTCGTCCGGGATGTTCAGGCGCGTCATGATCGCCTCGACCCGGGCCGAGTTGAACAGCCGCATCAGGTCGTCCTCCAGCGACAGGTAGAACCGGGACTCGCCCGGGTCGCCCTGACGTCCGGACCGGCCGCGCAGCTGGTTGTCGATGCGCCGCGACTCGTGCCGCTCGGTGCCCAGCACGTACAGGCCGCCGCTCTCGACGACCTCCTCGTGCTCGCCCTTGACGGCCTCCTTGGCCTTCTCCAGCGCCTCCGGCCAGGCCGCCTCGTACTCCTCGGGCGTCTCCAGCGGCGACAGGCCGCGCTGGTGCAGCTCCAGGTCGGCGCGGAAGTCGGGGTTGCCGCCGAGCATGATGTCGGTACCGCGACCGGCCATGTTGGTGGCCACGGTGACCGCGCCCTTGCGGCCCGCCTCGGCGACGATCGCCGACTCCTGCTCGTGGTGCTTGGCGTTCAGCACCTGGTGCGGGATGCCGCGCCGCTTGAGCATCTTGCTCAGCCGCTCGGACTTCTCCACCGAGGTGGTGCCGACCAGCACCGGCTGGCCCTTCTCGTGCCGCTCGGCGATGTCGTCGACGACCGCCTCGAACTTGGCCTGCTCGGTCTTGTAGACCACGTCCGGGACGTCCTTGCGGACCATCGGCTTGTTGGTCGGGATCGGCACGACCCCGATCTTGTAGGTCTTGTTGAACTCGGCCGCCTCGGTCATGGCGGTACCGGTCATCCCGGACAGCTTGTTGTACAGGCGGAAGTAGTTCTGCAGCGTGATCGTGGCGAGGGTCTGGTTCTCGTCCTTGATCGGCACGCCCTCCTTGGCCTCGATGGCCTGGTGCATGCCCTCGTTGTACCGGCGGCCGTGCAGGATGCGGCCGGTGAACTCGTCCACGATCAGGACCTCGCCGTTCATCACGACGTAGTCCTTGTCGCGCTTGAACAGCTCCTTGGCCTTCAGCGCGTTGTTGAGGAAGCTGACCAGCGGGGTGTTGACCGAGTCGTAGAGGTTGTCGATGCCGAGCCAGTCCTCGACCTTCTCCACGCCGGACTCGGTGATGCCGACCGTGCGCTTCTTCTCGTTGACCTCGTAGTCGCCCGGGCCGTACTTGTCCACCTCGCCGGGAATCGGCTCGGCGCGCTTGAGCCGCGGCACGATCTTGGCGAACTCCGTGTACCACTTGGAGTTCTGCTCGGCCGGCCCCGAAATGATCAGCGGGGTCCGGGCCTCGTCGATCAGGATCGAGTCGACCTCGTCCACGATCGCGAAGTTGTGGCCGCGCTGGACGCACTCCTCCAGGCTCCAGGCCATGTTGTCGCGCAGGTAGTCGAAGCCGAACTCGTTGTTGGTGCCGTAGGTGATGTCGGCGTTGTAGGCGGCGCGCCGCTCCTCGGGCGTCATCTGCGGGAGGATGACGCCGACCTCCAGGCCGAGGAACTGGTGCACGCGCCCCATCCACTCGGCGTCGCGCTTGGCCAGGTAGTCGTTGACGGTGACGACGTGCACCCCGTCGCCGGACAGCGCGTTCAGGTACGCCGGCAGCACCGCGGTGAGCGTCTTGCCCTCACCGGTCCGCATCTCGGCGATGTTGCCCAGGTGCAACGCGGCGCCGCCCATGACCTGCACGTCGAAGTGCCGCTGGCCGAGCACGCGGCGGGCCGCCTCGCGGGCGGTGGCGAACGCCTCCGGCAGCAGGTTGTCCAGGGACTCGCCGTCTGCGATGCGCTCCCGATACTTGTCGGTCAGCTCGCGCAGCTCGGCGTCACTCATCTCGAGGAAGTCCTCCTCGATGGAGTTGACCTGATCCGCGAGCTTCTTGAGCTTGCGCAGGGTTTTACCTTCGCCCGCACGAAGAATCTTGTCGATGACCGGTGGCACTCTCAAGGCTCCTTGCAGATCGTGGGTCACCGCCGCTCGGCGGCACGCACACCACACGTACGATGCCATCGTAGGCGAGTCTCAGGATGGTCTAGGTCACTCCACGACGCAATCCAGCGCGCACTCCGTTTGACCTTTCCGTCCCGAGGAAGGTGTCTCGGCATACCCGAGGGGAGGCGTTCGATGACGGAAGGACAACCGCAGGAGGGGCACGGCTCGCATGCCGGACGGCCCAGTTCGTGGGTCGCGGTCGGCATCATGATCACCGGGTTCCTGGTCGGCGGATTCGCCCTGTGCATGGGCCCGGCCTGGGTCGGGTTCTGGGTCGGCGTGGGGATCGTGGTGGTCGGCTTCGTCGTCGGCGGGATGGTGCACATCTTCTCCGACGTGGTGGTGGACGCGCCCCGGGTCATCCCGGAGATCGTCGACTACTCCGTCTTCGGCACCCGCACCGACAAGCGCCGCGGCGGGCTGGCCGGCGAAACCCTGGACAAGCCCGTCCGCACCGACAGCCAGCGCACCCCCCACGGCTGACCGGCGCGATTTTTTACCCGGCGCGCCTACCGCGCCAGGCCGGCGTTGACGTTACCGAGAAGTTCCGTT
Organism: Actinomadura sp. NPDC047616; assembly: GCF_040642915.1. NCBI lineage: Bacteria > Bacillati > Actinomycetota > Actinomycetes > Streptosporangiales > Thermomonosporaceae > Actinomadura > Actinomadura sp. NPDC047616. The sequence continues at coordinate 239,613 of NZ_JBEYTB010000014.1, forward strand.
GGGTTCATGCGTTCGACGCGTACGGCGTCGCAGCCGACCCAGTCCGCCGCGTTCCACAGCGCCGTGCACAGGGCGGCGACGGACGACTCCGTACGGGCGGCCGTCCGGGTCGCCCATGGCTCCAGCGACGCCTGACGGACCACCAGGGTCGTGCCTTCGCGGGCCGGGTCGACGCGCCCGATGAGCCGTCCCCCGGCCAGCACGGGCATGGTGAAGTAGCCGTGGACCCGCTTGGCCTTCGGCACATAGGCCTCCAGCCGGTGGTCGAAGCCGAACACGCGGGACGTGCGGGCCCGGTCCCAGACCAGTGAGTCGAACGGGGACAGCAGCGTCGTGACGTGCCGTCCGCGCGCCGGGGCGGAGAGCGCCTCGGGGTCGGCCCAGGCGCCGTTCCGCCATCCCGCCACGCGCACGGGCACCAGGCCGGCCGCCTCGACCACCGCGTCGACCTGCTCGGCCTTGATCCGGAAGTAGTCGGCCAGGTCCGCGCGGGTCGCCACGCCCAGGGCCCGCCCGGCGTGCGCGACCAGCCGGGTCAGGCACGTCTCGTCGTCCGGCTCCTCGGCCAGCAGGTCGGCGGGGACGGCGCGTTCGGCCAGGTCGTACACCCGCCGCCAGCCGACCCGCCGGACGCACACGACCTCGCCGATGTCCAGCAGCCACTCAATGGCGATCTTGTGGTCGCTCCACTGCCACCAGTCCCCGCCCGACTTGGCGCCGCCCAGCTCCTTCGTGGTGAGCGGCCCGTCGACGCGCAACCGCTTGAGCACGTCGTCGCACACGCCCTCGGGCACCTTGTGCCACCGCCACCCCCGGCGGCGGAACGCGCGCCGCCTGAAGGCGAAGAACGGCCACTCCGACATCGGCAGCACGGACGCCGCATGCGCCCAGTACTCGAATCCGGTGCCGTCGCCCCAGTACGCCTCCTCGACCGCCGTCCTCCCGACCGGCCCGAGGCGCGCGTAGGGCACCAGCTCGTGGGAGCGCGCGAGCACGGAGATCGTGTCCAGCTGGACGGCCCCCAGCCGCCGCAGAACCCCCGGCACACCGCCGCGCCTGCCGTCCGTCCCGAGCAGCCCTTGCGCCCGAAGCTGCAGCCGCCGCACCTCGTCCGCACTGATGTCGATGTCCGTCACCCGCCCGATGCTAACCCCAAACACCGACAAACCCAGATAGCCGGTGACCTCTCCCCACCCCGACCCCCGCCCCACCCCGCTAGCCTCACGCCCAACAACCCGCAAGCAGAGGCTCGGCCGCACGGGGGACTGGCCGGACCCGGCCGTCGTCCCGCCGCACCGTCCGATGGAGGCTCGGTCGGACGGGGGCACTGGCCGGACCCGGCCGCCATCCCGCCACACCGCCGCCCAACGGAAGCTCGGCCGCACGGGGGGGACTGCCCGGACCCGGCCGCCATCCCGCCACACCGCCGCCCAACGGGGCCCGGCCGGACGGGGGGCGCCGGCCGGACCCGCGCGTCATCCGCCGCACCGTCCGACAGAGGCGCGGCCGGACCTGCGCGTCGTCTCATCGGCGGCCGTCCTCTGTGGCCGGGCGGCGGGGGTGCGCGGACCCCGGCCTGCTGGCTCCCGGTGGGGGCGGGCAGCGCCGCGATCGACGGGATGGTGCCGTGCGCACGGATCTTTCGGTCGCGCGGTGCCTTACGTCTCGCGTAATCGATCCACGGCCGCGTGGCTGGCAGGGTCGCGGCATGGAACGCCTACTGGAAGCGGCTGCGAGCGGCCGCGTCGTCTGGGGAGCGCTGGCGTTGGCCGCACCCGGTCTCAACGTGAAGCTGGCGGGAATGGGCGACCGGGAGACGCCTGAGCTCAGGTACATGATCCGGGTCTTCGGCAGCAGGGCCCTCGCGCTCGGCCTGGGCTACCTGCTGAGCGATCCGCCGGCACGGCGACGCTGGCGCAGGCTCTGCCTGGTGGTGGACGTCTGCGACACCGCGGCCGGGGTCGCCCACCTGGTTCGCGGGGACGTACCGCGCCGATCGGCGGCGGGCCTGGCGGCGATCACAGGCGGCTACGCAACCCTGGGCCTCCTGGCCCTGCGGAGAGACCTGCAGGCCGCCGACTGACCTGCACGCCGCCAGCCGACCCGGCCCTGCGCAGAGACCTTTACGCCGTCACCGGCTGACATAGCCACAGCCGGTTGACCTGGCCCTGCGAAACTGACTGCACGCCCCCCGCCGACTGACTCGGCAAACACCTACTGACGGTGATGATGTAGGTGAGCCGTCTCTCGGCGGGGTCTGTCCCAGCGACTGACTGACTTCGGGTCTTCAACGGGATGTGTCGGCCTCGGCCGGGAAGTGCGCCCTGCCGACAGACTGCCCCAGCGGACTGACCTGCCCGGCCGACTGACCTGCCCTAGCGGACTGACCTGGCCGCCGCCGGCTGACCTGGCCCTGCGGGCTGACGGCATGCTGCCGCTGGCTGACCTGGGGCCGTCCGTGGGCGCGGGCCTGCCTCAGGTGATTTCCAGGAGTTTTTCCCGTACGGCGTAGACGACCGCTTCCATGCGGGAGTGCAGTTGCAGTTTCTCCAGGATGTTGCGGACGTGGTTCTTGACGGTGTTCTCCGAGATGTACAGCTCGCGGGCGATCTCCCGGTTGCCGAGGCCGCGGGCGACCAGCCGCAGCACCTCCATCTCGCGGTCGGTGAGCCGGGGTGCGGGGACCTGCTGTTGCCGCTCCTCGCTGCGCTTGGCCAGCGCCGCGAACTCGGTGATCAGCTTGGAGGCCATGGACGGGCTGATCAGCGACTGGCCGCCGTGCACCGCGCGCACCGCCTGGGGGACCTCGTCGATGGAGATCTCCTTGAGCAGGTAACCGGTGGCCCCGGCCTTGATCGCCTCGAAGAGGTCCTCCTCCTCGTCGCTGATGGTCAGCATCACGATCTTCGCGCTGGGCGCCGCGTCCTTGATCGCCGTGCACGCCTCGATGCCGCTGCGGCGGGGCATGCGGATGTCCATCAGGACGACGTCGGGCAGCAGGTCGCCGGCCATCTCGACCGCCTCGTGACCGTCCCCGCCCTCGCCGATGACCTCAATGTCGGGCTCGTCCTGCAGCACCATCTCCAGGCCGCGCCGGAACAACGCGTGATCGTCCACGATGAGCACGCGGATGGGGTCGGCGGGGCCCTGCGCGTCGCCCCTGCCGCCGCCGCCCGCGGCCTGACGGGGCACCGCGGCGGCGCCGCGAGCCTCGGGATTCTCGCTCACCTGAGTCGCGGCGTGCAGGAGAACGCCGCTTCCCCCCTTCACTGTCAGCGATCTGGTCTTCCGGAGGGTTCCGCGGGGCGGTGGCCCCGGGCGATGCGGCGCGGGGCGCGAGCCACGCGCAGCGGGCACGCGTGGCGCGCGTGCCCTTCGCCCCGGACCACCGCGTCCGCGGCTTGCTGAGTTACGCCTTTCTAGATCATGACATGCCCTGGCCGGTGACGTGCCGCAAGTGCCGCATCACTCTTCGACAAGGCGGATGACTCCGTAGTCCCAGCCGCGCCGCCGATAGACCACGGAGGGGTGGCCGGTGGACTTGTCGCGGAAGAGGTAGAAGTCGTGCCCCACCAACTCCATCTCGAACAGGGCCTGCTCGATGCCCATCGGTTCGGCCCGGTGGAACTTCTCGCGCACGATGAGCGGGCCGTCGCCCTCCATGGGAATCGGGACGAGGTTCTCGTGTGATTCGGCCGGCTCCTCCCGGCGCGTCTCGGGCTCGGCGGCCGCCGTGGTGGCGACGGACCCTGGTTCGGCGAGCGGCGGGCCCGCCGGCTCGGGCAGCGGCTCCATCTTGGCGAGCTTCGCGGGGGCGCGGCTGCCGTGGTGCACCTTGCGCCGGTCGCTCTGCCGGCGCAGCCGGTTCTCCAGCTTGTCCATGGCCACGTCGAGGGCTCCGTAACGGTCCTCGGCCGCGGCCTCGGCGCGGATCACAGGCCCCCGGGACCGGATCGTGAGTTCGACCCGCTCACGCTGGTCGGCCAGGCGCGGGTTGCGCTCCTGGGAGACCTCCACGTCCACCCGGATGACCTTCTGGTTCAGTCGCTCGATCTTGGCCAGCTTGCCGTCGACATGCCGTCGGAACCTGTCGTCGACATCGGTATGACGGCCCCTGACGATGATGTCCACGCGGGACCCCCCTTCTCCCGGAGATGACGGACTCGCGTTGTCGGGGTCGCACCCGCCCGGCCGACCTGGTCTTCGTCCCCACATCCGCCTGCTGAGGGTCTCGCGGCGCTCTCGCCACTACTCCCCTTCTCCCTGCTCGGGGGATGTCGGACCCCCCGACGGGGCAGGACTTACCTCTAAGGCGCACCGTGATCGGTCGACGAGAAGTCGCCTTACGTGGGCCGTTTCGCCTGCGCCTGGCATCGGCTAGCCGGACCGGCGGACGTGCTCGCGACGAGCACCGCGGTCCGACGCAACCACGGACCCGGGCGGGTGCCATGTCAGGAACGCTAACCCCTTACGCCACGAATGTCAGGGGGGTGGCGGCAGGAAATACTCACGGTGCGTCATCGCGGGACCTCCTTCCGGCGTGTGCGAACGCCCGCGGGGAGCGCTCACGACCCGTGATCCGCCGACCCCACAGGGCCTCCGCCCCGATCCGATCGAGCAGGTCACGCCGACCTGACGGGACGGTGAGACTTCAAAGACCGTCCCCATCCCGCAACTCGATGTGACCCAAATAACCCAAACAATCCGGCCACCAACGCCAAGCCGAACCATCCCTAGTTACGCTCGGCAACTACCAACCGGTTCAACCCACCTCACGAAGATTCTCACCACCCCCGCCCCACAAGCCCCCATACACACTCGACCGCTCCCCCGCGTCCACTAATCCCCGACCGCCCTCCCCGGGTCACTACTCGCAACAAGCTGCCAGCGCTCGGAACATTCACCACGCTCCGGCCTCGGGTGGGGACTGTACGGTTTTCGGTGTAACTCCTGATCAAGGAGTGACACCTGATGACGACAACTGAAGCGAAGGCGGACGCCGCAGTGGCCAAGTCCG